>NZ_CP187232.1:8502500-8877352 GCF_049674955.1 Sphaerisporangium viridialbum | reverse complement strand
CCGGCACGCGTCGCTGTCTCGTCGGTCACGTTCCTCCTCGCACAGAGCTGCTGATTAGCAACTTACCGCCCCGTGCCCCGTGTTGCAGGACTGGGACGCGCCGATAGTCGTGATCTTGCAGAAATGCGGCCGGTTTCCCTGACGTCCCGCTGTCCTTTCGTTGACATCCAGGCGCGTTTGCCGGGCCCCTGGCCTCAGGAAAGCCGCTGGCCCCGCGCGAAAGGCGACCGCGCGAGGCCAGAACGGGCGCGCGGCTCAGGCGGCCTTGGTCTCCCAGAAGATCTTCGAGATATCGTCGATCTTCCCGAGCAGGTCGTCGGCCTTGCTCACGTCCACGGTGCCCTTGGCTCCCGCGGCTCCGGCCAGCTTCGTGGCGTCCCAGAAAAGCTGGTGGAGCTGCGGGTACTGCTCCAGGTGCGGGGGCTTGAAGTAGTCGGTCCACAGCACCCACAGGTGGTGCTTCACCAGTTCGGCGCGCTCCTCCTTGATCGACAGAGCGCGGGCACGGAACACCGGGTCGTCGTTGTCGGCGTA
This sequence comes from Sphaerisporangium viridialbum, assembly GCF_049674955.1. GTDB lineage: Bacteria > Actinomycetota > Actinomycetes > Streptosporangiales > Streptosporangiaceae > Sphaerisporangium > Sphaerisporangium viridialbum. The sequence goes on along the minus strand of NZ_CP187232.1, from coordinate 8,876,818 downwards.
CTTCTGCATGATCGCCTTCACGGACTCGGCCTCGATGCGAGCCTGGGCGGGGTCGTACACCCCACAGGGGAGATCGCAGTGCGCGGAGGCCACATGGCTCGGCCGCAACAGTCGTGCGAGCATCGGTTTCCTTCCTTGATGCTGATAACAGGCAGCACTATCCAGTGCCCAACTTACTAGCCTTGATTCACGGAGATGGCAGGGGATGTCGTTCATCAGGGTGCGCGTCGAAGGCGATTCGATGCTGCCCGTTCTGCGGCCGGGAGACTGGCTCGTCGTCCGCCGCGGCGCGGCGGTGCGACCCCGCGATCTCGTCCTCGCGCGGCTCCCCGGCGACCCCGCGACGATGATCGTCAAGCGGGCGGCGTGGCGGGACGGCGACGGCTGGTGGCTGGAGAGCGAGAACCAGCGGGCACCAGGGCGCAAGGACAGCTGGGACTTCGGCGCGGTGCCGCCGTCACTGGTGCTCGGCCGCGTGGTGCTCCGTTACTGGCCGGTCAGGCACGGCGTACGGCCGCGCTGACGCGCGCGGCCGGGCGGCGTCAGGCGCGGTGGCCGCTGAGGTCACGGCGGCGGGCGCGGTAGGCCGCCACGTTGGCCCGGCTCGCGCAGCGCTCCGAGCAGTAACGGCGCGACCGGTTGGAGGAGGTGTCGAGGTAGGCGCGGCGGCACGGGGACGCCTGGCAGAGCCCGAGCCGGTCCACGCCGAGCTCGGTGACCAGCGCGGTCAGCCCCATGATCGCGCCCGCGGCGTACTCGTCGGAGAGCCGGCCGCCCTCGGTGAGGTGCAGGTGCCAGCGCTGGCCGTCGTGCCGGGAGATCTGGGGATGGACGGGGTGCCGCGTCAGCAGGGCGTTGAGCCGGTCGACGGCGTTCTGCTCGTCGTGACGCGCCGCCGCCGCGAACACGGCCGCCAGCTCGCGGCGCAGCTCGCGCAGCACATCGAGGTCGGCGCGGGTGAGGCGGCCCGCCTGTCCCGCGCGGCCCGCCTGGACGAGGAACCGCCGGGCGCCCTCTAGTGAGCCCAGCGCGTCCTCGCCGTTGACCAGCAGCACCGCCAGCTCGGCGTATGAGGTCAGGTCCACTGTGGAATTCCACCCGCTGTAAGAGACGAGTCGGGATATCGAGTATTACACGAAACGGGGCGTCCACCGATGTTCCACGGGTGCGGTGGCGCGGGTTGCGGCGGTGCAGAGGGCGCTGGACGGGGTGGCCGGTGGCGCCGGTACGGGTCGGACGCCGGAACACCACGGGTAGAAGTGGGGGTATCGAGACCATTCGCTACGGGTATGAGCTATTGAGGGGGAAAAGTAGAGATATGTCCGGTTGGGAGTGCCTGACGGTCCGGGTTCGCCGCCAGATCTGTGGCGGAGCCGACATCGGCAGGCGTCTCGACATGTGGCACAATCGAGCAACGGGTGACCCCCGTACCCCCTCAAGAGACGACCGTCAACGACGACGGCCGCCGGGCGGCTACAGAAGCCTGGGCCTGCGTTCGCCTGCGGCGTCTACCGAAGGAATCCGTCCTTACGACACAGGGGTCGCTGTGGCAGTCACGCCGTTCTCCGCTTCTCTCGAATCACTCGATCTTGATCCCGTCTTCGCGATGCACCGCGGCGGCAAGCTCGAGGTCCGATCGACCGTCCCGGTCCGCAACGCCGAAGACCTGTCGCTGGCCTACACGCCGGGCGTCGCCAGGGTCTGCACCGCGATCGCCGACCAGCCCGATCTCGTCAACGAGTACACCTGGGTCGCGAACGTCGTCGCCGTGGTCTCCGACGGCACGGCCGTGCTCGGCCTCGGCGACATCGGCCCGGCCGCCGCGATGCCCGTGATGGAGGGCAAGGCGCTGCTGTTCAAGCAGTTCGGCAACGTCGACGCCGTGCCCGTCTGCCTCGACTGCACCGACGTCGACGCTCTGGTGGAGACCGTCGTGCGGCTCGCGCCCTCGTTCGGCGGCATCAACCTGGAGGACATCAGCGCCCCCCGGTGCTTCGAGGTGGAGGACCGCCTGCGCGAGCTCCTCAGCATCCCGGTCTTCCACGACGACCAGCACGGCACCGCCATCGTGGTGCTCGCCGCCCTGCAGAACGCCGCCCGCCTGACCGGGCGCTCCCTCGGCGACCTGCGGGCAGTGGTCGCGGGCGCGGGAGCCTCCGGCGTGGCCGTCACCCGCATCCTGCTGAACGCCGGCATCGGCGACATCGCGGTCTCCGACTCCAAGGGCATGATCTACCAGGGCCGCGAAGGCCTGAACCCCTACAAGGAGGCGCTCGCCAGGGACACCAACCGCGGCGGGTTCACCGGCTCCACCGAGGAGGCGCTGGCCGGCGCCGACGTCTTCATCGGCCTGTCCGGCTCCACGCTGTCGGAGGCGGCCGTCGCGTCCATGGCCGGCGACTCGATCGTGTTCGCCCTGTCCAACCCGACGCCCGAGATCCTCCCCGAGGTCGCGCGCAGGCACGCCCGCGTCGTGGCCACCGGCCGCTCCGACTTCCCGAACCAGATCAACAACGTGCTGGCGTTCCCCGGGGTGTTCCGCGGCGCCCTCGACGTGCGGGCGTCGACGATCACCGAGAACATGAAGGTCGCCGCCGCCCACGCCCTCGCCGCCGTCGTCGGGGCCGAGGTGTCGGAGGACTACGTGATCCCGAGCCCGTTCGACGAGCGGGTCGCCCCCGCGGTCGTCGCCGCCGTCGCGAGCCAGGCCCGCCTCGACGGCGTGGCCCGTATCTAGCCAGACCGGCACACCGGGGCCCGCCGCGAGCGGGCCCCGGGCCACCTTCACGCGTGCGGCGGGCTCGCCGAGCCGCCGAAGTCGTCGAGGAAGTTGACCGCGGCCGGCGGCCTGCGCGGAATCGGGCGGCGCAGGGCATGCACGCGACGCCGGGGAAGCGACCAGACGACCCCCCCGTCCCACAGCCGTACCGCCACGTGCCGCCCGACCTCCAGCCGCTCGCGGGGCGCCAGATGCGCGGGGTCCAGCCGTACGCGGATGATCTCCGCCCACGCGCACGTGCCGTACGGCATGGCCGCGAAGGTCGTTCTCACCCTCTCCACGGCCAGCTTCTCGGTGGCCGTGACCCCGCAGGCCGTCCACCCCGCCGGTTCGTGGCCCGTGTAGACATCCCAGTCGAAAAGGCTTGCCTTCGTCATGAGGTACCGCTCCTGGGGTCAAGTCTTGGGAATTCCCACACCATGTCACGCATCGTGCTATAACAAAAACCCTCCGTTACCTGCCGGACAAGGGTGTGCACGAAGGGCGTATGTGTGCGCAGGGGGCTTGCGGCGACCGGAGAGCCATTTCCATCCGTGCAAGCCTCCTGGGGGTCAAGAGCGATGCGACGCGAGCCCAACCTCCTCCTCCGGCACCTCATCGCCGAGGCGGCCTTCTCCCACAAGGGTCTGGCCCGCAGGCTCAACGACCTCGGAGCCGCGCGGGGCCTCACAGGGCTGAGGTACGACCACAGCTCGGTGTTGCGCTGGATGGGCGGCCAGCAGCCGCGCGATCCGGTGCCAACGCTCCTCGCGGAGATCTTCGCACTGAAACTCGGCCGGCCGGTGACTTCGGAGGACCTCGGTATGGCGGGGGGAGCCACGCCCCTCGACCTCGGACAGGAATTCACTCACTCGTGGCAGGAGGGTGTCGAGACCGTGACAGCACTATGGAGGGCGGACATGGAGAGGCGCAGGTTCCTGCTCGACTCCGCCTTCGCCGTCGGAGCGGGTTCGGCGGGAGCCCTGCGCTGGCTCACATTTCCCATGGAAGGCAAGCCCGAGGCCGCCGGTGTACGCAAGGTCGGCGCGCCCGACATCGCCGCCATCCGCGAGGTCACCCGCTCGTTCGGCGAGCTGGACAACCGCTTCGGCGGCGGCAGGGTGCGCTCCGCGGTCGTGAAATATCTCGACTCGGCGGTCGCGCCGCTGCTCAAGGACGGCGTGTACGGCGAGGCCACGGGCAGGGCGCTGGCCTCGGCCGCGGCCGAGGTGACCCGCCTGGCCGGCTGGATGGCCTACGACCTGGAGCAGCACGGCCTGGCGCAGCGCCATCTCATCCAGGCGCTGAGCCTGGCACGCGGCGCGGGCGACCACGGCTTCGGCGGGGAGATCCTCGCCGGCATGGCGCACCAAGCCATATATATAGGACAACCAAGGCATGCCCTCGATCTGGCCAGGGCGGCGCAGCTGTCCGCCCGCCGCGCGGAGGTCCCCTCGCTGCTCGCGGAGGCGTACGTGCTGGAGGCCCACGCCCACGCGGCGCTCTCCGACGGCGCGGCCTGCGCCCTCGCCCTCCACGAGGCCGACCTGGCGTTCGACCGCCGCCGTCCGGACGAGGAGCCCGAGTGGATCCGGTACTTCGACGAGGCGTATCTCGCGGCCAAGTACGCCCACTGCTTCAGGGATCTCGGAGACGGGGCGCAGGCCGTGCGGTACGCGCGCCGGTCGCTCGACATGGACGGTCGGTACGTGCGCGGGCGCATGTTCAACCTGTCCCTGCTCGCCTCGGCCCACGCCCTGCAGGGGGACGCCGAGGAGGCGAGCAGGGTGGGCACGTCCGCGCTCGACCTGGCGGCCGGCCTGCAGTCCGTACGGACGCGGTCGTACGTCGCCGACCTGCGCAAGAGGCTGGAGCCGCTCAGCGGTGACCCGAGCGTCGCGGCACTGGTCCAGCGCACCAGGGAGCTCGCGCCTGCGGCGTAGCCGGCTCGCACGCGGGCCCAGCAGGATCGCACGCGTATATGGGCGGAACGCGGCGCGGGGCCCGGCCGGAAGCCGGGCCCCGCTGCCTGGAACAGTGGCGTGTACCGCGTCAGCGGATCGAGCCGGACCAGAGGTTGGCGGCCTTGCTGTAGACCGCGTAGGTCTCGCCGTCGAAGTACGGCGAGGTGCTGAAGTCGTACCGGCCGTTGCCGTCGGAGTCGCCGATGAGGCTGGTGGCACCGTTGATGTAGCCGAGCCGCTTGGTGCTGCTGTACTTGGCGATCCACGGAGCACCGGCGGATCCGCCGGTCATGGAGCACTTGATGGCGATCTGCGCCTCGGCCTTGTAGGCGGCCGTGACACCGGCGGGCTTGGTCTTGCCGTAGCACCACTTCGGCGTGACACCGGTGTACGGCCTGTCCCTGTCGGGGTGCGGGCCGGCGGGGTAACCGAAGACGTAGACCGGCTCGCCGATCTTCTGGTTCCACGCGAAGCCCTGGCCGCCGACATTGTCACCGAGGCGACCGGCGTCCTTCCAGGTGTTCACGTTGATGCCGTTGTAGACCGTGACGAACGCGTAGTCGCTGTCGTAGTCCTCGTAGACCGAGAAGTCGTAGTGCGTGTACGCCGACTTGCCGACGTAGATGCCCCACGGGGACTTGCCCTGGTAGTAACCGGGGATGAAGACCCAGTGGTCGAGGGTGTCGCGGTTGCGGTCGGTGTCGTAGACGCAGTGACCGGCGGTCGCCACGAGGTTGTGGTACTTCGACTGGACCGACGACGCCGAACACCAGTACGGCTTGCCGTGGACGCGGAAGAACACCTTGCCGATGGTCTTGGGCAGGTTGACGTTCTTCACCTTGGTCGGAGTGATCTTCTCCTGCCCGATCGGCGGGACGGAACCGGTCTTTCCGTCGGGAGCGGCGTCGCTCCCGCCGAACTTGACCTTGCCCTTGACGGAATCGTCGTTGGAGTAGCGCGTCGCGGCCTTCAACTGCTTGCCGCCGCTCGCGCTCCAGAACTTCGCGGTGTCGTTCGCCTTCGACTTGCTGGAGGCGAGGGAGACGTTCGTCGGCTGGGGCTTGGCCGTGGCCTCAGCGGACGAGGTGAGGGCCGCGCCGACCATTCCGGTGGCGGTGACGGCGGCCCCGAGGGGGAGGATGAGGCGTTTTGCTCGGGTATTCATATAACTCCTCTTGTTCTGACATGGAACATCACTTATGTCCCATGCGTCCCAAAGGGGATTCTCCGAGCCTATGTGATTTCTTTACCTGCTCCATATATCCGCACCTCAGAAACGGACATATGGGCATCCACTGGGATTTCTTGATAGGGAAACCTCACTGCGAGGTGAGATTGAAAGTGCGAAGGGCCCGGCCGGAGCCGGGCCCTCGTCACGCCGAGATCAGAAGGTCACTTGCCGATCTTGCCGGAGGCGAGGTTGGACGCCGCGGAGTAGATCGAGTAGGTCTCGCTGTCGAAGTACGGCGAGGTGGCGAAGTCGAAGCGGCCGTTGCCGTCGGAGTCGCCGACCAGGCTGGTCACGCCGTTGATGTAGCCGAGACGCTTGGTGCTGCTGTACTGCGCGATCCAGGGGCCGCCCGAGGCGCCGGCGGTCATGGAGCACTTGAGGGCGATCTGGGCCTCGGCCTTGAACCCGGAGACGGGGCCGGCCGCGGAGGTCTTGCCGTAGCAGTACTTCGGCGTCTGGCCGGTGTACGGCGTGTCCTTGTCGGGGTGCGGGCCGGCGGGGTAGCCGAAGGCGTAGACCGTCTGGCCGATCTTCTGGTTCCAGCTGAAGCCCTGGCCGCCGACGTTGTCGCCCAGGCGGCCGACGTCGTTCCAGGTCCGCGCCTCGACACCGTTGTACACGGTGACGAAGGCGTAGTCGCTGTCGAAGTCCTCGTAGTTGGCGAAGTCGAAGTGCGTGTACGCCGACTTGCCGACGTAGATGCCCCACGGGGACTTGCCCTGGTAGTAACCGGGGATGAAGACCCAGCGGTCGAGGGTGTCGCGGTTGGCATCGGTGTCGTAGACGCAGTGGCCCGCGGTGGCGACCAGGTTGCGGTACTTGCCCTGGATCGACGAGCCGGAGCACCAGTAGGTCTTGCCGTCGAGACGGAAGAACACCTTGCCGATGGTCTTGGGCAGGTTGACGTTCTTCACCTTGGTCGGAGTGATCTTCTCCTGCCCGATCGGCGGGACGACGCCGGTCTTGCCGTCGGGGGCGGCGTCGCCGCCACCCAGCTTGATCTTGCCCTGGGCGACGGCGTCGGAGGTGAACTTGGTGGCGGACTTGAGCGACTTGCCGTCGCTCGCCGTCCAGAACTTGATGGTGTCCATGGCGGCGGCCTGGGTGGTGGACAGGCCGTCCGAGGCCGGCGCGGCCGCGGAGGCGGTCGCAGCGCTGGTGAGGGATGCCGCGATCATGCCGGTGGCGACGGCGACGCCACCGAGAGGGAGCATGAGGCGCTTGACTCGGGTGTTCAATGAGACTCCTTGTTCTGCCGCAGGAGGTGACTCCTGCCCCACTCGTCCCAAAAGGGACAGTACGAACCTATCGGTCTGATCATGAGGAATGGGTCGCAAGCCTCAGTGGCGCGTCGGCCGTACGGCGGCCCGCGAAGACGGCCGCTCTCCGGCCACGCACAGGTGGAAACGGTCCAATGGACCTCTCACGCGCGGGCCGGAAAGCATGGCTTTCCTGGGCGGTGTGACGTATATCACTCGTCTTTCGGTAAACCGCCCGCGAAAAGGCGCAGGGCCCGGCACACGTGCCGGGCCCTGCTGTGTCTAGCTGTGCTGCGCTCTAGCTGGCTGGAACGTCAGGCCTTGGTGACGAGGTCGCCATCGGAGGTGACGATCTTGCCGGACCAGAGGTTGGCGGCCGACTTGTAGATCGAGTAGGTCTCGGCGTCGAAGTACGGCGAGGTGCTGAAGTCGATCCGGCCGTTGGCGTCGGCGTCGCCGATGAGGCTGGTGACACCGTTGATGTAGCCGAGGCGCTTGGTGCTGCTGTACTTCAGGATCCACGGCGCACCGGAGGAACCGGCCGTCATGGAGCACTTCAGGCCGATCTGGGCCTCCGCCTTGAACGCGGCGGCCGGCTTGGCGGCGAAGGTCTTGCCGTAGCACCACTTCGGCGTGACACCGGTGAACGGGGTGTCCTTGTCGGGGTGCGGGCCGGCGGGGTAGCCGAAGATGTAGACCGGCTGGCCGACCTTCTGGTTCCAGGTGAAGCCCTGGCCACCGACGTTGTCGCCCAGGCGACCCGCGTCCTTGTAGTACTCGATGACGTAGACGGTCTTGATGTACTTGGTGCTGCTGCCCTTTTCGACCGCGTACACCAGGAAGTAGCGCGTGATGGTGTAGGCGTGGTCCTCGATCTTCTTGTAGCCGGGACCGCTGTACTTGTTGTACTCCTCCTCGCTGACGATCTTCTTTTCCGTCAGCGAGGGGTCCTGGTGGAAGTTCTGGGTCGCCGGGACCGAGGCGGCCTTGTCGTACTCGTCCTTGGTGACTTCCTTGCTGGCGATGCTCGCGTCCTTGGTGCCCCAGGGCACGACCTTCTCGGTTCCCGTGGTCTCGATGCGGACCGGAGCCTTGTCGCCGAACTCGTCCTTGAGCTGCTTGTACTCCTTCTCCGTGATCACCACGTCGTCGGTGTACTTGTAGCCCTGCCACTTGTCGTACGTGTCCTTGGTGACAGCCTTCTCACCGGCGTACGAGATGCCGTTGTAGACCGTGACGAACGCGTAGTCGCTGTCGTAGTCCTCGTACACCGCGAAGTCGTAGTGGGTGTAGGCGGCCTTGCCGACGTAGATGCCCCAGGGCATCTTGCCCTGGTAGTAGCCGGGGATGAAGACCCAGTTGTCGAGCGCACCGTTCTGGACACCCTCGTCGAACACGCAGTGTCCGGCGGTGGCGACCAGGTTGTGGTACTTGCTCTGCACCGAGGACGCGGAGCACCAGTACTCCTTGTCGCCCACCGTGAAGAAGACCTTACCGATGGTCTTCGGCAGGTTGACGTTCTTCACCTTGGTGGGGGTGATCTTCTCCTGGCCGATCGGCGGGACAACGCCGGCCTTGCCGTCGGGGGCGGCGTCGCCACCACCGAGCTTGACCTTGCCCGACACCTGCTGGTCGCCCTTGAACTGCTCGGCGCCCTTGAGAGCCGCGGAGCCCTTCTGGGTCCAGAAGTCCACGACCTTCTGCGCGCTGCTGGCGGAGGCCAGCGACACGACCTTCTTCTGGGGCGCGGTCGCCGCGTTGGCCGAGGTGACCAGGGTGGCGCCGATCATGCTGGTGGCGGCGATGGCGCCACCCAGCGGGAGGGCGAGACGCTTGACTCGGGTGTTCAAGGAAACTCCTTGGGCTGTCGTGGAACGCATCTTGCGTCCCATGCGTCAGTAAAGGGATAACCAGAAGATAGCGAGAAGATCTTGGTCTGTGGGGACGATTCGAGGGGAATTTTGACCTTCGCCCGGGCGTGACCTTTTCGTAACCCTTTGGCTAGGCGGACACCTCCTGTCAGGCCCGTGCAAGCAACGGTCTTACTCGCAGATCAGGGCGGTTCTGGACCGAGTGGTTCCAATGTGGTGTGAGTGAACCGCCACCGCCCTTCATGGTGGCGAGTGTGACGCAGATCACACGGAACCGATGGAGCCGAATCGGGGTCCGGCTACGTCTAAGCGGCTCTCGCCGAGCCGAACCCGTTCGAACCGGCCGCCGTGGCGTGCGCTCGGGAGCCACATCTTGATCCACAGAGTCGCGGACTTCTTACGCACAGTGCGGATCGCCGCCCCGCGAAGGCGTCGTCTTCACGCCTCGCGAGCCGCCGGCCGCCCGGAAGGCCGCCATCGGCATCCCTCCGTCGCACACAGAACCGACGGCCGTGTGGAACGGACGGCCGCACGGACCGACGCCGTGAGGAACCGAGGCGCTCCTGGAGCTGCCCGCTGACGCTCTCTGTGCGCCCCTCAGATCTACGGACGGCCGTGCGAGCCCGCCCAGGCACGGAATCAGGAGGCCCTGACAACGCAGAACAGGGCCCGGCACGAATGCCGGGCCCTGCTAGGACTGCTGTTGCTCTAGCTGGCTAGAACGTCAGGCCTTGGTGACGAGGTCGCCGTCCTTGGTGACGATCGAGCCGGACCAGAGGTTGGCGGCCGACTTGTAGATCGAGTAGGTCTCGGCGTCGAAGTACGGCGAGGTGCTGAAGTCGATCCGGCCGTTGCCGTCAGCGTCACCGATGAGGCTGGTGACACCGTTGATGTAGCCGAGGCGCTTGGTGCTGCTGTACTTCAGGATCCACGGCGCACCGGAGGAACCGGCCGTCATGGAGCACTTCAGGCCGATCTGGGCCTCCGCCTTGAACTTCGCAGCCGCGGCGGCGGCGAAGGTCTTGCCGTAGCACCACTTCGGCGTGACACCGGTGAACGGGGTGTCCTTGTCGGGGTGCGGGCCGGCGGGGTAGCCGATGATGTAGACCGGCTGGCCGACCTTCTGGTTCCAGGTGAAGCCCTGGCCACCGACGTTGTCGCCCAGGCGACCCGCGTCCTTGTAGTACTCGATGGTGTAGACGGTCTTGTAGTACTTGGTGGTGGAGTCCTCCTTCACCCAGTACGACAGCCAGTAGCGGGTGATCGTGAAGGAGGAGTCCACGATCTTCTTGTAGCCGGGGCCGGTGTACGCGTTGTACGTGGCCTCGTCAACGATCTCGGTGACCGGCTTCTTCGTCTTCGACTTGTGGTAGTTCACCGGGGTGGTCTCGGAGGGAGCCTTGTCCCACTCGTCCTTGGTGACTTCCTTGGTCGCGACCTTGCCGCCCTTGGTGCCCCAGGGGAGGACGGTCTCGGAGCCGGTGGTCTTCGACCAGGCGTCGGAGCTCTCTCCGCCCTTCTCGTCGACCTTCTTCTTGTACTCCTCGGCCGTGATCTCCACGTCCTTGGCGTACTTGTAGCCCTGCCACTTGTCGAAGGTGTCCTTGGTGACAGCCTTCTCACCGGCGTACGCGATGCCGTTGTACACGGTCACGAACGCGTAGTCGCTGTCGTAGTCCTCGTACACCGCGAAGTCGTAGTGGGTGTAGGCGGCCTTGCCGACGTAGATGCCCCAGGGCATCTTGCCCTGGTAGTAGCCGGGGATGAAGACCCAGTTGTCGAGCGCACCGTTCTGGACACCCTCATCGAACACGCAGTGTCCGGCGGTGGCGACCAGGTTGTGGTACTTGCTCTGCACCGAGGACGCGGAGCACCAGTACTCCTTGTCGCCCACCGTGAAGAAGACCTTACCGATGGTCTTCGGCAGGTTGATGTTCTTCACCTTGGTGGGGGTGACCTTCTCCTGGCCGATCGGCGGGACAACGCCGGCCTTGCCGTCGGGGGCGGCGTCGCCACCACCGAGCTTGACCTTGCCCGACACCTGCTGGCTGCCCTCGAAGGAGGCGGCGGCCTTCAGGTTCGCACCGGCGTTGGCGGTCCAGAAGTTGCTGATCTTCTGAGCGCTAGAAGCGGACGCGAGGGACACGACCTTCTTCTGGGGCGCGGTCGCCGCGTTGGCCGAGGTGACCAGGGTGGCGCCGATCATGCTGGTGGCGGCGATGGCGCCACCCAGCGGGAGGGCGAGACGCTTAACTCGGGTGTTCAAGGAAACTCCTGGGCCTGTCGTGGAACGCATCTTGCGCCCCATGCGTCAGTAAAGGGATAACCAGGAAGATACAGAGAAGATCTTGTCTGCGGTAACCGGAACCGTGGCGATTTTTCGCGTTCGTCCCCACGTGATCGTTCCGTGATCGCCAAATCGGATGACATCGGCAGTCAAGTCACGGCAAGTCATCGCTATTCCCGCAGATCAGGGCACTGATGTGACAAACGGTCCAGATGTGGTGTGAGTGAACCGCTCCGGACAGTGTCGACATCCGTGTGACGCAGATCACACCACTTGGGTGGAGCCGAATCGGCGAGTGGCTACGTCTAACGGCTCCACAGGTTCACCGAATCGGACATAACGGACAGGTGGGCGGCTCCCTTCGCATGGAACGGGCCAGTGGCCGGAAAGTGTTCTCTCGGGGAACGGACAGGAGCCGGACGGTTGCCGCCGAGGCGCCGCAACGCGAGAGGGGCCCGGCATCCGCCGGGCCCCTCTCGGTGTGTCAGGTCTCGATGCTGCTCAGTCGGTCTTCTGGCGGGCGGCGTAGGAGTACACGAGATAGGTCGCCGTGTTGAAGTACGGAGAGGACACGCCCTCGTTGCGGCCGTTGCCGTCCAGATCCCACGTGAGGCTGTTCACGCCGTTCAGGTAGCCGATGCGCCGTGAGGGGCTGTACTTGATCAGCCAGGGGCCGCCGCTGGCCCCGGCCGTGAAGCCGCAGCCGTTGAAGAAGACACCGTTGTCCAGATCCCACTTCTCCGTGGCGATCTTTCTGGTGGCTCGGGTAAAGCACGACACCATCGTGAGGCCGTTGTACGGCCGGCTGAGGTCGGGATTGGGGCCCGCTGGGTACCCGAACGCGTAGGCGGCGACGACATACCCCCTGTTCCAGGCGAAGCCCTGGCCGCCGACCTGGCTCTCCAGGCGTCCGGTGTCGATGGTCTTGTACACCGGCTGGCCCTTGGCGTCCTTCTTGGCGACGCCGTTCGCGTCCTTGTCGGTGTCCCAGCGGTAGCCGTGGTGGACGGTCACGAAGGCGTAGTCGAAGTCGTAGTCGCCGGTCGCCGCGTACGTGTCGTTGATGTGCAGCGTGTGCCCGACGTAGATGCCGTACGGCGTCGCCCCGTTGCCGGTGTAGGAGGGGATGAACACCCAGTACTCGACCGGCTTGCCGGTTTTGACGTCGTAGGCGCAGTGACCCGCGGTGGCGACGACGTTCCCGTACTTGGAGTGCACGGACGAGGCCGAGCACCAGTACTCGGTGGTGCCGTTGCGGAAGAACACCTTCCCCACCGTCGGAGGGAGGTTGACGTTCTTGGTCCTGACGGTCTTGACCGTCTTGGGCGGGGCCGCCCCCGCGACGGCGGTCGTCTTGCTGTTGGGGGCCTTGGTCGAGGTGCCCGCCTCGGCCGCGGCCGGGGCGAGCGTGGTGGCGGGGCTGCTGGGGCTCGCCGAGGCGGTTCCGGTGGTACTGGGCGCCGCCGTCTTGGGCGCGTAGCCGCTGGCGTTCTTCAACCGGTCGGGCGTCCACCAGTCGACGACCTTCTGCAGGTCCGCGTCGGTCTGCGCCAGTGGAAGGGTCGTGATGCCCGCGGGGGCCGACTCAGTCGCGGCCAGCGCCTGGACGAGCCCCGGGCCCGCGGACAGGAACACACTGGCGGTCGCGAGGGCGCCGCAGAATGTGAGCGCGATCCGCTTCGCTCGGGGTGGCATTTCGTACCTTCCACTGATCAGAAGAGTGCAGACAACGGTGAAGGGCGATTTTTCCAGATCAACTAACTATCGGCACCGTACTTGGCTGACCTGGATTCACTTCGTTATCGGATGGGTGATCGGGTCGTCGAACGAGTACGCCGGTAGGGGGCCGGACATGCGGCCGGCCCCCTACCCTGCCGTGGCTCGCGTCAGCTGGTCGTAAGCTTCCCGGTCCACAGGTTGGCGGAGTACTTGTAGATGCCGTAGGTGTCGCTGTTGAAGTACGGCGTCGTGATGTGGTCGTAGCGGCCGTTGCCGTCGGTGTCCAGAGTCAGGCTCACGACACCGTTGAGGTAACCGGTGCGCTTGCTGCTCTTGTACTCGATCAGGAACGGACCACCGGTGGCGCCCGGGGTGAAGGCGCACTTGATGGCGAGCTGCTCCTCGGCCTTGTACTTGGGAACAGCGGGAGCGGCGACGGTCTGGCCGTAGCACCACTTCATGGTCTCGCCGGTGTAGGCCTTGTTGCCGTCGAGGTGCGCGGAGGTCGGGTAGCCGAAGCTGAACTGCTTCGCCTTCGTGCTCCGGTTCCAGGTGAAGCCCTGGCCGCCGACGTTGTCACCGAGACGGCCCGCGTCCACGAACGTCTTGATGTGGAAGACCGTCTTGTAGTACTTGACCGTGGTGGTCTTCTTCACCCAGTACTTCACGTAGTAGTGGGTGATGGTGTAGGCCGAGTCGACGATCTTCTTGTAGCCGGGGCCGGTGTACTGGTTGTACGTGACCTCGTCCACGATCTCCGTGGCGGTCTTGCCCGGCGCCTTGGCGTAGTTCACCTTGGCGTCGGCCGCGGGAGCCTTGTCGTACTCGTCCTTGGTGACCTCCTTGACGACGCGCTGGCCGCCGGCGGTGCCCCAGGGGAGGACGGTCTCGGAACCAGTGGACTTCGACCAGGCGTCGGCGGTCTCGCCGCCCTTCTCGTCGACCTTCTTCTGGTACTCGTTCTGGGTGATCTCTTCGTCATTGGCCCACTTCGGACCCTTGTACGCGTCGTACTCGCTCTTGGCGACGATCTTCTCGCCGGTCTGCTTGACGCCGTTGTACACGTTGACGAAGGCGTAGTCGTAGTCGTAGTCCTCGTAGACCGTGAAGTCGTGGTGGAGGTTGACCTTCGCGCCGACGTAGACGCCCCACGGCGCCTTGCCCTGGTAGTAACCGGGGATGAAGACGAAGTTGTCGACGTACTTGTTCTTGTCGGTGTCGTAGACGCAGTGGCCCGCCGTGGCGACGAGGTTGCGGTACTTCGACTGGACCGAGCTGCCGGAGCACCAGTACGGCTTGCCGTCGACCTGGAAGAACACCTTGCCCACGTTGGTGGGGAGGTTGACGTTCTTCGACTTGCCGGCGGTCTTGCCACCGGCGCCGGTCGGGGCGATGGAGCCGGCCTTGCCGTCGGCGGAGGCCCTGCTCGTGCTCTTCTTCAGCTTGCCGGAGTGCGAGGAGTCCTCGAGGTAGCTCTTCGCGGACTTCAGCTTGCTGGGCGTCCAGGACCCCGCGATGGCCTTCGCGTCGGTCCCGTTAGCCAGCGAGCCCGACTTGACGGGAGTCGGTTTGGCCTGCGCGCTGGCAGAGGTGGAGAGGGTCGCGCCGATCATGCCGGTGGCGACGATCGCACCACCGAGAGGGAGGATGAGGCGCTTTGCTCGGGTGTTCATTGAGCTCCTTCTTTGTCATGGGATGCCCGGGAAGGTCCCACGCTTACGTAAAGAGACAGCACAGACCGTACTCCGGCGATCTTGCTCACTAGGCCCCAAATCGGACAAAAGTGGATGTCCGTTACCGGCTTGTTATGAAACCGGTGGAACCGGAGAGATACCTGATACGTCCAACTTCGCTCTTCGATCATGGTTGGGCGCTTGATCGGCAAGCACGCCTGCGGAAGGTGGGTCACCGCTCCACGCCATGCGAAATCGGGGGATGCACATGCGACGTCTCTTCACCGGCCTGACCTGCGCGGACCTGTCTCCAGGAGCGGGTCTGCCCCTGCGCGCGGGCCTGCCTTCGCGGGTGGCCCTGGCCCTGCGGGCGGGCCTGCCCTTCGGGGCGGCGCTGTCGCTGGGGGTGGCCCTGTCCGTGGGAGTGGTCGCCCCATCGGGCGCGGCCGCCGCTTCGATCCCGAGGCCGTTCCCCGGAGGCCCGGCCGCCCACTCCGCGGCGTGGCATCCGGTCAGGGGGATAAGCCGGGCGCTCCTGCTCACGATCGCCAAGGGCGAGTCGGCCACGCCCTCCGACCGCGTCGTGCTCCTGCAGTGCGGGTCGCCCGGCGGCACGCATCCCCGGGCGACGGAGGCCTGCCGGCTGCTCGACCCCGTCAAGGGAGACCTCGGCGACCTCAAGACCTCATCGGACGCCAGGTGCGCCAGGCGCTACGAGCCGATGACGGTCTCCGCGTCCGGCATGTGGGACGGTCACCACCTCTACTTCGAGCGCACCTTCGGCAACTCCTGCGAACTCCACGCCTACACCGGCGCCGTCTTCAACTTCTGACGTAGAACAGCGCGGAGCCTGTCCGCGCACCTGACTGTGGAACCCGGTCGTCAACCGGCCTACTGAGTTAGGTGCTTTGCATTTTGCAACTGGGCAAGAAGGGGAGTTGTGCTGGTGTGTGGGCAGGCATGTGGAGGAGATCAGGCCATGTTCCTGGGCTTGGGGTGCCAGGGCCAGTGGCCCTCTAGTTCTACCTCCAGGGAGAAGCTGAGGAAGGTTCTCACCAGGACGATGGCGGCGAGGACGCCGACGCTCTGGAAGGTGGGGGAGATGGCCACCGTGCGGATGATGTCTCCGGCGACGAGGAACTCCAGACCCAGCAGGATCGCCCGGCCGAGGGTCTGGCGGTAGCGCCGGTAGGCGTCGTGAGGCGGCCGGCGGTGCAGCAGTTCGTGGCCGAAGACGCCGCTCGCCAGCAGTGCCCCGACTACGATCACCCCCACGCCGACGAGGTCGACGGCCTTCCCCGCTGCTTCGACGACAGAGACGAACTCCACGGACATCTCCTCGCATCCGGCCGTCTGATGGCGCCGAGTTCGTCGACGAGGAGGACGCCGCGGCGTGGTCTCCTACTCTTGGTTCTGGAGAAGAGACCTTCCAGGGCGAGCGCCTATGAAACTTCTCGGCTTTCGAAGGACGGCGGATCTGCGCGCGGCGATCGACGTCAGAGGGCGAGATGGGTGCGTAGGGCGCTGTCCAGCTTGCTCAGGGTCGCGGGGTGCAGGCTCCCGATCCAGGTGCCCAGTCGGTCGACGGCGACCGCTCGGAGTTGTTCTGCCTGTGCCTTCGAGTCGACAGTGAGCCCGCATTCGTCGGCAGGTAGCAGGACCTGGAAGGAGAAGACGCGATCGACATTGGAAGTGATGGGAACGACCGTCACCACGCCCCGGCCACTGCGCGCGGCGGCACGGTTGGCCGCGTCATTGCTCACGATGACGCCCGGGCGGGTCTTGTTGGCTTCTGAGCCTCTCACCGGGTCCAAGGTGACCCAGTAGACGTCACCGCGCCGCATCGGCAACGCCGTCACCGGCTGTGGAGTCCCATAGCTCGGCATCCTCGCTCGCGTTCCATTCCGCGAAAGCGGCGGCATAGGTGTCTTCGAGGCCGGACGAACGGAGCCGCTCGATCGCGGAGTGGATCGCAGCGGACCGAGATGGGGCGTCGCCTCGCTCGACGGCCTCATCGAGGAAGGCCACATCCTCGCTGGGCAGGCTGACACTCAGTTTCATACTGCTGATGCTACCATGAGTACTACTCCGAGTTGGCTGATCGAGCTTTCGGGTAGTACCCATGGGGGCATCGTGTCAACCCACCTGGCTCACGCAGGAAGGCGAGCCCATGTGAGGACCCCTTCGAGACGGGACGGCGAGGTTCCGTAGGTCGCGATCCTCACGGGTGCAGGGGTAGGCCCTTGAGGGTTTTGTCTATGGCGTTGCGGGGGCCGTAGACGGCGAGGCCGACGAGGTTCAGGGCGTCGGCGGTGACCGCCCGGACGGCGGCGCGGTTGTCCTCGTCGTGGCCGGTCTTGAACATCTCCTCGATGTAGACCGCCGTGGTGAGCCCACGGCTGAGGGCGCGGGTGTGCACGCTGGTGAGCCCCTCGGCGTCGGCCGAGTAGATGAGCACCGGCTGGCGGAACATCGCGAGGTAGGCGTTGCCGGAACCGTCCGCGTACGGCTCGCCTATGACGTCTTCGGCCCCGCCGGCCACGGCGCTCGCCAGGAACGCGGTCACGTTGAGCTTCTGCCAGACGGCCAGATCCTCCCGGACCACGATGCCGATCTTCGTGTCGAAACGCATGTTCGCAGCTTGGCGGGGTGTGATGCGGCCTGTCTTGTACGGCGGTGCGGCGTCGGCTCGCCGTAACGCCGAGCGGCGGTGCGGCGCCCGTTCGCTGGGACGCAGAGCGTCGGTTCTTGATCTGGGGGTGCGGGCGCGGGAGGCTGGCCGTCGCTCAAACGTCATGCGTAAATCGGGGGATTCACATGCGACGTCTCTTCACTGGCCTCGGCTGCCTGGCCCTGGCTCTCGGTACGGCCGCGGTCGTCGGCTCGTCGGCCGCGAGCGCGAACTCGATCAAGGAGCCACCGCCCGGGGGCACGAGCCAGGAGCCTCAGCACGAGAACACCGCGGAAACGAGCCCGGGGCAGCAGGCGACCGGGGTGAACCCGGAGCAGCCCGCGGCCGCGCCCGGGCAGGAGGGGCAGGCCCCGGCCGTGCCCGCTACGGAGGGGCAGCCTCCGGCCGCGCCCGCTACGACTCCGGCCGCGCCCGCTACGACTCCGGCCGCGCCCGCTACGACTCCGGCCGTGCCTGCTACGACTCCGGCCGTGCCCGCTACGGAAGGGCAGCCTCCAGTCGCGCCGGGCGCGGAAGGGCGGCCCGCGGTCGTCCCCGGGACGGACCCAGGGCAGCAGGCGGGCGCGACCGGGACGGCTCCGGACCAGGAGGTGTTCGCGATCGGACCGCGATCCCGGGTGCTGGCCCTGGCCATCCACCACGGTGACAAGTCGTTCCCGCCCGACCGCATCCTGACCCTGCAGTGCTCGCCTCCGGGTGGGTCGCACCCCAAGGCGGCCGAGGCCTGCAAGGCGCTCGAAGCGGTCGGGGGCGACCCCGCCAAGCTGAACGTCTCGCCGGGAACGGTCTGCCCGCAGGTCTCCGAGCCGGTGTCGCTCGCCGCCATCGGCATGTGGGACGGCGGCCGGATCAAGTGGGAGCACACCTTCGGCAACGCCTGCCTTCTGCGCTCCGCCACGGGGCCTGTCTACGCCTTCTGAGGGGAGCGAGGGCAGGTCACCCGGTCATCGGCAGAAGCCAAGGAGCGCGAGCAGGCGGCGCCGGTCATCGGCCGATGGATTCGACGGCAGGAAGGGGTCCGGTCAGGAGATCGGGCCCCTTCGGGCTGTGACGGCCCCCTTCAGGCCGTGAAGGGGGCCGTCGGGCTGCGACGGGGTCTTCGAAGGTGCGGTGGTTCGGTATGCGGTGGTTCAGGGTGCGGGTGGTTCGGTATGCGGTGGTTCAGGGTGCGGGTGGTTCGGGGTGTGGGTGGTTCGGGGTGAAGGGTTGGTTTGGCTGGTGAGGGGTGGCGCGGGGTGAGAATGGGGGGATGGGAGGGGACTGGTCGCGGTACTGGCGTGCGCCTGACCGGCCGCTGGAGGCGATGCACGCGCACTTCGAAAGGCACGTCTACCACCGGCACAGCCACGAGACGTACTCCTTCGGCTTCACCGAGGAGGGGGCGCAGAGCTTCACCTGCCGGGGTTCGGCCCACACGAGCGCGGCCGGCATGGTGATGGTCTTCAATCCCGACGATCCCCATGACGGGCACGCGACCGACGAGCTGGGCTTCACGTACCGCATGGTCCACATCGGTCCCGGCCTGGTGGCGGACGTGCTGGGGGAGGCCGCGGAGCGCGCGGTCGGGCTGCCGCTGTTCACCGACCCCGTGGTTCCCGACGCCGGGCTGGCCAGGTCTCTCCGCGCGCTCCACGAGGCCCTGCTGGGAGGCGCGACGCCGCTACGCCGTGACGAGCTGCTCGACGGCGTGGTGGTGGCCATGGCCAGGCGGGCGAACGCACGGGTGCCGGATCTCGGCGCGTCACTTGGCAGGGCCGGTGGACGCGGCTCCGGCCCGAGCGATGGTCTGAGCGATCGTGTCACCGATGGTCTGAGGGATCGTGTCACCGATGGTCTGAGCACGGAGCCGAGAGCCTGGGCCGGCGACGGGACGGCGCGGGTCGTGCGGGAGTTGCTGCATGACGGGGACGACGGGGAGGTCTCCGCGAGCGACCTGGCCGCCGCCGCCGGGCGTAGCCGGTTCGCCGTGTACCGCTCGTTCCAGGCGGCGTACGGCATGGCGCCCAGCGACTACCAGCGGCAGCTCAGGTTGCGTACGGCCCGGCGGCTGCTCGTCGAGGGGCACTCGCTCGCGGAGATCGCCGCGATGACCGGGTTCACCGACCAGAGCCACCTCACCCGCTGGTTCACCCGGTACTTCGGGGTGACGCCGGGCGCGTACCGCCGGGCCGTCGCGCCGCGCTGAGGGCGGTGCGCCGCCCGTCGCGACGCGCTGAGGACGGTGCGCCGCGGACGACCTCACCGCCGTGATGGAACCGGTCACCGCCATGAGCGTCGGTGTCATTGGTTGATGATGATCATGGTGCCGAGGGGGATGTGGGACACCGCGTCGAGGCCGTCCTTGGGCAGGCGGACGCAGCCGTGGGAGACGGCGTGGCCGAAGGCGCTCTTGTCCGGCCAGCCGTGCAGGCCGACCGTGCCGGGGCCGCCGTCGTAGGTCTGCAGCTTCTCCGAGTGCATGCCGAGCGGGAGGATCACCGGGCTGTAGGTGACCTCGGGCGGGGAGAGCGAGGCGAGCAGGAAGGTACGGCCGAGCGGTGTCGGGGTCTCCTTGGTGCCGATCGCCACGGGCCAGGATCCGGTCTCCTGCCCGTCCTTCAGCAGGATCAGCCGCCGCGACGTCAGGTTGATGCGCACCTGGTAGGGGCTGTACGTCTGCTTGATCTTGCCGTCGCCGGTGTAGATCCAGCCCGTCGACCCGTTGGGCCTGCTCGGGAGGAGCACGCGCATCCACTCCGGCTTGGACTCGATCACCGGGAGCCAGGTGGGGTTGTCGAGCTGGGACGCCGGCACGACCGCGATCGGCGGGCCACCGGGCTCCGAGTACACGACCTTGGACGCCTTCGGGTGGACGATGAGCCCGTCGCTCGGGGCGAAGGGCTGTGGGTCGAGCTCCGCCTTGGCGACCTTCGTCCAGGTCGTCGAGAGGGGGAGGGCGGCCAACTGCTTGGGAGTGACCTCGACGGGGACCGCGGGCTTGGCCGGGGGCGCAGGTGGCTTGGCCAGCTCGCGGTCGACTTTCCTGTTGGTGAAGATCACGAGCAGGACGAGGCCCGTGAGCGCCGCGGTGATGACCGCGACGATCGCGATGGTGGTGCGCGTGGATCGACGGCGAACGTACATGGGACCCCCGGAAATACAGGCAATCGCTTATCGCGGTTCGAGGGATGACGGTGAGGTTCGGCCAATGGGAGGAGAGGACGGCGCCCGGCGAGCTTGGCCTCGGCGAACGGGAGGAAGGCGAAGGCGCCCGGTCGACTTGTTGTAGAGGGTCACGAGAGAGGGGGCTTGGACCCGGTGGCTGTAATGGCTTCGGGTTCGAGGCCGTGTCAATGGCCGCCGCGCGCCAAGGCGTTCGAGCCGTCTCGACGATCGCCGCGTGCCGAGGCCGGGAACGAGCCTGAGGGCCCGCCCAAGCGGATCGGGCGGGCCCTCTGGGGTGCCGGGCCGGTGGATCAACCGGTCACGGCGAAATGGTGCACGACCGGCCTGTGCTTGTGGTAGTGCTTCTTGTGGTGGTGGTACGGCTTCTCGTAGTGGTAGTGCTCCTTGTGCTCCGGGACCCAGCGGTGGTGCCTGGAGTCCCAGAACTCGCGGTGGCCGCCTCCCCTGTCGTAGTGGCCTTCGACGTGCCGGCGAATGCCCCTGTCGATCAGGGTCGTGAAGTCGTTCTCGTGCCTGTGCCAGAACCTGTGGCAGCGACGGCGAAGGTCGTCCCGCCTGTCGATGCGCGAGTTGCGGCTGCCTCCGTCTTCGTCGTCAGCCCCTTCGTCGTCGTGCCTGAAGTGGCGGCAGCGGTGCTCCAGGTTGTTGTCGCGGACGGTGCCGACCGAATCGTCGTCGTCATCCGTGTCGTCCTCGTCCCGGACATCATCCTTCTTCTTCTCCTCCTCCTTCTTCTTCTCCTTCTCCTTCTTCTTGTCCTCTTCCTTCTTCTTCTCGGCGTCCGGGTCGTCGACCTTCTCGATCAGCACCTGGGAGGTGCTGGGGTCGAAGGAGACGTTGCCCTGGTAGAAGGCGGTGATGTTGTGGGAGCCCACGTCCATGCTCGACGTGGAGTAAGTCGCTTGGGCGACTCCTTCGAGCTGTGCCGTGCCGAGATCCTTCGAGCCCTCACGGAACACGACCGTGCCCGTGGGAAGGATGTTGGTACCGGTCGCCGTCACCGTGGCGGTGAACGTGACCGAATGTCCCTTCTTGGCCGGGTTCTGCGACGAGGTCAGTGTCGTGGTGGTCGCTATGGCCCGTCGTACGGTGACGGCGAACCCGGGCTTCACGGGCGCGGCGGGAAGCAGGGATGCTGCCTTCGTGCCGAGGTTCTGCGGCGCCTGGTTCGCGCTCGCGCTGCTTGGTGCCGCGACGAGTGCGCCCATCGCGAGAGCGCCCGTGAGAGCTGCCGTCAGCCATGAACGACCGACATTACGTTGTAGAGACCGAGGGTGACCGACGTCTATCATAAAGCGGTCCTTTTCTTTTTGCAGTTCAAAGTAAAGGAGCACCTCGATGCTGGCGCGCCTGCATGTCCGACCCTACGCATGGTCGACCTCAATACCGTTGTCCGACATGCGGGAGATTCGCGCTACCAGCGAGTTAATTGCAAAAAATATAAGGTAACTACTCGGCCTTTTATCGTGATAAGTCGGGCGAGTCTCGCGGGGCTGTCCAGGCTGGAAGCCCTGCCAGGACGGGGAAAGCGCGCTGGGCGAAAGGTGGCTCTGCGCGCTTCAGTGATTCAGATCGGGCGCTCGGATTTATTTTGGTATCGGCGTGTCGCCGAATCGATGTGTGGTGATTCGACCATAATCGCGACCTTGCTCCGGTAACCGCCGTAGGCGTGGTTCGTCGCGGGCTACGAAGCCCAATGCGGCCAAGGGGGGCTATCAAGGAATTTGCGGTGGTTCGCGAAAATCTCCGCACCGACAGTGCGACCAGGGAAGAGCCGGGCAGGGGCGCGGGGATAGGGTGCGGCCATGTTCGCCGTAACGTGCACACGTACCGACCCCGACAACCCTCTCGCCGGGCTCACGCTCGGTGAGCACCCCGAGCCCAAGCTCCCCGACGGGTGGACCACGGTGACCGTCAGGGCTACGGCCCTCAACCACCACGACCTCTGGACGCTCAAGGGGGTCGGCATCCGCCAGGACCGGCTGCCCATCGTCCTCGGCTGCGACGCGGCCGGGGTCGACGAGGACGGCAATGAGGTCGTCGTCCACTCCGTGATCGGCACGCCCGTCAACGGGGACGAGACCCTTGACCCCAAGCGCTCCCTGCTGTCGGAGACCTACGACGGCACGTTCGCCGAGCGGGTCGCGGTGCCGCGCCGGAACCTGGTGCGAAAGCCCGCCGCGCTGTCGTTCGAGGAGGCGGCATGCCTGCCGACGGCGTGGCTGACCGCGTACCGGATGCTGTTCGAGAAGGCGGAGCTGGAGCCGGGGTCGACCGTGCTCGTCCAGGGGGCGGGCGGCGGCGTGGCCACGGCGCTCATCGCCCTCGGCCGGGCGGGCGGTTACCGCGTCTGGGCGACGAGCCGCTCGGAGGACAAGCGCGTCAAGGCGCTCGAACTCGGCGCCGACCAGGTGTTCGCACCGGGTTCACGGCTTCCCGAGCGGGTGGACGCCGTGATGGAGACCGTGGGGCAGGCCACCTGGGATCACTCCCTCAAGTCGCTGCGCCCCGGCGGCCGCATCGTGGTCTCGGGCGCCACCAGCGGCGCGGTGCCGCCGGCCGACCTCAACCGGGTCTTCTTCCTCCAGCTCTCGGTCGTCGGTTCCACGATGGGCACGCGCGACCAGCTCGGGCGGCTGACCACGTTCCTGGAGCAGACGGGCGTACGTCCCGTCGTGGACCGCGTCGTGCCGCTGGACCGCGCCGGCGAGGGCTTCGCGGCGCTCCACCAGGGCGAGGTCTTCGGGAAGATCGTCTTCACGGTGGGCGGAGACCGGGAGTAGAGCGGCCTTCTCAGGGCGAGAGGGGGGATGGGCGGCTACGGCCCGGCGGCCGCCGCCGCGTCCCCCCGGCTTCCGGCGTCGAGCTGCTGCCCGCGCCGCTGGGCGAGCTGGGGATCGAGCTGGGGGGTGGACTCCTCGCCGAGCCGTGGGGCGAGCCGGAGCAGGGGCGGCCGGAAGCCGTAAAGGATCATCATCGGAGTGCGGAGCGGATGCGGGTGGCGGCCTCGTAGAGCGCGTCGTGGGCGGTCGCCAGGGCCTCCTCGGTCACCGAGGACGCCGCCGCCGCGCCACGGACCTCCTCGACGAACTCGGCCAGCATCTGCCCCAGCTCGGTGTCGCGGTCACGCGAGCCGCGGCCCTCCCAGGTGTCGCCCCACACGCCCCGGAGCCAGTCCTGCTTCCAGCGCTGGCTCTCTTCCTTCCAGGCCTGCTTCTGGCGCTGGAACTCCTGCTTCTGCTCCTGCCACGCCTGCTTCTGCTCGCGCCAGGCCTGGCGGTAGTCGTCCTTGGCGGCGCGGAAGTCGTCCTTGGCCTGGCGCTGCTCCTCCTTGGAGCCCTGCCGCACGTCACGGGCCGCCTGGGTGAGCTCGTCGCGCAGGGACCGCACGGTGTCCCGTACGTCCTCCTTGACCTCGCGGGCGATGTCGCGGACCGACTGGGAGATCTCCTGCTCCAGCTCGGCCAGCTCGTCCATCCGGGCCTCCAGCTCGGCCCGGCCCCTGTCGGTGATCGTGAAGACCTTCTTGCCCTCCACGACCTCGTGGGTGACCAGGCCCTCCTCCTCCAGCCGGGCCAGCCGGGGGTAGATCGTGCCGGGCGAGGGGGAGTACACGCCGAGGAAGCGGTCCTGCAGGAGCCGGATCACCTCGTAGCCGTGCCGCGGGCTCTCCTCCAGCAGCTTCAGCAGGTACAGCCGGAGCCTTCCGTGGGCGAAAACCGGGCTCACTGGTCTCTCCTCAGAAGCGTCACGTCGGCCGACACGGTCGTGGCCGAGACGGAGGCCATCCCCCCGCCGATGCGGCCGGAGACGGACTTGACCCCCGGGCGGCTGGAGTTCTCCAGGCCGGAGAAGGCGGTGTTCAGCCTGCCCGACGTCGAGCGCAGGTGCACGTCGGTGTCGACCGAGTGCGGCAGCCGTACGACGATGGCGCCGGACACGCTGTGCAGGGTGACGTGACCGGTCGGCGGCAGCTCCAGGTCGGCGGTGATGCGGCCGGACACCGTGTTGGCGCGCAGGCGCCGCGGGGTGCCGCCCGCGACGGTCAGCTCGCCCGCCACGCTGGTGAACGAGAGGTCTCCGGCGAGGCCTCTGCTCTCGACGGCGCCGGACACCGTCTCGGCCTCGATCTCGCCGCTGACCCCGTCGAGCACGATCTCGCCGGACACGCTCTTGACGTTGGTGTGCCTCTCGAAGCCGGCGACCACGGCCGAGGCGGAGATCACGCCCGCCTGTACCGGGCAGTCCTTCGGGACCGTCAGCGTCAGTGTGGTCTCGCGGCGCCCGGGCCGCAGCCAGCCGAGGATGCCGTCCCAGGTCAGGTCCTTGTACGCCACCGTGAGGCGGCCGTTTTCGTCCTGCTCGACCATGAGCGGGGGTGTCCCGATGTCGCTGACTTCCAAGGTCGGTGGCCCGTCGCTCGCCAGCACGGCCAGGCGGCCGGCCACGATGCGCACGCTCAGCGAGCTCACCGCGTCGAACGTCAGCTTCTCGGGCTTCTCGATGGTCCATTTGGGCATGATCTGGCCCTTCGACGGCGCTTATCGACTATCTTGCATAAGACACGATATATCGCGTTTGCCAGAAGTCAAGATGTATCGCGTTTCTATGCCGATGATAGAGCGCCGTAGGTGGATCAGTCGTCGTCCTGGTCGTCGAGCCGGGCGAGCCAGGTGGCGAGGCGCTCCACGGGCGTCTCGAACTCGGGGTTCAGGTCGACGAACTCGCGAAGGCGCTCGGCCAGCCATACCATGCCGACCTCCTCCTCGCCCCGGCGCTCGACGAGCTCTTCGATTCCCTTATCAGTGAAATACATCACATCTCCATGACATAACAGGACATATGAGGAAGTCCCCCACAGAACCATCCTGTGGGGGACTTCCTTCCTACGGGAAACCGCTGCTAGCCGAGGCAGGCGGTGGTGATCTGCTCCAGCTCGGCGTCGTGGGCGGCGTGCGAGCCGACCGCGGGCGACGAGTTGGCCGGGCGCGACACCCGGCGCAGGCCACGACCCCCGAGCACGTCGGGGTCCTCGGTGAGCTTCAGGGCGAGGTACGGCCACGGGCCCATGTTGATCGGCTCGTCCTGCGCCCAGACCAGCTCGGCGTCCGGGCTGTAGCGGGAGAGCTCGGCCCGCAGCTCCTCGGCCGGGAACGGGTAGAGCCGCTCCAGCCGCACGACCGCCACGTCGGTGCGCTCCTGCTTGTCCCGGGCGGACGCCAGGTCGTAGTAGACCCTGCCGGAGCAGAGCACCACGCGCCGGACGTTCGACGGGTCGACGGTCGAGTCGCCGATCACCGGGCGGAACGCGCCGGAGGTGAACTCGGCGGTGGCCGAGGCCGCGGCCCTGAGCCGCAGCAGGGACTTCGGCGTGAAGATGATCAGCGGCTTGTGGCGGCCCGACAGCACCTGCCAGCGCAGCAGGTGGAAGTAGTTCGCCGGGGTGGTCGGCTGGGCCACGGTCATGTTGTCCAGCGCGCACATCTGCAGGAACCGCTCGATGCGGGCGGAGGAGTGGTCGGGACCCTGGCCTTCGTAGCCGTGCGGCAGCAGCAGGACCAGGGACGAGCGCTGGCCCCACTTCTGCTCGCCCGCCGAGATGAACTCATCGATGATCGACTGGGCGCCGTTGGCGAAGTCGCCGAACTGCGCCTCCCAGGCGACCAGGGCGTCCGGGCGCACGACGCTGTAGCCGTACTCGAAGCCCATCGCCGCGAACTCCGACAGCAGGGAGTCGTAGACGTAGAACTTCGTGGTGCCCTCGTTGAACGACTTCAGCGGCGTGTGGTCCTCACCGGTGACCCGGTCGACCAGCACGGCATGCCGCTGGCCGAAGGTGCCGCGGCGGGAGTCCTGCCCGACGAGGCGGACCGGGTGGCCGTCGATCAGCAGGGAGCCGAAGGCCAGGGCCTCGCCCATGGCCCAGTCGATGGAGTCCTCGGTGACCATCTGGCCCCGGCGCTGCAGCAGCGGGGAGAGGCGCGGGTGGACCGTGAAGCCCTCCGGCAGGTTGAGCTGGGTCTCGACGACCCGCTTGACCGTCTCCTCGGTGATGGCGGACGGGGTGTCGTCGTGCGACCACGGCACCACCTCGTCCGGCGCCGGCTTGACGACCGCACCGGGCTCCAGAGGCTTCTTGCCGGCCTCGCGGGTCTCGGTGAAGGCCCGCTCGAGCTGCTCCTGGTAGTCGCGCAGCGCCTGCTCGGCCTCGTCGACCGTGATGTCGCCACGGCCGATGAGCGCCTCGGTGTAGAGCTTCCTGATGGACCGCTTGGCGTCGATCAGGTCGTACATCAGCGGCTGGGTGAAGCTCGGGTTGTCGGTCTCGTTGTGGCCGCGGCGGCGGTAGCAGACCAGGTCGATCACGACGTCCTTGCGGAACGTCTGGCGGTACTCGTACGCCAGCCGGCCCACCCGCACGACGGCCTCAGGGTCGTCGCCGTTGACGTGGAAGATCGGCGCCTGGATCATGCGGGCGACGTCCGTGGCGTACACGCTGGACCGCGAGGAGGCCGGCGAGGTGGTGAAGCCGACCTGGTTGTTGACCACGACGTGCACCGTGCCACCGGTGCGGTAGCCGCGAAGCTGCGAGAGGTGCAGCGTCTCGGCCACCACGCCCTGGCCCGCGAAGGCCGCGTCGCCGTGCACCAGCACGGGAAGGACGGTGAAGCCCTCCTCGCCGCGCTCCAGCAGGTCCTGCTTGGCGCGGACGACGCCTTCGAGGACCGGGTCGACCGCCTCGAGGTGCGAGGGGTTGGCCACGACCGACGTGGCGATCATGTTGCCGCCGGGGGCGGTGAAGTCGCCCGAGGCGCCGAGGTGGTACTTCACGTCACCGGAGCCGTGGGCGCTGCGCGGGTCGAGGTTGCCCTCGAACTCGCCGAACACCTGGGCGTACGACTTGCCGACGATGTTGGCGAGGACGTTCAGCCGGCCGCGGTGGGCCATGCCGATCACGACCTCGTCGAGCTGCTCGTCGGCCGCCGCGCTGATCACCGAGTCGAGCAGCGGGATCAGCGACTCGCCGCCCTCCAGCGAGAAGCGCTTCTGCCCGACGTACTTGGTCTGCAGGAACGTCTCGAACGCCTCGGAGGTGTTGAGGCGGCGCAGGATGTGGAGCTGCTCCTCCCGGCTCGGCCGGGCGTGCGGCTTCTCGACCCGCGACTGGATCCAGGCCCGCTCCTCGGGGTTCTGGATGTGCATGTACTCGATGCCGACCGTGCGGCAGTAGGAGTCGCGCAGCACGCCGAGGATGTCGCGGAGCTTCATCAGCGGCTTGCCGCCGAAGCCGCCCGTGGCGAACTCGCGCTCGAGGTCCCACAAGGTGAGGCCGTGGGACTTGATGTCGAGGTCGGGGTGCTTGCGCTGGTTGTACTCCAGCGGGTCGGTGTCGGCCATGAGGTGGCCGCGCACGCGGTAGGCGTGGACCAGCTCGATGACGCGGGCCGACTTGGCCACGTCGTCGTCGTGGGTGGCCGAGATGTCCTTGACCCAGCGGACCGGCTCGTAGGGGATGCGCAGCGCCTGGAAGATCTCGTCGTAGAAACCCTCCTCGCCCAGCAGGAGCTGGTGGATGCGGCGGAGGAAGTCACCGGACTGGGCGCCCTGGATGATGCGGTGGTCATAGGTGCTCGTGAGCGTCATGACCTTGCTCACCGCGAGCCGGTTGAGCGTCTCGGTGGAGGCGCCCTGGTACTCGGCGGGGTACTCCATCGCGCCGACGCCGATGATCGTGCCCTGCCCCTGCATGAGGCGCGGGACCGAGTGCACGGTGCCGATCGTTCCGGGGTTGGTGAGGCTGATGGTGGTGCCGGCGAAGTCGTCGACACCGAGCTTGCCGCCCCGGGCCTTGCGGACGATGTCCTCGTAGGCCGTCCAGAACTGGCGGAAGTCCATCGACTCGGCGCCCTTGATCGACGGCACGAGGAGCTGACGGGTGCCGTCGCTCTTCTGCACGTCGATCGCGAGGCCGAGGCCCACGTGCTCGGGCTTGACCAGGGTCGGCTTGCCGTCGATCTCGGCGTAGGAGTAGTTCATGTCCGGCATCGAGGCGAGCGCCTTGACGATCGCGTACCCGATGAGGTGGGTGAACGACACCTTGCCGCCGCGACCGCGCGACAGATGGTTGTTGATCACGATGCGGTTGTCGATGAGCAGTTTCGCCGGGACCACGCGCACGCTGGTGGCCGTGGGGACCGCCAGGCTGAGATCCATGTTGGCCGCCGTGCGCGCGGCGGCGCCGCGCAGGCGCACCTCCTCGGCGCCCGAGGGGGCGGCCGCGGCGGGCTTGGCCTTCACGGCCTGCGAGCTCGGTGCCGGAGTCGTCGCCTTGGCGGCCTTGGGTGCGGCCTTCGCCGGTGGAGCCAGCTTGGGCGCCTGCGCCGTGGTGGTCCCCGCGGCGGCGTCTGCCGTCGCGCCGTTGGACCCCCCCGGCGCCTGCGTGCGGCTCGTGCCGGACTCGGGGTTGTAGTCAGCGAAGAAGTTCCACCAGGCACGGTCGACAGACTCCGGGTCCTGGAGATACTTCTGGTACAGCTCGTCGACAAGCCACTCGTTCTGTCCAAAGTTGGTGAGTGGGTTTGTCCGCGACGACTCAGACGACACGGCGGAAATCGCCCTCTTCCGCAGATCGGCGTTGTTGATTAGAGAACCTGTCCAAGGCTACTCGCCCAAATAAGTGGCGTGTGCGGTCTCGGCCGGGCTCACCGCCCGATCATCCCAGGACCGTTCAAACTGGTCACGCCCGGGTAGCCCTTCCGGGGGGTGAGGGCATGCTTACCCGCGGCCGCCTACTCTGCCGGGCCCACCAGGCGCGCCTCGACGCGGACCTCGGGGCTGATCTCCCTGAGCAGACCGGCCAGCTCGTCTCCGGCCGCCGAGAGCTCCTCCAGCGACATCGGCGCGAGCCGTTCGAGAAGGAAGAGCGCGTCCACGGTGTCCTCGGTGATGCGGGTGCGGACGCACTGGCGCCAGTTCCACCTGCGGCAGGTGATCCCCCGGTCGTCCCGCCAGACCACCTCGCCGATCTCGGGGTGGTCGATGACCGTCTCGCCCTTCTCGATCGCGTCGAACGGCTCGTCGCCGGCCGCGCGCACGAGCCTGGCCGTGCCCTCGTAGTGCGCGAGGTCCTCGCCGCCGATGGGCAGCGCGTGGCGGATGCTGACGGCGTTGTACGCGTCCACGACGAGGTTGATCTCGGGAGGCGGCATCCGGCGCACCAGGGCGTCCACCGACGGGCGGGTGCGCTGGGGCTTGGCGCCGAACGAGCGGTAGGCGTCCTGCCAGGCGACGATCTTCTCGTCGTCGGGCCGCGCGGCCCGCGCCGCCGCCTCGGCCAGCCAACCTCGGGAGTGGTCGTCGGAGGGCCCGTTGCGCAGGCCGTACGCGCCGATGACCAGCACCCTGAAGTCCGGCCGCAGGTCGGTGACCGCCTTGTCGATCCAGATGCCTTCGATCATGCCGCATACCCTAACCGGGGCTCCGGGCCCCAAGAGCACGGCGCGGGCCGGCCACGCCCCGGTGGCCGGCCCCTGTCTCCTCACGTGCTCAGGCGCAGGCGGCGCCGTTGAGGGTGAACAGCTCGGGCGCCGGGTTGGCGCCGGGAGCGCTCTTGCCGTTGAAGCCGAACGTCACCGACTGTCCCGGCTTGATCTTGGCGTTCCAGTCGAGGTTCCTCGCGGTCACCGTCGCACCGCTCTGGGCGAGGTCGGCGCTCCAGAAGCCGTCGGTCTTCTGGCCGCCGAGGAAGGCCCACTTCAGCGTCCAGCCGTCGATCGTGGCCGTACCGGTGTTCTTGACCGTCACCTGGGTGGTGAACCCGGCGGGCCACTCCCCGTGCGTCGTGTACGTCACATGGCACTTGCCTGGGGCCTTCACCGTGCCGTCGCCCTGGCCGGCGACGAACGCCGAGATCCACGACAGCGGCGAGTTCCAGTTGATCGTCAGCTCGTTGGTCGCCCAGGAGTTGATGTCGTCGATGTAGCAGAACTGCGGCTTGCAGTCCTTGAGCTTCTCGGCGGCCACCGGGTCCTGGACACCGGAGTTGGGGCCGCCCGCGAGGGTGCCCTTGGGCGGGTTCGGCAGGGTGGCGTCGAGCTGGTGGGAGTACCACCGGCTGTGCTGGTTGTGCGAGGCCACCTCGCCGTAGCCGGTGACGTACGACTGGTTCAGGGCGTTGCGGCCGAAGATGTAGTCGATGCCCTGGAGCACCCCGTCGCGGTACTTCTGTGTGCCGGTGATGTCGTACGCCGCGGCCATGACGACCATGTTGTTGAGCACCAGGTTGTTGGAGCCCCAGTCGTAGGTCGGCGGGTCGTAGGGCACGCCGTACGGGTGCGCGGCCAGCGTCGCGAGGTACTTCTCCGCCCCCTGGACCACCGACTGCCGCACCTGGTCGCGGCCGGGCAGGGCGTTCGGCACGGTCGCGAGGTCGAGGCGGCCGAGCTGGGCCACGTGGCCCCAGTCGAAGCCGCGCGGTCCCCAGATGTCGGCCGTGTGCTGCGGCGAGGCCAGCACGTAGTCCTTGAACTCCTTCTCACCGGTGGTGATGTAGAGCTCGGCGGCGGCCCAGTAGAACTCGTCGCTGACGTCGGCGTCGTCGTAGGTGCCGCCGCCGGTGCCGTCCGCGGGGGAGGCGAGCTTGGCGGGGTTGGCCTTGGCGGCGGCCCAGGCCTTGCGGGCGGCGGTCAGGTTCCTGGCCGCGAACGCCGCGTCGTAGGGGGCGTACAGCCTGGAGGCCTGGGCGGCGGTGGCGGCGAGGTTGAGCGTCGCGGCCGTGGAGACCGGGTGCAGCTGGCGCTTCTGGGCGTCCAGGTGGGGGAGCAGCGGCAGGCCGGTCCAGTTCTCGTCGTGGATCTTGTGGTGCGCCATGCCCGCGAACGGCTTGCCGTCGGGGACCTGCATCTTGAGCAGGAACTCCTGCTCCCAGCGGGCCTCGTCGAGGATGTCGGGGACGCCGTTGCCGCTCTCGGGAATGGTCAGCGTGCCGTCGGTCAGCGGCTTGGCCGTCGCGGCGTTCTTGGTGCGCTCGTACTCGCCCATGAGCTGGGCGACCGAGATGCCACCGTTCACCACGTACTTCCCGTGGTCGCCCGCGTCGTACCAGCCGCCTGAGACGTCGAGGGAGTAGTCGCAGACCCCCGGCTGGCAGGGCACGTTCGTGTCGCCCTGGTTCGGCGCGACCCCGACGTGGCCGGCGGGCCTCGCGTATCCCGGCCGCAGGCCGTCGAGGATCGAGATTCCGCTGCGCTGCGGGTAGTAGAACTTCAGGGCGTCGGTGCCGAGCTGCTCGTAGGCGGTCGCGCCGATGTCGAACGGGCGGCTGGTCTCGCCGTCCGCCGAGAGCGTGTAGCCGGTGCCCGCCTTGGTGTACGACCCGAAGTCGATCGAGTGGACGTTCTGCCCGGAGCTGGCGTCCACGCCGCGCGGCCTGGTGCTCCCGGAGGCGACCACGTGGCCGCCGCCGTCCTTCAGCTGCCAGGGCAGCGCGGTCGTGGCGTCGGTCACCACGGTCGCGTTCTTCGGGCCCTTGGGCAGGTAGGCCACCTGGTTCACGCGGACCCTCGGGCCGGTGTCGGGCTTGTAGACCTCGCGCTCGGCCCCGCCCTTGAGCGAGATGTCGTCCACGCAGAACCGCCACGGCGTGGCGCTGCCGCCGATCTGGAACACCACCTGGGCGTTCGGCAGATCCACCGGCGAGGTGAACGTGTACGAGTAGGTGGCGCCGTCCGGGCCGAGCTCGGGGTTGGCGGTCAGGTAGGCCGTGTACGGGTCGACGGGGAGCTGGACCAGCGCCCGTCCGACCTTCGCCGGGGTGGCGGAGCCGTACAGGCTGAAGGCGTAGGTCTCGTCCTTGACCAGGGGAATGCCGTCCTGGCCGATGATGGCGTCCCACGGGTTGACGGTGCCGCCGGGGACGTCGGCGCACAGTCGCCCGCCGCTGGTGTCGAAGGTCAGGTTGGCGGTGTGCCACCAGGGGTCGCCGCCGCTGTCGAAGGTCCCGTTGACGATCTGCTCGGGGCCCTCCGCGAGCGTGCTCGCGGCCGGGATGGCGGTATTCGTACCGGACGCGCGTGCGGCCGGGGCGGACAGAGCGGACGCGGCCAGCGTGGCCGCCGCGGTGACGGCGAGCGAGGCCGCCCACCGCCGGGATGGTCTGATCACGCGATTTCCCCAGGAAGTCATGGATTGGAGCGCTGCATGGGAGCGCTCCCAGACAACGGTCCCCGCATGGTTCCAACGGGTCACGTGCCCGTCAATGGATGATCGCGACCCGCGTGCGCGGTCAGGTCCTCCCGGTACGGCTTGCGCCCGTCGCCGTGGCCGCGAGGGGTTCCGGGGGTCGCTCCCGGCATGAAAGTTTCATCTCCGGGATCCCAAACGAACCTTTGCAAACGAAACTTTGCAAAGCTATCTTTGTCATATGAGCGAATCTCCGGATACGTACCGTGTGAGCGATCCCCAGGCGCTGAAGGCCGTGGCGCATCCGCTGCGGGTGCGGTTGCTCGGCGCCCTCCGCCTCGACGGGCCGGCGACCGCCACCGAGCTGGCCGCCAGGTTCGGCGAGAGCTCCGGCTCCACGAGCTACCACCTGCGGCAGCTCGCCAGATACGGCTTCGTCGAGCAGGACCCCGAGCAGCGCGACGCGCGGGAGCGCCGCTGGCGGTCCGTCCACAGCTACACGTCGTGGAGCGAGCTGGAGCTGGGCGGCAGCCCTGAAGGCCGGGAGGCGGCCCGGTTCATGCGCAACCGGCAGATCGAGGTCCTGGTCAACGACCGCGAGCGGTTCGAGAGCGAGCGGGAGTCCTGGGGCCCGGCCTGGGTGGACGCGGCCGGCATGGCCGACGACATCGCCCGGCTCACCCCCGCGTCGGTCAAACTCCTGTACGAGCGCTTCTCGGCCCTGATCCGCGAGATGGAGGCGAACGACGCGGGTGGCCCCGACGCGCAGAGGGTCTCGCTGCACCTGGCGGCCTTCCCGACCAGGGGGTACGGCCGATGAGAGCTCCCCACCACGCGGGCCGGTCCGGTCGCGCCTCCAGCCCGCCGGACGACGCTTCCAGGGCGGACGACGCTTCCAGGGCGGCCGGCACCACCGGATCCCTGCCTCGCCTCGATGCCCTCCCCTTGCCCGCCGCCGACGGCGGCGCCCATGTCCTCGCCCCTCGTTCGGCGCTGCGGCGCTACGGGCTCATCAGCTTCCTGACATGGTTTCCGCCGGGCCTGATGATGGCATCGATGATCTTGCTCATGACCTCGCGGGGCCTGGACCTCGCGCAGGTGGGGATGGTGATCTCCGTCCAGGCGATCGTCGTCGTGGCCCTTGAGCTCCCCACCGGCGGCCTCGCCGACGTCCTCGGGCGGCGGGTGCTTCTCGCCGTCTCCGCACTCTTCAGCGTCGCCGGGCTGGCGCTGCTGGCCGTGGCCACCTCGGTCTGGCTGTTCATGGTGGCCTCGGTGCTCAAGGGGGTCGCCCGTGCGCTGTCCAGCGGGCCCGCCCAGGCCTGGTATGTCGACATGCTGCACGCCGCGCGGGGAGCGGAGGCGGATCTCAAGCCCGGCCTGGCCAGGGGAGAGGCCATGGGGTCGCTGTCGCTCTGCCTGGCCACGCTGACCGGCGGCTTCATGCCGCTCGTGCTGCCCGGTGGCCTGGTCACACCGATGATCGCCGCGGCGGTCGCGGCGGCCGTGCTGTTCGTCGTCGTCCTCGTCGCCATGCCCGAGCCGCCCTATCCGCGTCCCACGATCGGGTCGGTCATGCGTGACGTTCCGGTCACCATCGGGGCCGGGCTCCGGCTGGGGCTCCGGGACCGGGCGCTCAGCCGGCTGCTCCTGGTGTCCTTCGCGATAGGGGCGGGGCTCTACTCGATCGAGGTGCTGACACCGGGGAGGCTCGCCTCGCTGACCGGAGGGGCGGAGTCCGCCAGCTCGGTGTACGCCCTGGTCGCCTCCGCCGGGTTCGCCGCCAGCGGTTTCGGGTCCTGGTCGGCCCCGTGGGTGGCGCGGCTGCTCAAAGGATCGGTCCCGGCGGCCGTGGCGGGCACGGGGGTCGGAGCCGCCGCGTTGGGGACCCTGGCGGCCACGACCGTGTTGACCGGAGTCTGGGGTGTGGCAGCCGCGGGCGCCTCCTATGTGGTGATGTTCGCGGCCATGGGGGTCGCCGGGCTGCTGCGCGTGGAGATGATGCACCGGAGGGTCGGCTCCTCGCAGCGTGCCACGCTGATGTCCGTCGACTCGCTGCAGCTGCAGTTCGGCGGGGTGGTCTTCTCGCTGGGCCTCGGGCTGCTGGCGTCCCGGGCCGGAACGGCCGCGGCCTGGTGGTCCGCCGCCGCCGTCGTGCTCGTGTCCGCCCTGCTCTACTTGCGGCTGCCGGCCGCTGGGACACCCCCCGAGTAGAACATCGTTCGGTGGCCGGGGCACAATCGTGGCGTCGAAGGCCGAAGGGAGCGCGGGCATGAGCGATCAGGGGCGGGACCGGCCATGAACGAGGCGACACCGGACGTGCGGGCCGCACAGGCACAGGCCAAGGCCGCGGACGGCAAGGCGGCCGAGCGCGGCAGGAGGGCCACGCCGGCGAGCGAGGAGCAACGGGACGCCTGGAAGAGCGGGGCCATGCCGAAGGTCGAGCAGGTGCGCCCGGGGCTGTGGTCGATCCCGGTGCCCATCCCGATCAACCCGCTGAGGTACGTCCTCGTCTACGCCCTGGAGCTGCCCGGCGGCGTGGCGATCATCGACGCGGGCTGGAACACCGAGGAGGCCTACACCGCCCTGGTCGACGGGCTGGCCGTGGCCGGATACGCGATCACCGACGTGCGAGCGGTGCTGGTGACCCACATCCACCCCGACCACTACGGCCTCGCGGGACGGGTGCGCGAGGCGTCGGGCGCGTGGATCGGCCTGCACCCGGCGGACGCGGCGCTGGTGCACGACCGCTACGACGAGTCGGCGATCGAC
This sequence comes from Sphaerisporangium viridialbum, assembly GCF_049674955.1. Lineage (GTDB taxonomy): Bacteria > Actinomycetota > Actinomycetes > Streptosporangiales > Streptosporangiaceae > Sphaerisporangium > Sphaerisporangium viridialbum. Next base: position 8,841,247 of record NZ_CP187232.1, on the reverse strand, counting down.
GCGCTGGTCGCGCGCGAGCGGGCGCTGCTGGCCCGCTCGGGCGTGCCGCCGCTCACGCTGGACGAGCTGAGCGGGGCGTCGAGGATGATCCGGCACTACGTGACGATGGCCGCGCCCGACCGGCTGATCGAGGACGGCGCCACGCTGGACCTGCCCGGCTGGGACCTGCGGGCCGTCTGGACCCCCGGCCACTCGCCCGGGCACCTGTGTTTCGTGTCACCCTCGCGGCGGGTGCTGTTCTCCGGGGACCACGTGCTGGCGAGGATCACCCCGATCGTGGCCGTCCACCCGCAGTCGGCGCCCGACCCGCTGTCCGACTACCTCGACGCCCTGGCGGCCGTCAGGGACTTCGAGGTGGACGAGGTGCTGCCCGCCCATGAGTACCGCTTCCTGGAGCTGGCCGACCGGGTGGACTACGTCATGGCCCACCACGCCAAGCGGCTCGCGGAGATCGAGTCGGCGGTGGCGGGCGCGGACGGGGCCCACTGCTGGGACATCACGACCCGGCTGACCTGGTCGCGGCCCTGGGACACCATCCCGGCCCACATGCGGAGGGCCGCCACCAACGAGACCCTCGCCCACCTGGTCTACCTGGAGGCGCGGGGCCGGCTGCGCCGCGTGGCGGGGGAGCCCGACCTCTGGTATCCGGACATTTAGTATTTCAGGGAAAACCAGTAGGGAATATTGACATTACGGTTTGGTCTACGTAGGTTCTCGAGCATGAGCCAGATCCCCCTGACCAGGCGCGCGCACGTGGACTTCGGCCACGTCACCAGTGCGCAGTGTCGCCGCACGAGCTGACAACGGCAATCTCTGAGCACCTCCTCGCATCGGCTCGACGCGGCCGGTGCCGTCGCGGGAACCGGGAGAAGAGTGGTGAGCGACAGATGAGTTTCGTCACGTTGGTGGGCAATCCGCGGGAAGGGTCACGTACGCGGACGGCGGCGGAGCACGCGGCCGGGCTGGTGGCAGAGCGCCTCGACTACCCAGGAAAGCGAGATGTGGTGGACCTGGCCGCCCTGGCCACGGTCCTGCTGGCCCCGAAGCCTCCGTCCGAGGTCCAGGAGGCCCTCCAGCTGGTCGCGGACGCGAAGGTCCTGCTGGTGGCCAGCCCCACGTACAAGGGCACCTACACCGGCCTGCTGAAGGTCTTCCTCGACCGGCTGCCGTCCCAGGCACTGGCCGGGACCGTGGCGCTGCCCGTGCTGGTGATGGGCGACGCGCGGCACGCCCTGGCGGTCGAGACCCACCTGCGGCCGCTCCTCGTGGAGCTGGGCGCGAACGTACCGACCCCCGGCCTGGCGCTGCTCGAATCCGAGATCGCCGCTCCTGAGGAGGTGCTGGGCCGGTGGGCGGACCGGGTGGTGCCCCAGATCGTGCTGAGGGAAGGCGCGACGGTATGACCGAGACACTTTCCGAACGGGCCGTGGACAACGAGGGCTTCCGCCGGGCGCTCGCCGTGCACGCGGCCGGGGTGGTCGTGGTGACGGCGCAGGCCGGCGGGGTGCCGGTCGGCCTGACCGCGACCTCCTTCTCCTCCGTCAGCCTCAACCCGCCCCTGGTCTCCTTCTACGTCGACCAGTCGTCCACGACCTGGCCCTGGCTGCGGCAGGCCGAGAGCTTCGCGGTCAACGTCCTCGCCAGTGACCAGGCCGAGCTCGCGTCCAGGTTCGCGCGCAAGGGGGTCGACCGGTTCGCCGAGCCGACCAGGTGGGGGCCGGGCCCCGGCGGCGTGCCCCTGCTGAGCGGCGTGTCCGCCCATCTGGTCTGCGCGCCGCACACGACCGTCGAGATCGGCGACCACATCCTGGTCGTCGGCCTGGTGACGGGCACGGGGATAGACACGGCGGGCCGTCCCCTGCTGTACCACCAGGGCCGGTTCGGCCGCTTCACCCCGCACTCCTGACCCCTCCCCGCCGCGCGGTTGAACGCGATAGGAGAAACGCGCGTATCTCTGCACGAACGGAGCGCGGGTCTCCTCCGCGCTCCGGCCGGTCCCGCGCCGGACGCCGTCGTGGGGGAAGGGGAAGCCGATGCGCGGGAACCTCGCGGCCGTTGGCCTCGTCGCGGCGCTGGCCGTTCCCGGGGTCGCCGGGTGCGCCTCGGCCCCCGGGCGCGCCGTGCGGGTGGCGGCGACCTACGACATCCCGTACAACCTGACGGACGTGCTGTTCTCGCGGGAGATGATCCTGCACTACCGCCAGTCGATCACGCTGGCGCGGCTCGTCCCTGGGCGGAGCCAGGACGGGTACGTGAAGGGCCTGGCGGAGAGGATCATCGGCGAGGAGGCCCCCCAGATCGAGGTGATGGCGCGCGCGCTGAGGGCCTGGGAGTTCGCGGTGCCGGACCCGGACAACCCTCCCCAGCACCAGATGCCCGGGATGACGTCCCCGGCCCAGCTCCTGCTTCTGAAGGGCAAGTCGGGGCCGGAGTTCGACCGGCTCTGGCTGACGACGCTCGCCCGGCACGCCGACTACGGTGCCCGGCTCGCGGAGAAGGCGCGCGACGAGGGCAAGGACCGGGGGACCGTGGCCCTCGCGCGGCGGCTCGCCGCCGCCCAGAGGGCCCAGGTCGCCGAGATCGTCCAGCACCTCTCGTGACGCCCGCCCGTACGGACGCGCGGGCGATCAGGCCAGGCGGGTGGCTCCGCGGCCCGTGGCGAGGGGGAGGTCGAGCAGGGTGCGGATGCCGGGCGGCGCCGCGCACACCGAGGCGATGGAGTTCACGGCGTGCGCCGCGGCGCCCGCCAGCCCGTGGGACACCTCGTCGATCGTGATCATCATCTGCGGCCGGCCCTCGATGTGGATGGCGAAGCCCGGCGCGGGCCACCGCTCCACCTTGGCGGCGTCGGCCTTGTAGACGCACTCCACCGTCATGAACGGCCTGCCCTTGATGAGCCCGGAGAAGATCCACCGCGAGGCGCAGACCGTGCCGGGCCGTACGACGCCCGCGGCGATCTCGAACTCCTCGGTCGCCAGCTCGTACTCGTCGGTCTCCTCGACCTCGTCCAGCCTGACGTCGAGCGCGCTCGCGACGAGCTGGACGCTCTCGGAGAACAGCGCCCGCTGGACGTTCCTGAACGGGCGCACGGCCACGGCGTAGTCCTTCGGGGCGCGGCCGAACCCGATGAGGTCCATGACGATCTGCCGCGAGGGATGGCCGAGGAAGTCGGACGACTCGCGGACGTAGATGTGGTCGAGCCGAGAGGACAGCCCGGTGAGGGTCAGCGGCAGCAGGTCGCTCATGAACCCCGGGTTGATCCCGGTGCCGTACACCGAGGTGCCGCCGGCCAGACAGGCGGCCTCCAGGCGATCGACCACCGCGGGGCCGTACACCTGCGGGTAGATGAAGCCCGTGGTGGTGATGACGTTCTTGCCGGCGGCCAGGAGCGCGCAGACCGTCTCCAGGTCGGCCGCGTAGTCGCCGCCGAAGTAGGCGGCGGGGAGCGGCATGTGCAGGACGCAGTCGGCCTCGGCCGCGATGACGCCGTCGAAGTCGTCGACGCAAAGGATGCCCGTCTCGGGCAGCCCGACCAGTGCCCCGGCGTCCAGCCCGACCTTGTCGGGGTCGTAGACGAGCACGGCGGAGAGCTCGAACTCGGGACGGGTGATGACGCTGCGGAGCGCATAGCTTCCGACGGCCCCCGTGGCCCACTGGACCACGCGGAGGGGCGGCTGTGCGGGCATGCGGGGCCTCCAGCCCGGGTTCCGGGCGGGGCCGTGCAGAGATAGGGGTCGACGCTGACCCACGCCCATGCGAGGCGGAAACTATAGCAGAATACAACTCTTCTGATCACTATCCGCAACGTCACACGGCGTGTCCCCGAACCGGGCCTGGGTGCGGAGGGCGCCGCGAGCTATTGTGTGATCACTAGAATCTTATTCTCCTCGAAGGGTGGGCGGCATGCCAGAACTCAGGTTCGACGGGAAGGTCGCGGTCGTCACCGGCGCCGGACAGGGGCTCGGCCGGTCGCACGCGCTCCTGCTCGCCGAGCGTGGCGCGAAGGTCGTCGTCAACGACGTCGGCGGGTCGCTCGACGGCGCCGGAGCCTCCAGGGGGCCCGCGGCCGACGTCGTGGAGCTGATCGTCAAGAACGGCGGCGAGGCGGTGGCGGACGCGAACAATGTCGCGACGCCCGAGGGCGCCGAGGCGATCATCCAGGGCGCCCGCGACGCGTTCGGCCGCGTGGACATCCTGGTCAACAACGCCGGCATCCTGCGCGACAAGTCCTTCGGCAAGATGACCGTCGAGGAGTTCGACGCCGTGCTGGCCGTGCACGTCCGGGGGTCCTTCCTGGTCAGCCGCGCGGCGTTCCCGCACATGAAGGAGCAGCGCTACGGGCGCATCGTCAACACCTCCTCGCCCGCCGGGCTGTTCGGCAACTTCGGCCAGGCCAACTACTCCACGGCGAAGATGGGGCTGGTGGGCCTGACCAAGACCCTCGGCATCGAGGGCGCCCGCGCCGGCATCAAGGCCAACGCCATCGCGCCGATCGCCTGGACCCGGATGACCGAGGCCCTGCTCCCCGCGGAGTTCGAGGAGAGGTTCACCCCCGGCAGGGTGAGCCCGCTGGTCGCCTTCCTCGCGCACGAGAGCTGTGAGACCTCCGGCGAGGTCTTCAGCGTCGGCGCGGGGCGCGTCGCCCGCGTGTTCGTGGCCGAGGGGCCGGGGTGGCGCACCGACGACCTGACCATCGAGGCGATCCGCGACAACTGGGACGCCATCCTCACCGAGCAGCCCTACGTCCAGCCGACCACCCTCGGCGAGCAGGCCAGTGCCTCCATGAAGGCCATGCTCTGACCCCCTGACGGCCCGGTGGTCCCACCGGAGACCTTCCGGCGGAACGCCCCCGTAACCGCATGATCATCGCAGCCCGGCGCGGCTCCGCGATGATCATGCGGTTCGCGTATGTGGGTGAGTTGCGCCACCGGCTTTCGTTTATAACGGCGAAAGTTATGAATTGTCATCTAAAAGGGCTTCCCGAAGCAGCGGAAGTGAACTAGCTTCGGCCTCACATCACTCCGATCCCGGAGGCTCTGTGAAGCGCATGCCCGTACGGCCTGACAACGTCCACCAGGCGACCCTGCTGCGCCTGCTGCGAGACGGCGGCCGGTCGCGAGCGGAGCTCGGGGACGTCGTCGAGCTGTCCCGCTCGAAGCTCAACCTGGAGCTCGACCGCCTGATCGAGATGGGCCTGGTCGAACAGGCCGGGCTGGCCGCGTCCCGCGGAGGAAGACGGTCCGGCATGGTCCGGCTGTCGCCCCACATGAGGTTCGTCGGCATCGACATCGGCGCCACCTCGGTCGACGTCGCGGTCACCAACGGCGAGCTGGAGGTGCTCGGCCACGTCAGCGAGCCCTGCGACGTCCGCATCGGACCGGCCGCGGTCCTCGACCGGGCGATGGAACTCCTCGGCAAGCTGCGCGAGCAGGGCCTGTACGCCCAGCTCCACGGCGTCGGAATCGGAGTGCCCGGCCCTGTGAGCTTCCGGGAGGGGGTCCCCGTGGCACCGCCCATAATGCCCGGCTGGGACCGCTACCCGATCAGGGAGGCGCTCAGCCAGGAGCTCGGCTGCCCCGCCATGGTCGACAACGACGTCAACCTCATGGCGCTGGGCGAACTGCACGCCGGGCTCGCGAAGCAGGTCGACGACTTCCTGCTCATAAAGATCGGCACCGGCATCGGCTGCGGCATCGTGGTCGACGGCAAGATCTACCGGGGTGTCTCAGGCAGCGCCGGCGACATCGGCCACATGCGGGTCGACGACCAGGGGCCGACCTGCACCTGCGGCAACACCGGGTGCCTTGAGGCCTACTTCGGCGGCGCGGCGCTCGCGAGGGAGGCGGTCAGGATCGCGCCGCGGTCGGCGTACCTCTCCGAACGCCTCGCCTCGGTGGGAAGGCTCTCCGCCGAGGACGTGGCCGCCGCCGCGACGCTCGGCGACCCGGCCGCGATCCAGCTCATCCGCGACGGGGGCCGCCAGGCCGGACAGGTGCTCGCGAGCCTCGTCAGCTTCTTCAATCCGGGCCTAGTGATCGTCGCGGGAGGAGTGGCCCGTCTGGGCCATGTACTACTCGCGGAGATCAGGAGTGTCGTGTACCGGAGGTCGCTGCCCCTGGCGACCGGAAACCTCCCCATCGTGCTCTCCGAGTTGGGGGACACGGCGGGGGTCATCGGGGGCGCCAGGCTCATCAGCGACCACGTCTTCTCCGCTCCGTGAACCCAAACATCCGATCTTTTGCGGGCTTTTGAATCATGTTTGCATCGTTCCGTTGCCTACCTGCCTCACACCTCCGATCTATGAAACACTCATGATGGCTCCAGACCCTCAGAACCCCCCTCTCGATCCACTTTCCGGAGGCCCTGTGAGCGACCTGCTGGTCATGCGCGGGATCGTCAAGCAGTTTCCCGGCGTCCGCGCCCTGGACGGCGTGGACCTCGACGTCCGCGCCGGCGAGGTCCACTGCCTGCTCGGTCAGAACGGCGCGGGCAAGTCCACCCTCATCAAGATCCTCGCTGGCGCCCACCAGCCGGACGAGGGCACCGTGACCTTCGGTGGCGAGGAGGTCCGCTTCGCCGGGCCCATCGCCGCCATCAAGTCGGGCATCTCGACCATCTACCAGGAGCTCGACCTGGTGGACGGCCTGTCGGTGGCCGAGAACATCTTCCTCGGCCACGAGCACGCCGCGTTCGGCTTCACCCGGCGCGGTGAGATGAACAAGGCCGCCGCGGAGCTGCTCGGCAGCCTCGGTCACGGCGAGATGCGCGCCACGACCGAGGTCGGGCGCCTCTCCGCGGCCGGGAAGCAGATCGTCAGCATGGCGCGGGCGCTGTCCCACAAGACGCGGCTGATCGTCATGGACGAGCCGTCCGCCGCCCTCGCGCACGACGAGGTCGGCAACCTGTTCCGGGTCATCAGGGACCTCACGGCACAGGGGGTCGCGGTCGTCTACATCTCCCACCGGCTGGAGGAGATCCGCGAGATCGGTGACCGCGTCACCGTGCTCAAGGACGGCAGGACCGCCGCCGTCGGGCTTCCCGCCCGCGAGACGCCGACGTCTCAGGTGGTGTCGCTGATGACCGGCAGGGACGTGGAGTACGTCTTCCCGCCGCGTCCTGCCCCCGGATCTCACGACAACCGCCCCGAGGTGCTGAAGGTCGAGGGTCTCACGCTCCCCGGCCGCTTCACCGACGTCTCTCTGACGGTGCGGGAAGGCGAGATCGTCGGGCTGGCGGGACTGGTCGGCTCAGGACGCTCGGAGATCGTCGAGACCGTCTACGGAGCACGCCGCGCCTCCTCGGGACAGGTCGTGCTCGCGGGCGAGCCCGTGCCTCCCGGCAGCACCTCCAAGGCCGTACGGCTCGGCATGGGTCTCGCGCCCGAGGAGCGCAAGTCCCAGGCCCTGCTGATGAACGAGAGCGTCGCGCGCAACATCACGATCGCGGGCCTCAGCAAGTACGCCAAGTTCGGCTGGGTGGACCGCAAGGAGGAGAGCGCCTCGGCCGCCCGCCTGGCCGAGACGGTCGACATCCGGCCGGCCGATCCCCGCCGCCCGGTGCGAACTCTCTCGGGCGGCAACCAGCAGAAGGCCGTCTTCGCCCGATGGCTGGTCGAGGACCGCAAGCTCCTGCTCCTCGACGAGCCCACCCGGGGCGTCGACGTCGGCGCCCGGGCCGAGCTGTACGCCGTGATCCGGCGGCTCGCGGACGAGGGCGTGGGCGTGCTGCTGGTCTCCAGTGAGGTCCCCGAGGTCCTCGGCCTCGCAGACCGGGTCCTCGTGCTCCGCGAAGGCAAGGTCATCCACGAGTCGGACGCACGAGAACTCGACGAACCCCGGGTTCTAGACATGATCATGGAAGGGAGCGCGTTGTGACGGACGCACGCGCCTCGGGTGGCAGCACCCCGCAGAGCACCCAGCCGCCCGCCGACGAGCATCACCGCGTGGAGGAGCAGGCGCGAGCCGCCCAGCCCGCGGGGCCCGGCGTGCTGAGCAGGGTCGGGCAGGCGCGCCACCTCGGCCTCGTCGTGGCGCTGATCCTCCTGGCCGTGGTCGGCCTGGTGACGAGCCCCGAGAACTTCGCCACCTCGTCGAACATGGTGAGCATCCTCGCGCTGGCCTCGACGATCGGCGTCATCACCGTCGGCATGACCTTCGTCATCATCGGCGGGGGCATCGACCTGTCGGTCGGCGCGGTCATGGCGCTCGCCTCGGTGTGGGCCACGACGCTCGCCACCCAGGCGTACGGGCCGGTCGTGATGGCGATCTGCGCGATCGTGGTCGGCACGGGCGCGGGGCTGGTCAGCGGCTTCCTGATCTCCTACGGGAGGATGGTGCCGTTCATCGCCACGCTCGCCATGCTCGTGGCGGCGCGCGGTCTGGCCCAGCGGATGTCGGACCGCAGGACCCAGCTCGTCGGCCCGGACAACAGCGCCATCGTGGACCTCTCGACCACGCGCGTGTTCGGCCTGCCGCTGCTGGTCTACATCTTCGCGCTCGTGGTCGCGGTCGGCTGGCTCGTGCTCAACCGCACGACCTTCGGCCGGCGCACCTACGCGGTCGGCGGCAACCCGGAGGCCGCCCGGCTCGCCGGAATCAACGTACGGCGTCACACGATGATGCTGTACGCGCTGTCCGGCCTGTGCTGCGGCATCGCCGCAGTGATCATCATGGCCCGCACCACCACGGGCTCCAGTACCCACGGCGACCTGTACGAACTGGACGCGATCGCCGCGGTCATCATCGGGGGAACCCTGCTCACCGGTGGCCGGGGAACCATCATCGGCTCGATACTCGGGCTGCTGATCTTCACGGTCATCACGAACCTGTTCATCCTCAACGGACTCAACACCAGTGACCAGCTCATAGCCAAGGGCCTGATCATCGTCATCGCCGTCCTCCTGCAGCGGCGAAGCCTCGAATCCCGAACGTAGGGCTCGACGGCACGGGACACACAGCAAGGGCTTGACGGCACGTCCGGACGGCCGCGGGGGTTCCGCGGTCGCGTTCGCCGCGCCTAAAAGCCCCCCAGTTCACGAAATTTCGTGAACTGGGAGCCCGTGCCGAGGCCCCGGTAACCCCCCGTACCAGAAGGAGAAAGTCACCATGAACAAGAGCGTCGGCCGGCGAGGGTTCCTCGTCAGCGGAGCCGTCGTCGGCGCAGGGGCCCTCGTGAGCGCCTGCACCAGCAACGAGCCCGCCGCCGCCCCGGCTTCCGCCGCGCCGCAGGCGACCTCGGCCGGTACGGACAACGACCAGCCGGGTACCAAGGTCGTCATCGGTTTCTCCGCCCCTGCGGCGGACCACGGCTGGATCGCGGCCATCGCCAAGAACGCCGAGTCGCAGGCCAAGCAGTACTCCGATGTGGAGTTCAAGCCGGTCGAGCCGACCAACGACATCAACCAGCAGATCTCCGCGGTCGAGTCGCTGATCGCGGCCAAGGTCAGTGCTCTGGTGATCCTCCCGAACGACGGCGAGCAGCTCAACCAGGTGGCCCGTAAGGCGATGGACGCCGGTATCCCGGTGATCAATCTGGACCGGGTCTTTCCCGACAAGCTGTCGTACCGGTTGTGGATCGGTGGCGACAACTACGGCATGGGCGTGGCCGCGGGCACCTACGTCGGAAAGACCCTGAAGGACAAGGGCGTCTCCAACCCGGTGATCCTGGAGATCCAGGGCATCGCGACGCTGCCCCTTACCCAGGACCGCAGCAAGGGCTTCGCCGACGCGCTGAAGACCTACGGGTTCACGGTGACCGCCAAGCAGGACGCCAAGTTCACGGTCGAGTCGGGCACGCAGGTGGCCAGCAACCTGCTGCAGGCGCACAAGAAGATCGATGCCATCTGGAACCATGACGACGACCAGGGCATCGGTGTGCTCGCCGCCATCAAGGAGGCGAACCGCAGCGAGTTCTTCATGGTGGGAGGCGCCGGGTCGGCCAACGCCATGCGCGACATCCAGGCCGACAGTGGTGTGCTCAAGGCCACGGTGACCTACAGCCCGACCATGGCGTCCTCGGCGATCAAGCTCGCGCGGCTCATCGCCCAGGGCAAGGGCCTCAGTGACCTGGTCGAGCAGCAGGTGCCGCAGTCGATCACGCTGGCATCGGAGACCATCACCAAGGAGAACGCGCAGAAGTATCTGCCGCTCGGGTTCGAATCCTAATTCGGGGGTTATTTCGTGAGTGACAACAGGCCGGCGCTCGGGGTCGGCATGGTCGGGTACGCGTTCATGGGACGTGTGCACTCCCAGGCGTGGCGCAGCGTCGGAGCGTTCTTCGACCTGCCGGTCGCGCCGGTCATGGCGGTTCTGTCCGGCAGGTCGAAGGACCGTACGGCCGCCGCCGCCGCCGACCTGGGCTGGGCGGCAGTCGAGAACGACTGGAAGGAACTGATCAAGCGGGACGACGTGGACATCGTGGATGTCTGCACGCCCGGCGACTCACACGCCGAGATCGCGATCGCCGCGCTCGAGGCGGGCAAGCACGTCCTGTGCGAGAAGCCGCTGGCCAACACCGTCGCCGAGGCCGAGGCGATGGTCGCGGCGGCGGAGCGGGCCGCCGAGCGCGGCGTGCGCAGCATGGTGGCCTTCAACTACCGGAGGGTCCCGGCCGTCGCGCTCGCGCGGCAGTTCGTGGCCGAGGGACGGCTGGGGGAGCTGCGCCACGTCCGCGCGCAGTACCTCCAGGACTGGATCGTGGATCCGGAGTTCCCCCTGGTGTGGCGGCTGCAGAAGGACAAGGCGGGCTCGGGCGCGCTCGGCGACATCGGTTCCCACATCGTCGACACCGCCCAGTTCATCACCGGTCAGCGGCTGACCGGCGTGTCGGCCCTCACCGAGACCTTCATCAACGACCGCCCGCTGGCCGACGAGTCCGCCGGGCTCGCGGCGGGCGCGTCGGAGGACGCGGACTCGACGGGCACCGTCACCGTCGACGACGCGGCGGTGTTCATCGGCAGGCTCACCGGAGGCGCGCTCGCGTCGTTCGAGGCGACCCGCTTCGCCACCGGGCGCAAGAACGCCATGCGCATCGAGGTCAACGGCTCCCTCGGCAGCCTGTCCTTCGACTTCGAGTCGATGAACGAGCTGTGGTTCCACGACCACACCCTTCCCGCCGAGGAGGCCGGCTTCCGGCGCATCCTCGTCACGGAAGGGGGGCACCCGTACGCCGGGGCCTGGTGGCCGCCGGGCCACGGGCTCGGCTACGAGCACACGTTCAGCCACGAGGTGAAGGACTTCCTGGAGGCGATCGGCTCGGGCACGAACCCCGCCCCGTCGTTCGCCGACGGCCTGCGGGTGCAGCAGGTGCTCGCGGCCGTCGAGCGGAGCGCTGCCAACGAGAGCCGCTGGACGCCGATCCCGTAGAGGGTTCTCGGGGAACCGGGCCCCGGGAAGTGTTGCCTTCCCCGGGCCCAGGTCTCCAGGATCCCTGATAAGCGAACCCTGCAACCGCTTGTAAGCACGAAGGAGAGCGCGGACATGACGCGACCGATCACCTTGTTCACCGGGCAGTGGGCCGATCTTCCCTTTGAGGAGGTGTGCCGCCTGGCCGGTGAGTGGGGATATGACGGCCTGGAGATCGCCTGCTGGGGTGATCACTTCGAGGTCGACAAGGCGCTGTCGGACGAGTCCTACATCCCCCGCAAGCTGGAGATCCTGGACAAGCACGGGCTGAAGGTCTGGACGATCTCCAACCACCTCGTCGGGCAGGCCGTCTGCGACAGCCCGATCGACGAGCGCCACAAGGGCATCCTCCCGGCGCGTATCTGGGGCTCGGGAGACCCCGAGCAGGTGCGCCAGGCCGCGGCGCAGGAGATGAAGGACACCGCCCGCGCGGCGGCCAAGCTCGGCGTGAACACGGTGGTCGGCTTCACCGGCTCGTCCATCTGGCACACCGTGGCGATGTTCCCCCCGGTGCCGCCGTCGATGATCGACGCCGGCTACCAGGACTTCGCCGACCGCTGGAACCCCATCCTGGACGTGTTCGACGAGGTCGGCGTGCGCTTCGCCCACGAGGTGCACCCCAGCGAGATCGCCTACGACTACCACACCACCGTGCGGACGCTCGAGGCCATCGGGCACCGTCCGGCCTTCGGCCTGAACTGGGACCCCTCACACATGGTCTGGCAGGAGATCGACCCGGTGGGATTCATCCTGGACTTCGCCGACCGCGTCTACCACGTCGACTGCAAGGACGCCAAGGTGCGCTCGGGCGACGGGCGCCGGGGCCGGCTGTCGTCGCACCTGCCCTGGGCGGACCTGCGCCGTGGCTGGGACTTCGTCTCCACCGGCCGGGGTGACGTGCCCTGGGAGGACTGCTTCCGCGCCCTGAACTCCATCGGGTACGAGGGTCCGATCTCGGTCGAATGGGAAGACGCCGGCATGGACCGCCTCGCCGGAGCCCCCGAAGCCCTGACCTTCGTCAAGGGCCTCAACGCGATCACACCCCCCACCGCGTCCTTCGACGCCGCCTTCTCCTCCGACTGACCCGCTACGGCTCGCGCCGCCGACGGTCACGTCTGATAGCGCTGATCATCTCCATGCCGCGACAACGTCGTCGGGTCCCCACACCAGGTCGACGTCCAGACCGGGCGTCACTCCCGACAAGGAGACCACGACGAGTCCACCTGAGTCGAAACCGGGGACCTGGACGGCGGTGTCGCGGAGCTTGGCGAGGTCGTGATCGTCGAACGCCGTGCCGAGCCATTTGATCGAACCGGCGAAGCCGACCCGGCGTGCGATAGGTGACCGGTCCGCGCCGACCAGGTCGACCTCGGGGTCGAACCGGCGGTTCCACCATCCGCCCACGGTCTCCACGTCGTCCCAGGGCAGGCGGCCGGCCACCGCAGCCATCGTCAGCGCCTCCCGTACCACCGGTTCGACAGCGCGGCCGCGCAGGGAGGACCACCGGCGCTCGACGAGGCGGATGGCGGCCTCGGGCTGACCGCGCCGCGACCTTTCGGCCGCGGCGCGGAAGGCTCCGAGGTACAGGCGGAGGTTGTGATCGGCGACACGATAGAGGGCTGGTTTTCCAGGCCGGGTCGACAGCGGCTCATCGACGGCCAGCACCCGTTTCTCTTCCGATAGGCGACGCAGAAGAGGCGAAAGAGAGCCGGACGACAGGGCGCCTTGGCGGCCTCCGGCCGTCGCCGCGATGTTCGTCTGGGTCCTGTCTCCGCTCCCGACCGCCTCCAGCACGCGACGGGCCTGGTCCGGCGTGGGAAACTCGGCGAGCAGGGCGGATTCGGGCACGTTGAACAGCGGGGAAGCAGGGTCGGCGCATTCCTGACGGATGAAGTCCAGGGCAGGAGTGCCGGTCGGCCAGATGCGGAGTATTCCCGGCAGACCTCCGCACGTCAGGTAGGCGTCGATGGCGTCACCGCCGCTCAGGCCAAGCGCGTCGGCGGTCTCAGCGGGATTCAACGGTCCCAATACCATGGCGTCGGCCCGGCCGAAGAACGGCCGATCGTAGGCAGTGAAACGCTCCATCATGTGGAGATCGCTACCGAGTAGTAGCAACAGGACCGGCTTGGTGGACAACAGCCTGTCCCACGCCGTCTGCAGTGCGCCATCGAACAACTCGTCCTGCTCGGCCAGCCACGGTAGCTCGTCGACGACCACGATCGACGGCCCGGAGGGCAGCGCGGATGACAGGACCCGGAATGCGTCTGGCCAGCTTCCCGTGCTCGCCTGCGCGACAGACTCCGGATGGGAAGGTAGCGGGGACTCCCTCAGCTCGGAGCAGAAGGCCTCCACCGACTCCACAGGGGACATGCCTTTGGTGGCGGTGAAGAAGAAGTAGGGCACCTGGGCGCGGTTACAGAACTCCTGGACCAGCCGTGACTTTCCCACCTGGCGGCGACCACGGATCGTGACCGCCGCGCCGCTCCCGCTTGACCGGACTCGTTCCAGCCGCTTGGTGAGAGCGCCAAGCTCAGACGTGCGACCTACGAATCCCGCTCCGGCCATGCCCCTCCTATGTAGACGAAATCTACGTAGATGCAGTCTACATAGGAGGGCGATGCCGGACCCGCGACCTCCAGGTCAGTCGAAGACGACGATCTGGCGGAGGACCTCGCCGCTCTTGAGGGCCGCGACGGCGTCGTTGAGGTCGCCGAGCCTGATGCGGGAGCTGATCATGCTCTCCAGGTCGAGCTTGCCGGCCTTCCACAGGTCGGCGAAGAACGGGAAGTCACGGCGCACGTCGCTGCCCCCGTACAGCGAGCTGAGGAGGTTCTTGCCCTCGAACAGCAGGCTGAAGGCCGACAGGGGCACGATGTCGTCCATGGCGCCCGCGCCGACCACGATGACGTCGCCGCCCCGGCGGGTGGCCTGCCAGGCCGACATGATGGACGCCGACTTGCCGACCACCTCGAAGCCGTAGTCGAACCCCTGGCCGCCGGTCAGGGACCCGATGACCTCCATGAGCCGGTCGGGGGTGCAGGCGTCCGTGGCGCCGACCTTCTTGGCGAGCGCGTGCTTGGACTCCAGCGGGTCGACCGCGAGGATCGTCGTGGCCCCGGACACCCGGGCCCCCTGGATGACCGACAGACCCACGCCGCCACAGCCGATCACGGCGACGGTGGAGCCCGGCCTGACCTTCGCGGTGTTGATCGCGGCCCCCACGCCCGTGGTGATGCCGCAGCCGATCAGCGCCGCGACCTCGTACGGGACCTCGGGGTCCACCTTGATCGCGCCCTGCCACGGGACCACGATCTCCTCTGCCCAGGTGCCGCAGCCGGCCATGCCGAACGCGGGGGTCTCGCCGCCGAAGCGGAACCTCGCCAGGGAGAAGCTCTCCATGACGTAGGTCATGCAGAGGAACGGCTGGCCGACGACGCAGTTCGGGCACGAACCGCAGGCCGGGGTCCAGTTGATGATGACGTGGTCGCCCGGCTGGACGGAGGTGACGTGGTCGCCCACCTCCACGACCTCGCCCGCGCCCTCGTGCCCGGGGATCACCGGCAGAGGCATGGGCAGCACGCCCGACAGCACCGACAGGTCCGAGTGGCAGACGCCGGTCGCCTTGATCTTCACGCGCACGTCCGTCGGGCCCACCGGGGCGAGGGTGAAGTCGTCGCGGATGTCGAGCTTGTCGTCGCCGACGGCGTGCAGTAGCGCGGCTCGCATTGAGGGGACCTCCTTGGGGGACGCCTAGTCTCCCTGGAGGGAGAGGGCGGCTTTCGGGCAGGAACGGACCGCGTGGCGCACGCGGTCGAGCATCTCCGGCGGGGGCTCGGGAAGCAGGACGTTCAGGTTGTCGTCGTCGTCCACTTCGAAGACCTCGGGTGCCAGGCCCATGCAGACGGCGTTGGCCTCGCAGACGTCGTAGTCGACTTTGATTCTCATCGGAGCCCTTCTCGCGTTCGTATGGCTTAAGGCGAGACTAGGCCGAAGCGGGGGTGGCGAGCTTGCGGTGGTCCCACGAGACCACGCGTGTCGGCTCGACGAGATAGGCGACGCGCTTGCGGCCGGTGTGCTCGACGTACCCGCGAAGCTCGTCGGAGGCCTCGTCCTCACCGGCTCCCGTCATCCGCCTGGTGATGTTCATGCCGATGTCCAGCACGGCGTCCGGGGCGTCGATCAGCCGCGCGGTGCCGTAGACCAGGACGCCTCTCAGGTCGAAGTAGTCGTCCCCGGCCTCGACGAGGCAGGTCACCCGAGGATCGCGCCCGATGTTCAGGGTCTTCTGGGCCTTGCCGTAGGTCCAGAACGCGATCTGGCCGTCGACCAGGCCGTAGAACATCGTCACCATGTGCGGTGTTCCGTCCGGGTTGATCGTGCCCAGCTGGAGCTTGCGAGACTCCCGCAGGAACGCCGTCGCCTCGTCGTCGGACATCACTATGCGAGCACGCTGGTTCACGCTGCAAAGTAGAACACGTTCCACCAGGTGGGGCAAGGGCGGTGTGGAATATTGTTCGGCTCGCTTCGATCAAGAAGGGGGCACGGTTCCCGCGCCCCGAGCGTTGATGGGTAGGGTGCACCAGCATGTCCTACACAGGGGATAAATCATGACTCATGGGTCCTTGCCGGCCGACCTGCGCCATGCGGCCGAGCGCGCGAAGGGGTTCATGCCGTCGAACGAAGGGCTTGCGCTGTTCGGCACCGCCCGCGCGTACGGCTCGCTCGGCCCCATCTGCGAGATCGGCACCTACTGCGGCAAGTCGGCGATCTACCTCGGGGCCGCCGCCCGCGAGACCGGGTCGGTCGTCTTCACCGTGGACCACCACCGGGGCTCCGAGGAGATCCAGCCCGGCTGGGCCCACCACGACCCCACGCTGATGGACCCGCGCTTCGGCAAGATGGACTCGCTGCCGTTCTTCCGCGCGGCCATCGCCTCGGCCGGGCTGGAGGACAACGTGATCGCGATCGTGGGGCGCTCAGAGACGGTGGCCCGTCACTGGAGGACCCCCCTCGCGATGCTCTTCATCGACGGAGGCCACTCCGAGGAGCCCGTCACCAAGGACTACGAGGGGTGGGCGCCGCACCTCATGCCGGGCGGCGCGCTGGTCTTCCACGACATCTACCCCGACCCCGCCACGGGCGGCCAGGCCCCCTACCGTGTCTTCCAGCGCGCCCTCTCCTCGGGCGACTACAAGGAGATCAGCACCGAGGGCTCCCTCCGCGTCCTGGAGCGCGTCGCTCCCGTCGCCTAGACGGCGACGGGGCCCCCGGTGGCGGCCGGGGGCCCCTCGCGCTTCTGGGGTAGGGCTGATCAAGGGGGGGTGCTACCCCAGAAGTCCTTCGCGGGTCAGCCGGCGGCCTGGAAGGCTCGGCCCGCCGGGGTGGCGACCCCGTTGCCGTGGAACAGGCCGCTGCTGGGCTCGGTGTCCGAGGCGGGCAGGCCGAACCACGCGTAGCGCTGGATGTACGACAGGGAGCCCAGCATCTTGGTGGAGGCGGTGACGAAGTCCGCCTGCTGGGTGTCGCTGGGGAAGCGGGTGCCCTTCGAGAAGTCGATCAGGGCGTACTCGGTCAGCCAGATCGGCTTGTGGTACCGGTCGTACACGGCCTGCAGGTAGGACTTGAGCTGGCCGACCGCGGCGTCGGTGCGGAAGTCGCCGCCGTACCAGTGCAGCGTGATGAAGTCCACGCGGTAGCCGCGAGAGGCCGCACCCGACATGAACCTGTCGAGCCAGCCGCCCGGGGTGTTCCCGCCGTAGGCGACGGCGGGGCTGCCGAGCACCTTGCCGGTCTCCATGAGCTTGGGCCACAGGGACAGGGCCTTGTCCACGGTCATGTTGGACTGCGCGGCCATGTCCGGCTCGTTGAAGCCGAGCAGGTACGGGCCGGCGCTCTTCGCCTGGGCCAGGTTGGCGTCGGTGACGCTGGCGGCTCCCCAGATCATCGGCACGAACTCCGCCGACTTGGGGGTGGTGACGCCGTTGTGGTTCGTGGACCACGTGTAGTACCAGCCAGCGCCGGAGGCGGCGAGCGCCGCGCTGACGCCGGGCGCCTGCCACACGCCGACGCCCTTCTTCGCGGAGGTCTCCACGGGCTTGGTCGGGGTGCCGCTCGGCGCGGGCTTGGTGGGGCTCGAACTCGGTGCCGGCTTGGTGGGGGTGGCACTGGGCGCGGGGGTGGCCGAGCCGCTGCCGAAGACCTGGAACTCCCACAGCGAGACGCCGTACTGGCTGGACCGCTTGGTGGCGTAAAGCCGCACGTACCGTCCGGTGGCGGACACGTTGAGGGTCTGCAGGCCGCCCTTGCCCGCGGTCGTGGACAGGATCGTCGTCCAGTCGCCGCCGCCGGGGGACGTCTGGATCTGGAACGCGGTGGCGTAGGCGCGCTCCCAGTTCAGCACGATCTTCTTGATCGCGGTGGACCTGCCCAGGTCGACCTGCAACCACTGCGGGTCGCTGAACTTGCTGGACCAGCGAGTGTCGCTCCTGCCGTCGACCGCGGCCGAGGGCGACAGGTCACCGCGCTCCGATGAGGAGGCGACGACCGGCCGGCCCTGCGAGAGGGGGGTCTCGGCCGCGCCCGCGCCGCTCACCATAGAGGCGCCGAGGACGGCCGCGAGGGCGCCTACGAGCGCGACGCGGCGGACGTGCCCCCTGGCTCTGCGGCCTCGTACGGTGCCAAGCGGAACAGTCTCACTCATGATGGATGAGATCCTTCGTCGGGAATCGGGGATCGGGTGTCGACGGCGCCCAGGATGGACGCATTCGCTCCTGTACCGGAGACCGGCCCGCGAGCCACAGATAACGAAAAATCAGGAAAGTGTGGATTCCGTTCGGCCGACGGCCGCCCTTCGGGCACTCACAAAGGGCTAGAGGCGTGGATGTGAGCGGTGTGCTCCAGCTCGAACCGTTACCGTGTACGGCCGTCCGGCTCGCTCGCCAGCTGGACCTACCCCCCGCCCGGCCGCCTCCGGGGCGTCATCGTTCACCCGTAAAGGGGGGCGCTACCTCGGTCTCCTGGAGGGTCGCGCCGTTCTTGCTGGTAAGGGGTTGGTCACTGCACCCCACCACGGGACCGGTCGCGCACCGGCGTCAGCCCGCGCGGCGCCCACGAGGAGTGTCCAGCACCATGATGGACTCGCCGAAGTCAGCCACGATCTTTAGCTGGCCCCCAAGCGCCGCGACGTACGCGGCCAGCGTGGCCACCTCGCTGATGACCCCGTTCTCGATCTGCGAAATGCGCGCCTGCGACACACCCATCGCCTGGGCGACGTCCTCTTGGCGCAGACCAAGCTTCTGTCTGGCCTCGGCCAACTGATAAGCGCGCTGGCGGGCTACGAGCTCATCGCGGAGCTCGGCGACCTCCTGCTCGTCCTCCGGCTGGATGAGCTGCGCACGCAACTCCTCCCAGGTCACCGCCTGATCACTCATTGCTTTCTCTCCTTGAGATAGCGGGCGAAGCGGGTCTCTGCCATCAGAATCGCTCCGTCATACCACTTTTCCCAGTCGCCGACCTTGTCTCGAATATAGCCACGGTATGTCTTGCCGGCCCTGGGGATCGTCCGCAGGCTGGACCGCAGACACGTGCGGGCCGGCGGTGATGCGGTCCGATGTATGCACCAGCAGGCATTCTTATGTGCGGCTGGACGTGCGGGAGCAGCCGCAGGTGTCGGGGTCGGTCACCGGGATGGCGTACCGTCCGGCCTCGCGGAACAGGCCCGCCGCCGGGGTGGCGCCGGAGAGCGCGTCGGCCGCGAGGATGACGGCGGCGGCGGTGTACGCCGACTGCTCGTTCGGGAACGACCGCTTGTTGACGAACTGCCAGCCCGTCCAGTACGACCCGTTCTCGTGGCGCAGGTGCTGCATGTCCCGGTAGATGGTGAGAGCACGCTCGGTGTCGCCGATCGCGTCCAGGGCGAGGGCCAGCTCGCAGGACTCCGCGCCCGTCACCCACGGCTGGTCCGACACGCAGCGGATGCCGAGCCCCGGGACGACGAAGGTGTCCCACTCCTCCTCCAGCCGCTCGCCCGCCTCCGCGCCGCGCACCGCGCCCCCGAGGATCGGGTAGTACCAGTCCATCGAGAACCGGCTCTTGTCCGCGAAGGCCTCCGGATGGGCGGCGAGCACGTGCCCGAGCCGGTCGGCCGCCAGCTCCCAGTCGGGCTGCCGCTCGCCGAGGTGCTCGCCGAGCAGCACGCCGCAGCGAAGCCCCTGGTAGATGGAGGAGCAGCACGTCAGCAGGGCGTACTCCGCCGGGACGCCCGCCGCGGACCGCTCCCAGACGATCTCACCGCGAGCCGTCTGGAGGTCGACGACGAAGTCGAGCGCCTTCCGCACGACCGGCCACATCGCGCGCGCGAAGTCCTCGTCGCGGGTGACCAGCAGCTCCTGCCACACTCCTACCGCGACGTACGCGGCGTGGTTGCTCTCGCCGTTCTTCTCGACCGCCTCGCCGCGCACGGTCTTCATCGGCCACGAGCCGTCGTCGCGCTGGTGCCGCACGAGCCAGTCGTAGCCCTTCCTGGCCTCGGCGGTGAGCCCGGCGACCGTCATGGCCATCAGGCACTCGACGTGGTTCCAGGCGTCGACGTGCCCCTCGGGCCACGGCACCCCGCCGTCGGCCTCCTGTACGGCGGCGATGCTCCGCGCCGTCTCGACGATCTGCTCCGCTGTGATGACCCCGGGTACGGCCGGGACGGCGGCCCGGCCCGCGCCGGTGGTCAAGCGGGCTTCCGGACGTAGACGACCACGCTCTTTCCGATGAGAGGGTTGAGCACGGCCTCCGCGATGCGGGTGGCCGCGGGGCGCTTCATGATGTCCCAGACGAGCAGCTCGTGGTAGGCCTTGGCCAGCGGGTGGTCGTCGTCGTTCACGCCGACCGCGCACTTGATCCACCAGTACGGCGAGTGCAGGCCGTGGGCGTGGTGGTGCGGGCCGACCTCAAGGCCGGTGGCCTTCAGCTTGGCGCTCAGCTCGGCGAGCGTGTAGATCCGCACGTGACCGCCGGGGGCCGTGTGGTACGCCTCCGACAGCGCCCAGCAGATGCGCTCGGGCAGGAAGCTCGGCACGGTGATCGCGGCCCGGCCACCCGGCTTGAGCACCCGGTGGATCTCGCGCATCGCCGCCATGTCGTCGGGGATGTGCTCCAGCACCTCGGCCGCGATCACGCGGTCGAAGGACGCGTCGGGGAAGGGCATGGCCAGCGCGTCGCCCGTCACGGTCTCGGCGGTCGCCTCCGGCGGCACCTCGCCGGCCTTGTCCATGGCGGCGAACATGCTCGCGACGCCCTCCAGCTCGGCCGCGTCCTGGTCGAACGCCACCACGTCGGCGCCGCGCCGCAGCACCTCGAACGCGTGGCGGCCACCGCCGCAGCCCAGGTCGAGCACGCGGACACCGGGCCCGACCGGGAGCTTCCCGAAGTCGACGGTCAGCACTTACCGCTCCCCTTTCGCCTTACCGCGGGCCTCGATGGCCTCGCGATATGCCTCGACTGTCCGCTTGGCGACGACGTGCCAGGTGTACCGCTCCATGACCCGGTCGTATCCGGCCCTGCCGACGCGCTCCCGCTCCTCGGGGGAGTCGTGCAGCCGGCGCAGCACCGAGGCGAGCTCCTCGGGGTCGCCGGGCGCCACCTGGACGGCCGCGTCGCCGACGACCTCGGGCAGCGCGCCCGTACGGCTGGCGACCAGCGGGGTGCCGCAGGCCATGTGCTCGACGGCGGGGAGCGAGAAGCCCTCGTACAGCGACGGCACGACGGAGATCTCGGAGGTCGCGATGAGCTCGCCCAGCGCGTCGTCGGAGATGCCGTGGACGAACTTCACGCGGTCGCCGAGCGCCAGCTCCTGGACGAGCTTCTCGGTGGGGCCGCCCGGGGTGGGCTTGCTGACCACGGTCAGGTTCACGTCCCGCTCGGTGGCGAGCTTGGCGACGGCGCGCAGCAGCGTGGCGACGCCCTTCATGGGGGAGTCGGCGCTCGCCACGGCGACGATCGAGCCCTTGCGCTTCGGGAGGTGCGGGCGCGGGTGGAAGAAGCGGGTGTCGACGCCCAGCGGGATGAGCCGCATGTTGTTCTGCGGCACGTTGAAGTCGCGGTGGATGTCGGCGAGGCTCGACTCGCTCACCGTGAGGATCGGCTTCAGCCGGGGCGCGACGAGGCTCTGCATGCGCACGAAGCCGTACCAGCGGCGCATCGACAGTTGCTTGCGCAGCGGCGCGGCCTTCAGCTCGATGCGCCGGTCCACGCTGATGGGGTGATGGATGGTGCCGACCACGGGGAAGAGCTTCTGGATGCCGAGCAGGCCGTACCCCAGCGTCTGGTTGTCCTGCACGACGTCGAAGTCGCCCTGGCGCTTCTTCAGCTCGCGCAGCGCCCGCAGGCTGAAGGTCAGCGGCTCGGGGAACCCCGCGGTCCACATCGTGGCGACTTCCAGCACGTCGATCCAGTCGCGGTACTCGCCGAGGGACGGGGTGCGGAAGGGGTCCTCGTCGCGGTAGAGGTCGAGGCTCGGGATCTTGGTGAGCACCACGCCCTCGTCCAGCTCCGGGTACGGCGGTCCCGAGAAGACCTCGACGTAGTGCCCGAGGGCGACGAGTTCGCGGCTGACGTGGCGCAGGTAGACGCCCTGGCCGCCGCAGGTGGGCTTGCTCCGGTACGACAGCAGGGCGACCCGCAACCTGCCTTCGCCGCCCTGCCCGTGCTCTCGCGCGTCGTCTGGAACCTCCACGGACACCCCTTTCGAGAGCGGTGCTCGGTAGCCGCCCACAGGGGGCATGTACCGCGAAAGCTGATCTTAGGAGCGAACCTTACCATCTGGTAGTGGACACATCTCTAATATGGAATTGTGCCTCATATCACCCTCACGCACTGCGAACTGCGAAGTTAGACCAACCGAGCGCCACTCGGTAGAACGTGTTCTATGTCCGGCCGACGTAGGATCCTGGGCGTCCCATGGCGCTTGCCGGGGGGCATGGCGGTACATTCGCGTCTTACAGCTCAGAGTTCGGGCGAAGCAGTACAAGCGGCTGATCCCGAAGAACAAGGAGGACCCGTTGGCCAGGCGTGCGCTGATCACTGGCATCACCGGGCAGGACGGCTCCTACCTCGCCGAGCACCTGCTCGACCAGGGATACGACGTCTGGGGTCTGGTTCGCGGGCAGGCCAACCCCCGGGTCTCTCGCGTTCGCAGGCTGCTCCAGGACGTGAAGCTCGTCCGGGGCGATCTGCTCGACCAGGGGTCGCTGATCTCGGCTGTGGAACGTGTTCAGCCCGACGAGGTCTACAACCTGGGTGCCATCTCGTTCGTGCCCATGTCGTGGGAGCAGGCCGAGCTGACGGCCGAGGTGACCGGCATGGGCGTGCTGCGCATGCTGGAGGCGATCAGGGTCTGCTCCGGGATCACCTCCTCCCGGGCCTCCGCCTCCGGCCAGATCCGCTTTTATCAGGCTTCGTCCTCGGAGATGTTCGGCCAGGTGCGCGAGACGCCCCAGAACGAGCGCACGCCGTTCCACCCGCGCTCGCCGTACGGCGTGGCCAAGGCGTACGGGCACTTCCTCACCCAGAACTACCGCGAGTCCTACGGGATGTTCGCGGTCTCCGGCATCCTGTTCAACCACGAGTCGCCCCGGCGCGGCGCCGAGTTCGTGACGCGCAAGGTGACGCTGGGCGTCGCGCGGATCAAGCTGGGCCTGGCATCCGAGCTGCGGCTGGGCAACCTCGAAGCCCGCCGCGACTGGGGCTACGCCGGCGACTACGTCCAGGCCATGCGCCTGATGCTCCAGGCCGGGGCGCCCGAGGACTACGTCATCGGCACCGGTCACACGCAGTCGGTGCGCGAGCTGGTCGTCGCCGCCTTCGAGGCCGCCGGGCTCGACTGGGAGCGGTACGTGGTCGGCGACCAGGCCCTGCACCGCCCGGCCGAGGTCGACCTCCTGTGCGCCGACCCCAAGAAGGCACGGGTCCAGCTCGGCTGGGAACCGGCCGTGACGTTCGAGCAGCTCGTCGCCATGATGGTCGAGTCCGACCTCCGCCTCCTGTCCGACGGCAACGACCCGGAACAGGACACCTCCTGGTCCTGAGGCGTCGGGACGCTCCTGTCAGCCGATCCAGGCGCCTGTGGTGAAGTTGCCGACGTTGATGGCCATGACGGGGATCATGATGGCCATGCTCGTGTACCAGACCCATGGTCTCCGCACGCCGGCGACGCCGATGGCCACCCACAGGGGGAACCACGTCAGCGATCCCCGGCCGATCGACATGTAGAACGACGACAGGGTGAGGAACGACAGCACCTGCGGCGTGATGTAGGCCAGTTCGGGCCACCTGCGCCGCACCGCCAGGCAGACGGCCAGGGCCAGCAGCACGGCGGCCGAGATGATCTCCTCGTAGTAGGAGGTGGTCAGCGTGGCGACGTCGTCGGACATGTTCCAGGTGTTGAGGAACGCCTCCCACGGCCAGACGGCGTGCCTGCCCCAGAACTGGTCCTGCACGGTGTTGTAGGCCAGCCAGTCGCCCGTGCGCGTCCAGTGGTAGGTGACGTACAGGACCATCGGCACACCCGGCAGGGCAAGCCAGGGGAGCCGCTGCCAGCCTTGGGGCGCCCTGCGGCCGTTCTCGGCCACCAGGAACATGACGAGCATGCCGAGCACCAGGAACAGGCCCGAGACGCGCACGGTGACGGCACCCGTCGCGCACAGGGCGGCGTCCTCCCAGCGGCCCCTGCGGGCGAGCAGCCACGCCGAGAGCGCGAGGGCCAGGAACAGCGCCTCGGAGTATCCCGAGTAGAGGAAGACGCCGAAGGGGCTGAGGAACAGCGCGGCCACGGCGAACTTCCCGCTGCCCGTGGCGTACGACTCGGCGAGCCGCGACAGCGCCACCGCGACCACCGCGCTGGCCACCAGGGAGATGAGCAGTGTCGCCACGCGGCCGTCGTGCACGACCGGCCGCAGGAGCCTGATCAGCAGTGCCATGCCGGGGAAGAACGCGGGCAGCTTGGCGCTGTCCTGCATGCCAGGGGGGCCGTCGTAGCCGTAGTCGGCGATGGCGATGAAGTTCTCGGCGTCCCAGCGGGTGAGCCGGTTGACGAAGGGGTCGGTCGTGCGGCCGGGTCCCGCCAGGTAGGTGTAGATCAGCACCCCGATGTGGGACAGGAACCAGATGAGCAGCGCCCGCTGGTCGGCGGCGTCGCTCAGGAACCGCGGCGACCACCACCGCCCTGCGGCGTCCCCATCCGGGGACGGCACCGGTTCCGCTCGCGCCGGCGCCGTGCTTCCTCGGGCCGGCTCCGGCTCTTCCCGGGATAACGCCGGTTCCTCCTGGGGCGGGTCCGGCTCGGCGTCGTGGTCGGGGGCCGTTGTGGTGGCCGTGGCGGCGCCGGTCTCGCCGGTCGGGTGCCGGACGGGCCCCTGGCGGCGGGTGGCGCCCTCGGCGGGCTCGTGAGGTGGCATACGTTCCATCACGGGCAAATCCTGATATAGCCCTATATCGGTGGCAAGCGGTTGCCCACCGCGTGATGGCGCCGGCTTGGACGCGCCGCGAAACTTTCACACCGCCTCAGCACGCCGCGGAAGTGTCACACCGCCTCGGCACGCCGCGGAAGTGTCACACCGCCTCGGCACGCCGCGGAAGTGTCACACCGCCTCGGCACGCCGCGGAAGTGTCACACCGCCTCGGCACGCCGCGGGCCGCTCCCGCTGTCCGCGGTGGCGACCCGGGCGACGGACGGCTCAGCCGCCGTGGGCGCCGTGGAACGGGGTGGTGACGCCCTCGTAGGCCAGATGCAGGGCCATGCCCTGGTCGGCGTGGCTGAGATTGTGGCAGTGGTTCATCCACATGCCGAGATTGTTCGCGCGGAACGCCACCTCCCAGACCTCGCCCGGCCGCACGTCGAAGGTGTCCAGCAGCAGGGGGCCACCCGTCGGCGCGTGGCCGTCGCGGGAGAGCACCAGCACCGTGTGGCCGTGCAGGTGCCAGGGATGGGTCTCGCGCCCCCGGTTGACGACCGTGACGCGCACCAGGTCCCCTTCCCGCACGAGCTGGGTTGGGATGGAGGGGAACGCGTGCCCGTTCACCGTGTGCGCGTATGCCGGCCGGCCGTTCGTGATGGCCAGGCCCTGGTCCAGCACGAGGGTGAAGCGGCGGTCGAACCGGCTGCCCGCGCCGAACGGCGTGGCGGCGGGCCTGCCGTACGAAAGCGGGTCGAACTCCGGCCACCCCGAGGTGTCCTCGGTGGCGGACGCGGCGGGTGCCGGGGGAGCGCCGTCCGGGGTGAGGCGCAGGGTGCCCGCGCGGTCGTCGGCGCGCAGCACCGCCCCGGCCGTGGGCATGGGGAAGACGAGGTCGTAGCGTCCGCCGGCGGGCAGGCGCAGCGTCGTCCGGCTCAGCTCGCCCGGGCCGTTCAGGTCCCTGCCGTCGATCGCCGCCACCCTGTACGGCGTGCCGCTCAGGGTGAACTGGTGCGGGGTGTTGTCGGTGTTGACCAGGCGCAGCCGTACGGGCGCGCCGGGCGCCACCCGCTGCTCGAACGGCTGGTCGTGGTCGCCGAGCGCGATCTTCCCCGCGAACGTGTGCACGGGGACGGTGAGGTCGGCCCCCTCCTTGGCGGTCTCGCGGGGAGTGACGACGAGCATCCCGTAGAGGCCCATCTTGACTCCCCGGTCCGAGACCTCGTGCGTGTGGTACCAGTACGTCCCCACCTGGGTCGCGCGGAACCGGTACAGGAACTCCTGCCCGGGCATCACGGCGTCCTGCGTCAGGCCGGGGACCCCGTCCTCGCCCGAGGGCACGTCGTAACCGTGCCAGTGCAGGGTGACGCCCGAGGTGACGTCGGCGTTGCGCAGCCGTACCTCGATGAGGTCGCCCTCGGCCGCGGTGATCGGCGGCCCGGGCACGCGGCCGTCGAAGGTCCAGGCCGCGACCTTGCGCCCGGAGGACAGGGTGATGGTCGCGGTGCGGGCGGTCAGCGTGAACCGGCGCACCTCCCCGCCCGCCGCGGGAGTGGACGGCCCGCGCAGCGCGGTCACCGGCTGACCGCCGCTCGCGTGGCCGCTGTCGGAAGCGCTGGAGGCACCGGTTCCCATGGCGCTGTGGGCGTCGGTGGAATGAGCCGCCATGGCGGCGTGGGCTCGCGTGGCGTGGGGTTCCATGGCCGCCTGGGGGCCGCCGCCGGTGTCGGTGGCCTCGGCGGGTACGAACACCAGGCCCGCGCCGGCCAGGCCCGTCGCGAGCGCCACGGCGGCGGTGACCCGGAGCCCGGGGACGGACGCCGAGACGGCCCGCCACGTCACCAGCACGGCCCCCACGACCAGCGCCACGGTCACCAGACCGGTGCTCCACGTCGCCGGGTACCCCACCAGCAGCGTGACCGCCGGCCCCGCCACGGCCGCGTACCCCGCCCCCAGCAGCGTGACCACGACCGCCGCGTCCGACGACGACCCTCCCCGCCCGCGTACGGCCGCGACCAGGCGCGGCGCGGCGAGAACGCTCGCGGCGAGCACGGCCGCGACCAGCAGCGGCAGCGTGAGCGTGACCTTCTCCTGGACGAACCACCACCCGGCGGGGGCCAGCGCGAGGGCCGTCCCCGCCCGGGCCAGTGACGCCGCCACGGCGACGCAGAACAGCGCGAGCGCGAGCCCGGCGCGACGGGCGGCGGCCGCCGCGCCCGAGCCCAGCCACGCCACCGTGGCGGCCACCCCGGCGACGAGCTCGAGCGCGATCAGCCCCGCGACCGTCATCGCACGCGCGCGCTCTCGCCGGGAGCCGCCGTCAAGGAGCCCTTCGCGAAGAGCCGGGCCTGGCGGAACACCATGCCGGCCACGGCCATGACGGCGAGCCCGTTGATCGCGTGGAGCCCGAGGATGGCGAGGCTTCCCGGAGTCGTGTTGCCCGCGCCGTCGTCCAGCAGGCCGCCCACGGCGATGATCAGCACCTGGACCACGACCAGGCCGAGGGGAAGGATGGTCAGGCCGATCAGCCGGCCGGGCGCCCGCGACACGGCCGCGGCGACGGTGGCGAGCAGCGAGAGCACCGGGATGACCATCATGCCGGTCACGCTGTGCAAGGCGAAGGAGCTGTCCTCCTGTGGTTTGTCGAACGCGCCGACCGCGGCGAAGTAGAACTGCGCCACGACGGCGAAAAGCATGAGGCCGGCAAGGACGGCATAGACCCTGCGCACGGTTACCTCCATCGAATTGGGTGGTTACCGCGATGCTGGCCGAAACGGCCCGCCGGGTCGTCCGTCGTACAGCGTCATGTCTCGTACGCCCTGGGGAGTACAGCGCCGGGGAACGCCTAATCCAGCGGGCTCGGGGACGCCCGCCACGTGGCGGAGGACGGGCGCCGCGCCCGGGTCAGCGCTTGCGGCCGACGCCGGCGAGAACCCACATCTTGTCGGGGTCGACCTGCTTGGTGAGGTCAGGACGCCATTCGGGAGCGGTGACCAGACCGGGCTCCACGAGGTCGAAGCCGTCGAAGAAGCGCATCAGCTCGGCGCGGGAGCGGGCCACCCACGGCGCGCCGGCCCGGGTGGAGACCTTGACGAGCTCGGCGGTCTCCTCGGGGTGCGGATCGGGGGTCACGTGCGACAGGGCCAGGTAGCTCCCGGGCGCCATCAGGTCCTTGAGCCGTTCGACCACCTCGTAGGGCCTGTCGGCGTCGTGGACGAAGTGCAGCACGGCGACCAGGAGCACGGCCACGGGCCGGTCGAAGTCGATGAGCCTGCGCAGGTCGGGGTGGTCCAGGATGTGGTCGATCTCGCGCAGGTCGCCGCGTACGAAGGAGACGTTGCCGGTGGTGGCGACCAGCGCGTCGCCATGCGCGACGACGATCGGGTCGTAGTCGACGTAGACGACGGCGGACTCCGGCGCGGTCTCGGCGACGACCTGGTGGACGTTCTGCTGGGTCGGCAGGCCCGAGCCGATGTCGAGGAACTGGCGGATGCCGGCCTCGGCGCTGAGGTAGCGGACCGCGCGGCCCAGGAACGCACGGTTCTGCCGGGCCATCAGCGGCATCTCGGGCGCGAGGGCGAAGACCTTCTCGGCGGCAACCCGGTCGGCGGCGTAGTTGTCCTTGCCGCCGAGGGCGTAGTCGTAGATGCGCGCGGAGCTCGGGGTGTTCGGGTCGACGCCTTCGGGTGCCGGACGCGAGCCTGACATCGTCTCTCCTCTGCCGCCGCCCACCCCCGATTTACAGGGAAATATAGGCTTATCGGCCTCTCGGCGATCTTAGCGGGCAGAGGCCGCCCGATCCGCCGCCGGGCGCGGGAGGGACGGCCGTCCCCGCGGACGTGCGCGGGGACGGCCACCGGATGCCGGCCTGGTCAGACCTCCACGGGGAGGGTCTTGATGCCGTTGATGAAGTTCGACCGCAGCCGCTTGGCCTCCCCGGCCTGGCGCAGGTTGGGCAGGCGCTGGGCGACGACCTCGAAGAGCACGCGCAGCTCCAGCTTGGCCAGGTGGTTGCCCAGGCAGAAGTGGGCGCCGCCGCCGCCGAACCCGATGTGCGGGTTGGGGTCGCGGCCGATGTCGAAGCTCGACGGCGCTTCGAACACGTCCTCGTCCCGGTTGGCCGAGGAGTAGAAGACGACGATCTTGTCACCTTCCTTGATCTGCTTGTCCCGGATCACGGTGTCGCGGGTCGCCGTGCGGCGGAACAGGTTGACCGGGGACACCCACCGGACGATCTCGTCGGCGGCCGTGCGCGCGAGGGAGCGGTCGCGTACCAGCCGCTCCCACTGCGCCGGGTTGTCGAAGAGGGTGAGCATGCCGCCGGAGGCCGCGTTGCGCGTGGTCTCGTTGCCCGCCACGACCAGAAGGAGCACGAAGAGGTCGAACTCGTCCTCGGTGAGCACCTCGCCGTTCTCGGCGGGCTGGATCAGCTTGGTGACGATGTCGTCGCGCGGCTGGTCACGGCGCTGCGCGGCGAGCTGGTTGGCGTACGCGTAGACCTCCGCGGCCGCCATCTGCCCTTCCTCCGGAGTCCCGGCGTAGTCGGGGTCCTCGCTGCCGATCATCCGGTTGGACCACTCGAAGATCTTGTTGCGGTCCTCGACGGGCGCTCCGAGGAGCTCGCAGATCACGTACAGCGGAAGGGGAGCGGCCACGTCGGTGACGAAGTCGACCGTCCCCTTGGCCGCGGCCTCGTCGATCAGGTTGTGGCAGATCTCCCTGATGTGCTCCTCCAGGGCGCCCATCTGGCGCGGCGTGAAGCCGCGGTTCACCAGCGACCGCCTGCGGGTGTGGTCGGGGGGATCCTGGTTCAGCATCATCAGCCGCTGGAGCTCGAGCTGCTCCTCGGGCATCTCGTTGAACAGGGCGAGCTTCTTGCTGGAGGAGAAGAGCTCGGAGTGGCGGGAGACGTGGACGACGTCCTCGTGCTTGGTGACCGCCCAGAATCCCGGCCAGCCGAGCTCCGGATCGCCCTCGTGCCAGAAGACGGGATCGTTGGCCCGCAGCCATTTCAACTGCTCGTGCGGGACACCGTCCCTCGCGTAGTGATCCTGGTCGACGAGGTTGATTTCCATATGACCACCTGAGGTTTCGATCAAACGCTTGGCCGAACCAGTTTCTGAAACGTGTTCTATTACGGGCGTGCGGGCACGTCAAGTCGCGCGGGCGGCACTGATGCCCCACCGCGCCGGACAGCGGAAAGTGCTCGTGCCGTCACTGTGCGAGCGCCATGAACATTCTACGGAAGGAAAAATAAGGATCGGATGAATGCAGCCGTCTGACCTCGATGGACTTGACGCTGGCCTATCTCCGCGTAGTCTTCTCTCTCAAGACATCCGATGAATTGAAGGAGACGCGTGAAGCTACTGCGAGTCGGACCACCCGGAGAGGAGCGTCCCGCGGTCCTGGACGACACCGGACGTCCGCGTGACCTGCGAAGCCTGCTCGGGCAGGAAGCCGACCTCGACGGGGCCTTCTTCACTTCGGGGCAGATGGCACGCGTCGCGAACGCGTTGCTGAGGAACGAGTTGCCGCTTCTCCGCGAGGAAACGGCCCCCGGTGCCCTCGGAGGGCGCATCGGGGCGCCGGTCGCGCGGCCGGGGAAGGTCGTCTGCGTCGGACTCAACTACCGCGACCACGCCGAGGAGACCGGAGCGGACCTGCCCGCCGAGCCGATCATCTTCATGAAGGCGCCCAACACCGTCGTGGGGCCGAACGACGAGGTCCTGATCCCGCGTGGCAGTGTGAAGACCGACTGGGAGGTCGAGCTCGCGGTGGTCATCGGGAAGACCGCGCGTTACCTCGACTCCCACGAGGCGGCGCTCGGCTGCGTCGCGGGGTATGCCATCTCCAACGACGTCTCCGAGCGGGAGTTCCAGCTTGAGCGCGGCGGCCAGTGGGACAAGGGCAAGTCGTGCGAGACCTTCAACCCCCTCGGGCCCTGGCTCGTCACCGCGGACGAGGTGCCCGACCCGCAGAACCTCGGGCTCCGGCTCTGGGTCAACGGCGAGGCCCGGCAGAACGGCGGCACCAAGAACATGATCTTCGGCGTCGCCGAGGTCGTCCACTACCTGAGCCAGTTCATGGTCCTTGAGCCCGGCGACGTGATCAACACCGGCACGCCCGCGGGTGTCGCGCTCGGGATGCCGGACCAGCCCTACCTCAGGAGCGGGGACGTGATGGAGCTGGAGATCGACGGCCTCGGCCGGCAGCGTCAGACCGTGGGACAGGCATGAGCGGCCCCCTGATCACCGCGCTGGAGACCCACGACATCCGGTTCCCCACCTCCAGGGAGCT
Source organism: Sphaerisporangium viridialbum (assembly GCF_049674955.1). Lineage (GTDB taxonomy): Bacteria > Actinomycetota > Actinomycetes > Streptosporangiales > Streptosporangiaceae > Sphaerisporangium > Sphaerisporangium viridialbum. Next base: position 8,810,109 of record NZ_CP187232.1, on the reverse strand, counting down.
GGACGGCTCAGACGCGATGAACCCCGACCCCGACTACTCCGCCGCGTACGTGGTCCTGCGGACCGACGCCGGCGTCGAGGGACACGGGTTCGCGTTCACCATCGGCCGGGGCAACGACATCGAGACCACGGCGATCAAGGCCCTCGCGCCCTTCGTCGTGGGCAGGCGGCTCGACGACCTCGGCGCGCTCTACAAGGAGATGGTGGGCGACTCCCAGCTCCGCTGGCTCGGCCCGGAGAAGGGCGTCATGCACATGGCGATCTCCGCGGTCGTCAACGCGCTCTGGGACGCCAAGGCCAAGGTCGAGGGCAAGCCCCTGTGGCTGCTCCTGGGGGAGATGTCCCCCGAGGACCTCATCTCGCTGGTCGACTTCCGCTACCTCAGCGACGCGCTGACCCCCGAGGAGGCCCTCGACATCCTGCGGCGGGCCGAGCCAGGGCGGCAGGAGAGGATCAGCCGCCTCAGGTCCGAGGGCTACCCCGCGTACACCACCTCGCCGGGCTGGCTCGGGTACGACGACGACAAGCTGCGCCGCCTGTGCAAGGAGGCGATCGACGAGGGGTTCACCCAGATCAAGCTGAAGGTCGGCGCCGATCTGGAGGACGACAGGCGCAGGATGCGCATCGCCCGCGAGGTCTGCGGGCCCGAGTTCCGCATCGCCATCGACGCCAACCAGCGCTGGGACGTCGGCTCGGCCATCACGTGGGTCAACGCGCTCAAGGAGTTCGACCCGTATTGGGTCGAGGAGCCGACGAGCCCCGACGACGTGCTCGGCCACGCCACGATCGCGCGGGCGCTCGCGCCGATCAAGGTCGCGACCGGCGAGCACGTCCAGAACCGCGTGGTCTTCAAGCAGATGCTGCAGGCCGGCTCGCTCTCGATCGTCCAGCTCGACTCCGCCCGCGTGGGCGGTGTGAACGAGAACATCGCGATCCTGCTGCTCGCGGCCAAGTTCGGGAAGCCGGTCTGCCCGCACGCGGGCGGCGTCGGCCTGTGCGAGCTGGTGCAGCACCTGGCGATGTTCGACTACGTGGCGGTCAGCGGCAGCGCCGAGGACCGGGTGATCGAGTACGTCGACCACCTGCACGAGCACTTCGCCGACCCCGTCGTGATCGAGAACGGGCGCTACAAGGCTCCCCTGATGCCCGGTTTCAGCGCCACGATCCGCCCGGAGTCGATCGCGGACTACACGTTTCCCGAAGGCCCCGTCTGGAACGTCGCCGAGACCGGCGCGCTTGAGTCGGCGTGAGCCAAGAGGAAGAGCCGGAGAAAGAGTTGGAGAAGCCAGATGAGTGAGTTCGGCGGACTCGCCGCGCTGGTCACCGGCGGCGGTTCCGGTATCGGCCTCGCGACGGCGACCATGCTCGCCGAGCGGGGCGCCCGGGTGGCCTGCCTGGACGTCAACCCGCCGGGCGACCCCTTCGTCGGCGTCAAGGCCGACGTCACCGACGACGCCGCGGTGCGCGCGGCGGTCGCCGACGTGGCGGAGCGCCTGGGCGGCATCGACATCCTGGTCAACAACGCCGGCATCGGCGCGGCGGGCACGATCGAGGCGAACGCCGACGAGGAGTGGTTCCGCGTCCTCGACGTCAACCTCCTCGGCATCGTCAGGGTGACGCGGGCGGCGCTGCCGTACCTGCGGGCGTCCGAGCACGCGTCCGTGGTCAACACCTGCTCGATCGCGGCCACCGCCGGCCTGCCCAACCGCGCGCTCTACAGCGCGTCGAAGGGCGCCATCCTGTCGCTCACGCTGGCCATGGCGACCGACCACATCGCGGAGGGCATCCGGGTCAACTGCGTCAACCCGGGCACCGCCGACACCCCGTGGGTGCAGCGGTTGCTCGACGCCGCGCCCGATCCCGACGCCGAACGCCGGGCGCTGGAGCAGCGCCAGCCCATGGGGCGGCTCGTCAGCGCCGAGGAGGTGGCCGCCGCGATCACGTACCTGGCGAGCCCCCTCGCGAGCAGTACGACGGGCACCGTGCTGGCCGTCGACGGCGGAATGCACGGGCTACGCCCCCGCCCTAAGTCCTAGGCTTCTCAAGCCCAAGGCGCCGGGGACACCACCGGCGGCTCAACAGATGAGAAAGACCCGGCCGCTTCCCAGGGGCGGCCCGCACCCCCCATCTCCCCGTTGAATTGAGGCGACAAGTGAAAATACGATCGTCAGCCACCTGCGTGGCCCTGTTCGCGGTCACCATGACGCTGTCGGCATGCGGGTCCGCGGACCCGGCGACCCCCGCGGCCTCGGCCGGGGGCGGCTCCGCCGCCGCCGGTGGCAAGGTCGGCGTCGACTTCCCCCGCGCGGACTCCGACTTCTGGAACTCCTACAACAAGTACGTGCCCAAGCTGGCGAGCGAGCTCGGCCTGGACCTGATGCCGCCCACCAACTCCCAGAACGACGTCTCCAAGCTGGTCTCCAACACCCAGGCGCTGGTCAGCCAGGGCGCGAAGGCCATCGTCATGGCCCCGCAGGACACCGGGGCGATCGCCACCACGCTCGACCAGCTCGCGAGCAAGAAGATCCCCGTCGTCACCGTGGACACCCGGCCCGACAAGGGCGAGACGTACATGGTCGTCCGCGCCGACAACCGCGCGTACGGCGAGAAGGCCTGCAAGTTCCTCGGCGAGCAGCTGAAGGGCAAGGGCAAGGTCGTGGAGTTCCAGGGGTCGCTGTCGTCGGTCAACGGCCGTGACCGCTCCGAGGCGTTCGCCGAGTGCATGAAGGCGAACTACCCGGGCATCACGGTCTTCGCCGAGCCGACCGAGTGGGAGGGCGCCAAGGCCTCCGCCGCGCTGCAGACCCGCCTCACGCAGCACCCCGACATCAACGGCATCTACATGCAGGCCGGCGGCGTGTTCCTCGCCCCGACCCTGCAGCTGCTGAAGTCCAAGAACCTCCTGGTGCCGCCGACCGACCCCAAGCACATCTTCATCATCTCCAACGACGGCATCCCGCAGGAGTTCCAGGCCATCCGGGACGGCCAGATCGACGCCACGGTCTCCCAGCCCGCCGACCTCTACGCCAAGTGGGCGCTCACGTACGCCAAGGCGGCGCTCGAAGGCAAGACCTTCGCTCCCGGCAAGACCGACCACGACAGCACGATCGTCGACGTGGGCGGCGGCCGCCTTGAGGACCAGCTCCCCGCGCCGCTGGTCACCAAGGAGAACGTCGACGACCCCAACCTCTGGGGCAACCAGGTCAAGTGATGCCGGAATCCACCACCCCGGCCGTCGAGGCCCGGAGCGTCACCAAGCGCTTCGGGCCGACGACGGCGCTCGACGACGCGGGGATCGTCATCGGCGAGGGCGAGACCCACGCGCTGGTCGGCCGCAACGGGGCCGGCAAGTCGACGCTGGTCTCGATCCTCACCGGCCTCCAGCGCCCGGACCAGGGCGAGGTGCTCTTCGCGGGCCGCCCCGCCCCCTCGATCGCGGACCGTGACGGCTGGCGCGGCCAGGTCGCCTGCGTCTACCAGAAGTCCACGATCATCCCCACGCTCACCGTCGCGGAGAACCTCTTCCTCAACCGCCAGTCGGCCCGCGGCCCGATCAACTGGCGCTCGCTGCGGGCCCGCGCCCGCGACCTGCTCGACCAGTACGGCGTGGACGTCGACGCCGGCCGCCTCGCGGGCGACCTCGACGTCGAGCAGCGCCAGCTCCTGGAGATCGCCAGGGCGCTGTCGTTCGGCGCGCGGTTCATCATCCTGGACGAGCCGACCGCGCGGCTCGACGGCCCGGCCATCGAGCGGCTCTTCGTCCGGATGCGGGCGCTGCGGTCCCAGGGCGTGACGATGATGTTCATCTCGCACCACCTGGAGGAGGTGTACGAGGTGTGCCAGGCGGTCACGGTGTTCCGCGACGCCCGGCACATCCTCACCAGCGCGGTCGGCGAGCTTCCGCACGACGAGCTGGTCTCGGCGATGACGGGCGAGGCCGCCGCGGGCTACCAGGCCCGCTCCCGCAAGGCCGACGCCAGGGCGAAGGTCGTGCTCGGCGCGGAGAAGCTGACGCTCGCCGGCCGCTACCAGGACGTGGACCTCGCCGTCCGCGCCGGGGAGATCGTCGGGCTCGCCGGTTCCGGCAGCAGCGGCAAGATCGGCCTCGCGGAGACGCTGGTCGGCCTGCACGCCGCCGACAGCGGCAAGGTGACGGTCAACGGGGGCAGTCCCCGCCCCGGGGACGTCACCTCGGCGCTGCGCGCGGGCCTCGGCTTCGTTCCCGAGGACCGGCACAAGGAGGGCTTCGTGCCACTGCTCTCCATCGCCGAGAACGCGACCCTCCCCATCGCCCACAAGCTGGGGCGCTTCGGGGCGGTGTCCCCGGCCTTGCGGCGGGCGAGGGCCGAGCGCATGATCGAGGACCTGGACATCAAGACCACCGGCCCGTCCCAGCCCGTCGGGGACCTGTCCGGCGGGAACGCGCAGAAGGTCGTCATGGCGCGCGCGCTCGCGGATGACCCGAAGGCGCTCGTCGTGATCAACCCGACCTCGGGAGTGGACGTGCGGGCGAAGCAGGCGCTGCTCGGTGCCGTCGAGGACGCCGCGGAACGCGGAGCCGGGGCCGTGCTGGTCTCCGACGAGCTGGACGACCTGCGCATCTGCGACAGGGTCGTGGTGATGTTCCACGGCCGGGTCGTGAAGGAAGTGTCACGAGGCTGGGCGGACGCCGAGCTCGTGGCGGTCATGGAAGGTGTCGACGCACGATGACTGAAACGACCGTGACCTCTCCCGGCACTCCGGGCGGCTCTCCCGGCTCTCCGGGCAAGACGCGTTCGGGACCGTCCGGCCTGCGGATCGCACGGTTCCGCGACCTCGCCCTGGTCCCGGCCATCCTGCTGCTGATGGTCGTGGGCGCGCTGCTCGAACCGGCGTTCCTCAGCGGCGACAACCTGACCAACGTGCTCCAGCAGCAGACCGAGCTGTCCCTGCTGGTGCTGGCGGAGGCGATGATCCTCATCGCCGGGAAGTTCGACCTGTCGCTGGAGTCCACCGTGGGGCTCGCCCCCGCGCTGGGCGTCGGCCTGGTCATCCCGGCGGCCTCCAACGGCCTCGGCACCGACTGGCCGTCCGCCCTCGGGATCCCCATCTGCCTGCTGATCGGTGTGATCATCGGAGCCTTCAACGGGCTGCTGATCCTGCGGTTCAAGCTGTCGGCGTTCATCGTGACGCTGGGCATGCTGATCGTGCTGCGCGGCCTGCAGATCGGCTTCACCGGCGGCCAGAACCTGTTCGCGCTGCCCGAATCGTTCCTTTATCTGGGCAACGCGCGCTGGCTCGGGCTTCCGGCGTCGATCTGGATCTGCGGGGTCGCCTACATCGCCGGCATCGTGACGCTCGGATACTTCCGGCACGGCCGGTCGATCTACGCCATCGGCGGCAACGTCGACGCCGCCCGCGCGGCGGGCGTACGTACCGACCGGGTGGTCTGGGCGGTGTTCATGATCGGCGGGCTGCTCGCGGCCCTTTCCGGCCTGCTGATGACCGGCCGGCTCGGCTCGGTGGCGGCGGCCCAGGGCGACGGCATGATCTTCACGGTGTTCGCCGCGGCGGTCATCGGCGGGGTCAGCCTCGACGGCGGCAAGGGCACGCTGTTCGGCGCGCTCTGCGGCGTGCTGGTGCTCGGCCTGATCAACAACATCCTCACGCTGGCCGGCGTCTCGGCCCAGTGGATCCAGGCCATCTACGGAGGAATCATCCTCATTGCGCTGATGCTGGCCCGGGTCACCAGCGGAAAGGCGCAGGACTAGGTGAGCACGGCCGCACGTACCAGGACGCGAGGCACCCCGTGACCCAGCGCATCGCCCTGCGCACCCGGCTCAGGCCGGGTGCCGAGGAGACCTACGACAGGGAGCACGCGGCCATCCCGGCCGAGCTGGAGGCCGAGATGCGCGAGGCCGGGGTGCGTTCGTGGAAGATCTGGCGGGACGGCCTCGACCTGTTCCACTATGTCGAGGTGGACGACTACGCCGCGCTCCAGGCCAGGCTGGCGGGCAGCGCGGCGAACCAGGCGTGGCAGCTCCAGATGAACCGCCTGCTCGACGGCGACTTCGACCCGTCCAGCACGGGGCTGCGCATGGTCTGGGAGATGTAGATGACGCCTGTGGACGCGACGACGAAGGAGACCTGAGTGGAGAACGGGATCGTGGGCCGGGGAGCGCGGGTGACCACGTTCGGGTTCGGCGCCGCGCCGATCGGCAACCTGTTCTCGGCGATCAGCGACGAGCAGGCCGGGGAGGCGATCGAGGCGGCCTGGGCCGCCGGGGTCCGCTACTTCGACACCGCCCCGCACTACGGGCTCGGGCTCTCAGAGCGCCGTCTCGGCGCCGCGCTCCGCGGCCGGCCGCGTGACTCGTACACGCTGTCCACCAAGGTGGGCAGGCTGCTGGTGCCGTCCTCGGCCGGCGGGCGCGACGACCAGGGCTTCGACGTGCCCGCGGACCACCGCAGGGTCTGGGACTTCTCCCGCGACGGGGTGCGCCGCTCGATCGGCGAGAGCCTCGAACGCCTCGGGCACGACTCGGTCGACATCGTCCTGATCCACGACCCCGACGACCACTGGGCGCAGGCGGCAGGCGAGGCCTACCCCGCGCTCGCCGAGCTGCGCGACGAGGGCGTGATCAAGGCGGTCGGGGTCGGCATGAACCAATGGCAGATGCCGGCGCGCTTCGTCAGGGAGACCGACCTCGACCTGGTCATGCTCGCCGGGCGCTACACCCTGCTCGACCAGTCGGGCGCGGACGAGCTGCTGCCGCTCTGCGAGGCGCGCGGCGTCGCGGTGTTCGCGGCCGGGGTGTTCAACAGCGGGCTCCTCGCCACGCACGACGCGACCGGCACGTACAACTACGGGCCCGCGCCGGCCGCCCTGGTCGAGCGCACACGGCGCATCGCCGCCGTCTGCGAGCGGTACGGCGTGACGCTCCCGCACGCGGCCCTGGCCTTCCCCTCGCGGCACCCTGCTGTGACCTCCGTGGTCGCCGGCGCCAGGTCCGCCGGGGAGGTCGAGCGCAACGCCGCCCTCGCCGCGGCCCCGGTGCCCGGCGAGCTGTGGACCGCGCTCGCCGGGGAGTCCCTGATCGCCGACCCGACCATGGAGAGCCGGCGATGATCGACGCGCACCACCACCTGTGGGACACCACGCGCCGGCACTACCCCTGGATGGCGGGGGAGGCGCTCGCGCCGCTGCGCAGGCCGTACGGCATCGGCGACCTGCGGCGGGAGACCGAGGCGGCGGGCGTCGAGCGCACGGTGCTGGTGCAGACGGTGGCCGCGGTCGAGGAGACCGAGGAGTTCCTGGCGACCGCCGCCGCGTCGGACGGGCTCATCGCCGGGGTCGTCGGATGGGTCGATCTCACCGACCCCGGAGTCGCGGACGTGCTCATGCGACTGCGCACCGGCCCGGGTGGCGAGCTGCTGGTCGGCGTGCGGCACCCGGTGCAGGACGAGGAGGACCCCGCGTGGCTCGCTCGCCCGGACGTGCGGCACGGCATCCGCGCGGTGGGGCAGGCGGGGCTCGCGTACGACCTGCTCGTGCTCACGCCGCAGCTCCCCGCGGCCAGAGACGTCGTCCGTGACCTGCCGGGCGTCCGCTTCGTGCTCGACCACGCGGCCAAGCCCCCGATCGCGTCGGGCGTCACCGAGCCGTGGGCGAGCGAGATCAAGGCTCTGGCCGAGTCGCCCAACGTGACGTGCAAGCTCTCGGGCCTGGTGACCGAGGCCACCTGGACCGACTGGGACGCCCCCCGCATCGCCCCGTACGCCGACCATGTCCTGTCGTGCTTCGGCGCCGACCGCGTGATGTTCGGCTCCGACTGGCCCGTCTGCGAACTCGCCGCCACCTACACCCAGGTCACCGCCCTCGCCCACCACCTCGCCACCAACCTGACGAGGTCAGAACACACCCAACTCTTCACCACCACGGCCAGGACGGTGTACGCCTTGCACATTTGACCGGCTCGGGATCCTCGGTCCCAGCGCGGGGCTTCTCCTAGCCGGCGACATCCGGTTCGAGGCCGCTGGCGGGACGGAGCATCGGCAACTGGAAACCGTGTACGCGCAAGCGGCCCAGAACCGTCTGCAGCCCTTCGCGTATGTAGGGGTAGACCTCCACCCAGGCGACCTGGTCGCCGAACACCTTGAGCGAGGCGGTGTCTTCGGTGAGCGCGGTCTCCAGGCCGGCGTCACGGGGGCCGTAGGTCACCACCATCGAGATGGCGAACGTGACGATGGCCTCGTCATCGTCGTCAAGGACCTCGCCGGCCAGGTCGAACTTGTAGGAAAGGGAGCCGTCGGCGGCGGCCGCCGCCGCGCCGAGCGCCAGCTGGAGCCTGGACCCGCTTCCCGGCTTCAGCCTCTCCCCGGAGAAGGCCACGGGCGCGATGTCCTGCAACTCGACCTGGTCGCTGATCATCTTGACGAGATCGGCGGAGTCTTCTCCCGCTTGCTCGCTCATCACGTCACCAGCGAGCTTGTACCGAGAGAGATGTACTGATCAGGAGAAGGCACCCGTGGAGCCATGGGGTGGACTTCCGCCTCCAACCGGATGCTCTCCGTGCTGCCGATGGGTGCCGACTTCCACTGGATCAGCAGGGGACGCCCCTCGGGCTCGCCGGTGAGGAAGACACCGGACGATGTGGCCTGAGGACGCTTGACACGCCAGTCGTGGGACACCGGGCGCACGGCTCGTTGCTCGACCGTGGCGCGTCGCGGCTCACCCGCCGGCACCAGCCGGATGTCCGCTTCGAAGCCCATGGCGTGAAGGTAGTCCGCGAGGGTGTCGATCCGCAGGTTGCCGTCTCCGCGGAAGATCTGGTTGACGGCCGAACGACGGAACCCGAGCCGCTTGGCGAGATCGCTCTGCGACCCCCCGAACAGGTGCAGGGCCTGGTGCAGAACCGACAGGACCTCATGGCGCAGCCTGGCCGCCGCAAGAGCTCTGGCACCTCTCGTGGTGGCCGCGAACCGCTCGTACAGGTTTCTCACGACGCCAGATCCTCCTTCCTGACCCAGATGGCTTCGTCGATCTGCTTCCTCGGTGTCTTCAACGATCTCTTGAGGAACCCACTGGTGATACGGATGGCGTTGGCCGGGGAGGCGGGAACATCGAAGAACGGCAGCCGGACATCGCCCGCTTTTATCTCTCTTATGCCATCTCGCAGGTCATTGAGGTCCCGAGGAATGGCCAGCGAGCCTGTGTATGCGTATCGCTCGAATCGTACGAGGATATCGGCGAGCCGTTTCGCGTCCTTCTGGCTGCGCGATTTTTCGAGCCGCGTTATGAAAGCGTCGGCTCTGGCCGCTCCTTCACGGGTGCGTGCCGCCTCGATCATCTTGGCCGACCCCCGTTCGTAGTAGATGCGACCGCAATCGGGACACGCGCTTCGCTGTACAGTCAAAACTGTACCTCCTGGGGGGCCGCTTGTCTTCAGCAGAAGTCAAAGGATCAACCTTGACACAGAAGATTGCGATGCCGCGCTCAATTGCCACCAATGCCCTTGATTCAGGGCGCTCGCCAGGGAGCGCCTATTCCTTCTAGTGGTGGAATGTCGTATTTGGAGGCTCGGGTGAGTGTGTTGCCATTACGGCTGCCGACGTTGGCGGTTCCAGGACTTTCGGGATAGCTGGTGTCCGTTATTTAGTGATTTGGAATGCCGAAACTTGCTGACCTGGTTCGATCGCCATGTTGGTCTCTGCGGCATCCTGGCGCGATGTTCGCGTGCGAGATCGGGCGGTGGCCTCCGGCTGCTGTCCGCTTTGGGGTGTATGACTGGATTGCCGTGACGTCTGCCTGCGCATCCGGACGGCTGCTCCAGGAGGTCACGCCTGCGATCTTCGATGGCCTGACGGAGGACGGGGTGCCCGGATGTGCTGGAGTACGCAGCGCTTTCAGTGTGACTGCGGCTGATGATTGCGCACTCTTAGCGTGACATTGGCCGGAATTATCCTAATGTCGGGTATATCTGCAAATGTTGCCGAAGGGTGGTCTGAATAGAGCGAGGGAGACTTCATAATGGTGGTGCGCAATGGGCTCGCGGCCATGTTGCTGCCGTTGGCGCTGCTGGATACGGGCGCCTGCTTCGCAAGGGCTCAGGCCGAGCCGGTGCGTAATAGTCAGGAGCCGGTGCTGGCGCTTGGGCGGTTCGCGGCTTATGGGGCTGGGCAGGTGGCGGTCACTTATGACGCGAAACTCGTTCCCACCGGTGCCGCCGCGGCCGTGGCGTACGTGCCGGCGGGCGACGCGCTCGCGTACGTGCAGTTGAAGGCGCACGGCCTTCTGCCCAACCGGAAGTACGGCGCGCACGTGCACAACAACAAGTGCGGGGCGAAGGGCGAGGACGCGGGGCCGCACTACCAGCACACGCAGGATCCCGTCACTCCCTCCACCGACCCGAAGTACGCGAACGCGCGCAACGAGATCTGGCTGGACTTCACGACCGACGCCCAGGGCAACGCGTTCTCGCGTTCCGCCATGGACCGGAAGTTCACCGACCGGCACCCGCACTCGGTGGTGATCCATACCGAGCACACCCACACCGGACCCGGTCACGCGGGCCAGGCGGGGGCACGCCTCGCCTGCATCGACGTCGACTTCTGAGATTGCCTTCCATGGCAGATGAGCGTGCGGCCGGGACCGCCCGGCCGCATCTCGGCATGGCGGCCCGGTGCGGTCAGGAGGTGCGGGACGCGGTGCCGGAGTAGCGGGAGGACGTCTCGCCCGGTCTGGTGACCTCGAACGCCAACTGGTCGGCACCCTCCGGCGAGATCCGCACCGTGCTCGGGTAGCACTGGTCGCCGCGCACCTGGTCGAGCCGGAAGGTCGCCGTCGCGGCCTGTCCGCCGAGCCTGGTCAGCCGTCCCGTGCAGTGCAGGTCCGCCCCCCACCGCATGGTCCCGGGTCCCGTGACGCCCTTCAGGAGGATCTCCACGGGGAACACCCGCCCGGCGGTCGGATGCTCGGCGCTGCCGGTCCACCGGCCCGCGTACGAGAAGCCGGCGGGTCCTCCCCGGGAATCGCTCCCCTCGGTACGGAGGTTCGCCTGCCACAGCGTGACCCCGATCGCGCCGGCCACCAGGACGGAGATGGCGGCCACGAGGGCGTGCCACCTCGGGCGTGTACGTGCCGGGGGGCCGGAGTCCGTCTCCAGGCGGCCGTGACCGCCCGCATCCCGCTCTGACGGGACCGTGGCCGCGCCCTCGCGGCCCTCCACAGGGGCGGAGTTGAGTGTGGACGGGCCTTGGTGGTCGCCTTCCACGGGGGTGAAGGTGAGCGTCGAAGGGCCGTCGTGGTGGTGTGCCGCGGGGGTGAACGTGAGCGTTGAGGGGCCCTGGTCGTCCTGTTCCGGGGTGAAAGGGAGCGTTGAGGGGCCCTGGTCGTCCTGCTCCGGGGTGAAAGGGAGCGTCGAGGGGCCGTGGTCGTCGGGGGGTTGGGGCCGCGAGGCGAGGGTGGCACCCGTTTCCAGCACCTCGCCGGGGAGCGGGGCGGCCCCTTGACCGATGAGGCGGCGCAGCACCTCGTCCGCGCTCGGCCGCCGGGACGGGTCCGCGGCCAGGCAGGCGACGACGATCTCGCGCAGTGACCCGGTGAGCGGGTCGAGGTCCGCCTCGCCGAACAGGATGCGGCCCAGGGTCGCCTCGAAGGAGCCGGCGGCGTACGCGTGCCGGCCGCTGGCGGTGAAGGCGACCGTCAGGGCCCAGCCGAACATGTCCGCCGACGGCCCGGCACGCTCGCCCTTGAGCTGTTCGGGAGACAGGTAGGCGGGCGTGCCTATCGGCACCCTGCCCGTGGTGGCCGTGGTGTTCATCAGCCGCGAGACGCCGAAGTCGATGACGCGCGGCCCGTCGGGGGCGAGCAGGACGTTCCCCGGCTTGAAGTCACGATGGACGACGCCCGCGCCGTGGATGGCCGCCAGCGCGGTGGCGGTGCCGACGGCCACCCGGTCGAGCGAGCCGCCCGTACGGGGGCCCTCCGCCGTGATGTGCTCCTGGAGCGAGACTCCCTCCACGTACTCGCTGACGATGTACGGGCGGTCGCCGTCGAGGTCGGCCTCCAGCACCTGGGCGGTGCAGAAGGGCGCCACCCGCCGCACCGCCTCCACCTCGCCGATGAACCGGCGGCGCGCCTTCTCCTCGTCCAGCCGCGAGTGCATCAGCTTGACCGCGACGCGCGAACCTTCGGGGGAGCGGCCGAGGAACACGACTCCCTGGCCGCCCCGGCCGAGACGTCCGAGCAGCCGGTAACGGCCGAGTTGCTCGGGATCTTCGGCGCGGAGGGGGGACGGTTCGGACATGTGCCCATGACTACCACGACTCCCCGGCCTAGGAGGTCGTGGCGGGCTCGGGGGTCGTGACCGGGGCGGAGGAGGGGCGGGCTCGGTAGCGGGTGAAGGCGGGCAGGGCCAGCCCGATCACGGCGGCGCCGGCGACGGTGGCCAGGCCACCGCTCACGGCGCTGAAGGACGGTGACACCAGCGAGCCGACCGCGCCCGCGCGGAAGTTGCCGAGCTCCGGGCATCCCACGCCGACGACGTGGTTGGCGGCGCCCACCCTCCCGCGAAACCGGTCGGGCGTGACGACCTGGACGATGGTCGTGCGGAACACCACGCTGACCACGTCGGCGGCACCGGCGACGGCGAGCAGGGTGAGGGCGAGCCACAGGTCGTGGGCCAGGCCGAACCCGGCCAGGCCGGCGCCCCAGACGGCGCTCGCCACCAGGATGGCCAGTCCTTGGCGGGACGCCTGACCGACCCAGCCGGACAGCGCCGTGCCGAGGATGCCGCCGACCGCGACCGCCGAGGTGAGCAGGCCGAGCGTCTGCGTCGAACCACCGAAGCGTTCGGCGTTGATCAGGGGAAAGAGCGCGAAGGGCATCCCGAGGATCGTGGCGTTCATGTCGGCGAGGAACGCCCCGCCGAGGATCCGGTCGCGGCCGATGAACCGCAGGCCCTCGCCGACCGACCGCAGGCTGGGCCGGGTGCCCCCGCCCTCGGGTGGCATGGCGGGCAGCCGGGCGATTCCGTACAGGGCCGCGGCGAAGCTCAGCGCGTCGACGAGGTAGCACAGCCGCAGCCCTCCGGCGGCGGCGATCACGCCGGCGAGAGCGGGGCCGATCGTCGCGCTGAAGTGGAAGGCGAACATGTTGAGCGCCGCCCCCGCGGGGACCCGCTCGGCCGTGAGCAGCCGAGGCAGGAAGGTGCTCCGCGCGGGACCGTTGACGGCGCTGAGCACGGACTGCACCGCGACCAGGCAGTACAGCAGCCACAACTGGTCGAGGCCCATGAACGCCTGCACCGCGAGCACGGCCGACACCCCGGTCAGGCAGCCGCTGGTCACCAGCACGAGCTTGCGCCGGTCGACGGCATCGATGAGCGAGCCGCCGGCGAGGCCGAACACGATCGCAGGGAGGGCCGAGGCGAGGCCGACCGCGCCGACCGCGATCGCGGAGCCGGTGAGCACGTACACCTGCAGGACGACCGCGAAGCTCGTCATCTGGCCGCCGATCGCGGACAAAGTGGACCCTGCCCAGAGCCGCCGGAAGGCGGGTGACTCCTTCAGGGGCCGGGTGTCGATGAGCAGGCGTCTTCGAGCCATGTCCTTCTCTTTCGCGTGGGGGATGCGAGCTCAGGCGTCGGATCGGCCGGACAGCGCATGGCGGAACGGGGCGTGGGACGGGTCGTCGAGTGTCAGCGCGGCGTCGGCGATGCGCTCGCGGAAGGGACGCCGCTCCAGCGCGTCGGAGAGGGCCGCGAGCAGCTCGCCGAACGGGACGGGCAGCTCGGCGTCAAGCGCGGCGGCGGCGGCACTGGTCGCCGCCCATTCGGCCTGGATGGCGGGAAGCAGGGACCGCGCCTTGGCACTCAGGCGCACGATGTGCTGGCGGGCGTCGTCGCCCGGCTCCAGCGTGACGAGGCCGCGCCGGCTCATCTGCGCCACCGTCTGGCTCGCCGCCGAGTGGGTGACCGACACCGCGCGGGCCAGGTCGCGTATGGAGCTCGGGCCCAGCTCGACGAGGGCCCGCACGATCGGCGAGAACCGGGGCCGGTAGTCCTCCAGCCCGAGGTCGGCACACGCTCTCGCGACATCGGCGTCCATCACGTCGAGCAGGTGCCGCAACCGCGTTCCCAGCCCGTTGTCCTGAGGTGACTTGTCCACAGCGAAACTATAACAGCGCTGTTATATCGGACTGGACATGAGCCGCTTCCCCACCGCCGGCCATCTGGCCTCCTGGGCGCGTCTGGCCCCCAAGGTCAAGGAATCAGCCGGTAAGAAGAAGGGCTCAAGCTCCACCGGTCACGGCAACCGCTACCTGGCCAGGATTCTGGGCGAGGCGGCCGTTGGCGCCAGCAAGACCCCGACCTTCCTCGGGGAACGCTACCGACGCATCGCTCGACGCCGCGGCAAGCAACGAGCCGTCGTCGCGGTCGGCCGTTCCATCCTCACCATCGTCTGGCATCTTCTCTGCGATCCCAACGCCCACTTCATCGACCTGGGTCCCGACTTCTACGACAACCGCATCGGCCCCGAACGCAAGAAACGCAACCACGTCCGCCAACTCGAAGCCCTCGGCTACCGCGTAACACTCCAGCCCGCGGCTTGATCAACCAATCTCACGACCCAGACGGGCCACTCCGTCCGAGGTCCGCTGACGCCTGCCCAACTACTGTCCGATTTTCGGATTAGACGAGTTCGGCAACTGACTCCTGGTGGCGAACGCCTGGGGTGCTGTCGTCGGTGGTTCGGCCACCGGAGTTCGACTCCAGACCAGGAAGGGGCGCTTGATCCTGGCGTTGGAGGGAATGATGATCTATGTACTCCCGCGTCATTCTTGCGCAAGGTCGAGTGGTTGACACTGGCAGGTCGGTAGAGTTCAGGCGACGCATAACCGGTGGAGAGAGTAGACATGGCCGCCTCGGCAGACCACGTGAAGGCCCTTGTCAGAGCCCACGCGGCGGGCGACCAGGAGGCCTTCTACTCTGTCGCCCTGCAGATGGCGGCAAAGGCGGCGAGACAGGGCCACACGCGGCTCGCGGGTGAGTTGCGAGACCTTGTGGACGGGCTCAAAGAGGAGCCGGCCCCTCGGGTCACCCCGACGCCGGTGGTCCAGCCACGCGGCGAACTAGCGGACCTGGTCACCGCAGGCTATCCAACCGTCAGATTGTCTGACATGACACTGGCCGAGGACGTGCGAGCGAAGCTGCAGCGCGTTCTGCATGAGCAGCGCCAGCGCGAGCGGCTTGCCCATCACGGGTTCTCACCTATTCACAGGCTTCTGCTCGTAGGGCCACCGGGCACGGGCAAGAGCATGACGGCGTCGACCTTGGCCAAAGAACTGAGCCTGCCTCTGTTCACGATCCGACTCGACGCACTGATCAGCCGGTTCATGGGCGAGACGTCCGCAAAGCTTCGAGTGATCTTCGACGCCACGAAGAAGACTCGGGCCGTCTACTTGTTTGATGAGTTCGACGCGCTGGGTGCCGAGCGTGGGGCAGGCAACGATGTCGGGGAAGCACGGCGGATCCTCAACACCTTTCTGCTCTTCTTGGACGAGACCATGCCCGAAAGTCTCGTCGTCGCCGCCACCAACCATCCAAGCTTGCTAGACCGCGCGCTTTTCCGGCGGTTTGACCTGGCTATTAGCTACGATCTACCCAGTCGAAGGCAATCACTGGAGGTCTTCCAACGTCGGCTCGTGTCCGTTGATACGAGTGCGGTGGACTGGGATGAGGTCGCCGGCCACGTGGAAGGGCTGAGCCAGGCAGAGCTTGTCCGGGCTGCCGAGGGCGCCGCCAAGCGGGCGATCCTCCAGGATACCGACGCTCTCGACACTGGAAGCGTGATAACGGCTTTGGATGAACGGCGGATCTCCTGGGATGACCGAACCCCCGACCGGACCTCAGGCAACTGATCGACGATTCCCCCATGTGCGAGTGCCTTGGCATGGCCAGGACGTCGACTACCGGGGGCGAGGTGGCGGTCCCCCCTCCCGCTCGCATTCGATCTTTGATCGGCGCGCTCACGCGGAAGGGTTGAAACGAGACCTGCGTGACGCCCAGAATCAGGCTCAGGACGAGCAGCGCGGGTTCCCGGCCGACCTGCGTCCGGATGGTCTGCTTCTCTGCGCCGAGGGCTGGATCGATGAGCCTGGTTACGAGCTCGCGCTCGCGAGCCTGGACGCGGACGGCGCGACGTTGCTTGCCGTTATGCCACCCGACGAGACGCGTCCCGAACGCGCTGTGGTGTGGATGCCGGAAGATGCCCTTGGCAAGTTCCTTCGCAAACTGGATCAGTACGCGACGGAGGAGACTACTCGCGGGCAACCCAAGAACCAGAAGCTTGCGGCCAACATCCGCTCGATCAAACGAGCGGCGCTGGCTCAGCTCTGGCAGGAAGAGACATCGTTTCCCGAAGACGCCGAGGCGCACTGGTGGGAGCTGTGGCTGGCCCGTCTGCCCCAGAGTCCGGACCCAGGCGAGCAGCTTGTCCGCGCCGCGAGCGAGCTGGGTCTCATAGTGGGACGACAGAGGCTGGCCTTCCGGGAACGTGCCATAGCGATGGTGCATGGCACCGTGGAACAGCTCGGCGCTCTACTTACCACGAACTGCGTAGTCGCCGAGATTCATCGGCCATTGCGGGTCGATGAGGTCTTCGGTGTCGACCCGGACACGCAGCGAGAACTGATCGATCACCTGGTCGAGCGCATCGAGTTGGCTCATCCGCTCTCGCCAGCCGTTACACAGCTCGACACCGGGGTCGCGTCCGCGCACCGGCTCCTGCGCGGTTCGATAGATGGGATGCACAGCGTGCTTCCCGGAGCCACCTCGGCCGACGAACACGGGCACGGCACCAGCATGGCGGGTCTCGCCCTCTACGGTGACCTACGCGGTGCCCTCGCCGGGAACGGCATAGTACGGCTTTCACACCGCCTTGAGTCGGTGAAGTACGTAGACCCTACGAGGCTGGAATCCACCACGGCTCCCGAGCTGTACGGCGCCGTAACAGCGGATGCGGCTGCCCGTGTCGAGATCGATGCTCCCGCTCGGCAAAGAGTGTTCTCCATGCCGGTTACCGCTACGAACGGGGCATCGAGAGGCCAGCCGTCGTCCTGGTCCTCCGCGCTTGACGCGATTTCCTTCGGGACCGACATCTCATCAAGCCCGACCGGTATCACGCTGCTGGGCGAGCCTGAGGTCGCTGCCCGTCGTCTCTTCGTCGTTTCTGCGGGCAACGCGTCATATCCCATGCATGCGCCGACCGGTCTGCCTGACCACCTTGAGTTCTGCGACAGTCAGCGGGTAGAAGACCCCGGCCAGGCGTGGAACGTGCTAACCATTGGCGCGGTCACCGAACTGACCGACGTGCCGCAGAACGGCAGTTTCCAGAATTGGCAACCGGTAGCTCCCCCCGGAGAACTTTCTCCGTACAGCCGCACGTCGGTTCTCTTTGATGGCCCTTGGCCGGTTAAACCCGACATCGTGCTCGAAGGCGGAAACCTGCTCACCGACCCAGCGGGCGTGGAGCAGGGAAGCCACGATGTCGTGAGCTTGCTCACGACATCGCATCTAGGAGGTCTCACCACGGCCAATGCCACCAGTGCCGCCACCGCCCAGGCCGCCCGGCTGGCCGCGCTGGTGATGGCCCGCTACCCAGGCCTATGGCCGGAAACCATCCGGGGCCTGCTCGTACATGCGGCCGAATGGACTCCCTTAATGCGGCAACGGATCGTGGCTAGAGGGGTGACGAAGGCTCAGCGAGCGGCTCTGCTCCGGCGTTACGGCTGGGGAATCCCCACGGAAGATCGGTTGCTCTATAGCGCCTCAAGCGACGTCACGATGATCATCCAGGATGAATACCGGCCCTTCGAGCGTGAGAGGTCCGGCGTCAAGATGAGGGCGCTCCGCCTTCACGAACTCCCTTGGCCGCGTGAGCAACTGCTGGGGCTGCTCGATGCGACGGTACGGATGCGGATCACCTTGTCGTACTTCGTTGAGCCCAATCCGTCGAGCCGAGGCTGGGACGTTCGATACCGCTATCCGTCACATCAGCTGCGCTTCGACGTCAAAAGGCCCACCGAGACGGTCCAGGAGTTCAAGGCACGCATCGGTCGCGAGGCACAACTGGAGGAGGAGAATCACGCTCCCGCGCCGTCCGCACCGGATGGCCGCTGGCTGGTAGGGCCCATCAACCGGCATAAGGGCTCTCTGCACGCGGACATCTGGGAGGGTTCGGCTGCCGAGTTGGCCGAAGGTGGCGCCATCGCGGTGGTCCCCGTGGGAGGTTGGTGGAAGGACCACCGTCGGAGAGACCGAGCCAACCTCCCGGTCCGATACGCACTGCTGGTCTCGCTCACCAGCGAGGAGATAACGGATATTTATACGCCTATTACTACAAAGATAGGCATACCGGTTGAAATCGCCCTATAGAGTCTGACTCTCCGCTCACGGTGCGGGCCTCCGCCGTACGGCCTAGGTTGGCGCAGGCGGCGAGGTAGCCGTAGCCCGCGAGTTGCGAGTTGCGAGTTGCGAGTTGCGGGTTCGGTGGCGAGGTGTGTTGATTGCCTGGAGTCCTATCCCTTCTCGCATGGTCACAGGGCTCGGCGGAGCCATTCTTCGACGCCGGCGACGTGCACTGTGGCCCAGGCGTGGGCGACGTCCGGCTGGTGGCTGGCGATGGCCTCGTAGATCGCCGTGTGCTGCTCCCGGGTCTTCGCGGTGGCACCCTCCTGGGTGAGGCCCCGCCAGATGCGCGCCCGGGTGGTCGGGCCGGAGAGGCTCTCGATCAGCGAGCACAGCACGGTGTTGCCCGAGCCCTTGGCGATGGCCTGGTGGAAGTCCAGATCGTTGGCCACGAGCTGCTCGATGTTGGGGTCCTCCGGCAGGGCTTCGAGGATGGTTCGCAGCTCCTCGACGGCGTCCGCGCTCATGTTGGCCGCGGCCATCGCCGTCGCCGAGGGCTCCAGGATGCGGCGGACCTGGAAGAACTCCAGCACGGTGTCGTCGCGGTGGAAGTCGACCACGAACGAGAGCGCGTCGAGGAGCAGCCGGGGCTCAAGGCTCGTGACGTACGTGCCGTCGCCCTGGCGCACGTCGAGCACGTTGATCAGCGCGAGCGCGCGGACGGCCTCACGGAGCGAGTTGCGGGAAAGGCCGAGCCGCTCGGCGAGGTCGGCCTCCTTCGGCAGCCTCGCGCCGGGGGCCAGCTCGCCCGAGACGATCATTCCCTTGATCTTGTCGATCGCCGCGTCCGTGACCGCCACGGAGTCACCACCCCTAGAGTTGCGCAGTTCAAGCCGATACATCCGATGTCTAGGAGTGTATGCGGTCAGTGTGTCGGGGCCGTGAACCGTACGGGATCACCGGGAGTGCCAGGCTCGCGACGGATCAGCCCGCGGGCCTCCAGTGTCCGCAGGTGCGCGGCCGCCTCGCCCGCCGCCATCCCGCGCTGCATCGGCGCCAGATCGCTCCAGGGACGGTTCCAGGTCATCCGCTCGGCGACTTCCCAGATCGTCGGTGAGGCCGGCGAGAGCCCGGCCAGCAGGTCGCGCAGCTGGACGAGCTTGTCCTCGTGGTGAGCGCGGATCTCGGCCGCGCGCGTGGCGGCGTCGGGGAACGTCCACTCGTGCGCGGGCAGGGCCTCGACGCTCCCGAGCCCGGCCACGCGCTCCAGGGAGGTCAGGAAGTCGCCCAGCGGGTCGAGGTCGGTCCGGTCATACGGATAAATCCCGATATGCGGGGTGATGCCGGGGAGGACGTGGTCCCCGGTGAAGAGCCGGTCGGCGTCCTCCAGGTGCAGGCAGACGTGCCCGGGCGTGTGCCCGGGGGTCCACACCGTGCGGAGCCTGCGGCCCGGCACGTCGATCAGGTCGCCGTCGCGGAGCTCCACGTCGGGCAGCGCGGGAGGATCGGGCCGGCCGGACAGCGCGACCGCGTCCGCGTCGGACCCCGCGCCCGCCCGGCGCATCATGTCGGCCTGGAAGTTCCGGTGGGGGCCCTCGGCCAGCTCGTGGATCAGCCGTACGAGCGCGGCGTCCGCCTCGTGCATGGCGATCCAGCCGCCGGACTCCTCGCGCACCCGCCCGGCGAGCCCCGCGTGGTCGGGATGGTGGTGCGTGACGACCACCCCGCGCACCGTACGGAGGTCGATGCCGAGCGTGGCCAGCCCGTCCCTGAGCGCCAGCCAGGCGTCCTCGTGGTTCCACCCGGCGTCGACCAGCACCGGCCCGGCCGGGGACTCGACGGCGTACACCAGCGTGTACCCGAGGGGGTTGCCGGGGATCGGCACCGGGACGCTCCACACCCCGCCGCCGAGGTCGGCGGGCCGCTGCGCGCTGTACGGCCTGCGGCGCGTCTTCACACGCGCTCGAGAACGGTGGCGGTGGCGAGCGCGCCCCCGGCGCACATCGAGACCAGGGCGGTGGAGGAGTCGGACCTCTCCAGCTCGTGGAGGGCCGTGGTGATCAGGCGCGAGCCCGTCGCGCCCACCGGGTGGCCGAGCGCGATGGCCCCGCCGTTCACGTTGACCTGGTCCATGTCCGGTTGGTGGACGGTCGCCCAGGACAGCACGACGGCGGCGAACGCCTCGTTCACCTCGAACCTGTCGATGTCGGCGATCTTCATGCCCGACACGGCCAGCGCCTTGGCGGTGGCGTCCACCGGGCCGTCCAGGTGGTAGTACGGCTCGGCGCCGACCAGCGCCTGGGCCAGGATGCGGGCGCGCGGGCGCAGGCCCTGCCTGGCGGCGGCCTCCTCGCTCATCAGCAGCACGGCCGCCGCGCCGTCGGAGATCTGGGAGGACGTGCCCGCCGTGTGTAACGCGTTCTCGCCGAGCACGGGCTTCAGCCTGCCCAGCCCCTCGGCCGTGGTTTCGCGCAGGCCCTGATCCTTCGCGACCCTGCGGCTCTCGCCCGTCGGCCGGCCGTCCTCGCCCAGCACCGGCGCGGTGACCGGGATGATCTCGCGCTCGAACCGGCCGTCGGCCCAGGCCTCGGCGGCGAGCCGCTGCGACCGCGCGCCGAACGCGTCGAGGCGCTCGCGCGTGAGCCCGCGCCGCCTCGCGATGCGCTCGGCGGCGGTGAACTGGTCGGGCAGGTCGATGGACCAGTCGCCCGGCCGGGGCTTGGCGGGGAGCACGTTGCTGCCGAGCGGCTGGCGGCTCATGGCCTCGACGCCGCAGGCGACGCCGGCGTCGATGACGCCCGCCTGGATGAGCGCCGCGACCAGGTGGACGGCCTGCTGGGAAGAGCCGCACTGGGCGTCCACGGTCGTCACGCCCGTCTGG
The DNA here is from genome assembly GCF_049674955.1 of Sphaerisporangium viridialbum. Taxonomy (GTDB): domain Bacteria; phylum Actinomycetota; class Actinomycetes; order Streptosporangiales; family Streptosporangiaceae; genus Sphaerisporangium; species Sphaerisporangium viridialbum. The sequence goes on along the minus strand of NZ_CP187232.1, from coordinate 8,788,840 downwards.
TACGGCAGGCCGGCGTAGAGCCAGGCGTGGCGTCCGACGTGCCCGCCCTGCTCGCCCGCCTGGGTCACGCATCCGGCGAACGCCTGGCCGATGGTCGAGGGGTCGACGCCGGACTTCTCGACCACGCCCCTCATGGCCGTCGCCAGCAGGGCCATGGGTTTGAGCCCCGCCAGCCAGCCGTTGCGCTTGCCGATCGGGGTGCGTACGGCCTCGACGATCACCGGCGTGCCCATGCGGGCCTCCTCAACGTCCGAACGTTGTTCTAGCCGAGACTGTAACGGGTTCTATTTTGACGTGGAAGCCCCGGTCGCGGGGTTCAGCTGCCGAAGTCGCTGAGCAGGCGCCCGGCGGCGATCTCGATGCGGCGCTGGATCTGCTCGTAGGTGCGGCGCCCGCGGAGCATCTCGAGCAGCTCGTGCACCCAGATGCTCGCGAGCGAGCCCGCCAGGGCGAACTCCTCCTCGGTCGCCGACTGCGCGGTGAGGCCGTTGCCCGAGACGCGCAGGAGCAGGCCGGCCATGCGGTCGCCGAAGGGGGTGTCGACCTCGGCCATGATCAGCGAACGGATCAGCGCGTCCGCCAGCTCGGGCTCGCGCATGAGGCCGCGGGTGGCCCGCATGAGCACGTCGACGGCCCGGCCGGCCGGGGAGGCCGCGCTCGGTGGCCGCCGCTCGATGCTGCTTTCGAGCAGGTCGATCTCTTCGCCGACGACGGCGACGACGAGATCCATCTTGGAGGGGAAGTAGCGGTAGAGCGTGCCGAGGGCCACCCCGGCGCGCTCGGCGACGGTGCGCATCTGCATGGCCTCGACGCCGCCCCGGGAAGCGAGCGCGGCGGCGGCCTGGACGATGCGCTTGCGCCGCTGGAGCTGGCTGCGCGTGCGGACGCCGGAGGACACCGGGGCCGCTGGAGGCGGGGGCGTCACGCGATCGCCGCCCTCGGGCCCGGTGGGGGCGGGGACGGCCGTGGTGCCGGCATGCGGGGTGCGCATAAGAACACGTTACCGGATTACCCGCAGGTAGGCCTTGTTACTGGCCGGTCACAAAGAACGCCGGTCTTGCATGACGTTTGTGTTGCGAGGAGATATCCGGCGGCTTCTCGGTAAATCCCCCTGGACACAGATTAGAATCTGTTCTAGTTTGCGGCTGACCAGGTCATGGGAGGCGTCATGTCGGCGGACACGCTCGCGGGGCTGCTCCAGGCGAGGGCGCGGGACGACGGGCCCGGCCTGCTCTTCGAGGACCGCACCTGGTCGTGGCGCGCATATGTGGCCGAATGCCGCGACCGCGCCGCCTGGCTCAGCGGGCTCGCGCGCGGCCGTTCAGCGGGGGAGCCCGACGCATCCCATTCCGGACTGGAGCACTGATGGACCTCATCCCGGACGACCGGCACCCCCTGGAGCGCTGATGGACTTCACCCTGGACGAGACGCAGGCCGAGCTGAGGGAACTGGCCGTGAGCCTGTTCGGCCGGGAGGCCACGCCGGAACGGCTCACGGACCACGAGAAGGGCGGCCGGCCGTACGACGCCGGGCTCTGGGAGGCGGCGGCGCGGGCGGGGCTGATCGGCGCCTGCCTGCCCGAGGACGTCGGGGGCGCCGGGCTCGGCGCGGTCGAGCTGGCCGTGATCCTGCGCGAGGCGGGGGCGAAAGTGGTCCCGGTGCCCATTCAGGACAGCCTGGTCGCGGCGATGGTGATCGGGCGGTACGGCTCGGCGGGGCAGCGCGAGAGGCTGGCCCGCCTGGCCGAGGGCGAGATCGTCCTGACGGCCGCGCTGCTGGAACCGGGCCGGGACCTCGGTGCGCCACCCCGGACGACGGCACGACGATCGGGGGACGGATGGGTGCTCTCCGGGCGCAAGACCATGGTGTCCTACGCCGCCGAGTCCGACGCCATCCTGGTGCCGGCCCAGACCGAGCAGGGCACCGGCCTGTTCCTGGTGAGGCCGGGCGACGCGGCCGTACAGGCGGTGCCGGCCTCCACCGGAGAGCCCGCGGCGGCCGTGATCCTCGACGGCACCCCCGGTGAGCCGGTCGGCGAGCCCGACGGCGCCGCCTACCGCGCGCTGCGACTGCTCGCCCTGGTCGCGATCACCGCCAGTGCCTCAGGCGTGCTCGCGGGGGCGCTGGAGCTGACGACGGAGTACATCAAGGCGCGCAAGCAGTTCGGCCGCGCGCTGGCCGAGTTCCAGGCGGTGACGGTGCAGATCGCGGACGTCTACATCGCCGGGCGGGCGCTGGACGTGGCGGTCTGGTCGGGTGCGTGGCGGGTGGACGCCGGGCTCGGCGACGAGGCCGAGCTGGACCTCGCCGTCGCCACGCACACCGTGACCGACGCCGCGCTCGCCGGCCTCTACACCTGCCAGCACCTGCACGGCGGGATCGGCCTCGACGTGACGTACCCGCTGCACCGCTACTTCGCCTGGGGCAAGCACCGTGCCCACCTTCTCGGTGGCGTGGAGGCCCGGCTCGACACGATAGGAGCGCTCGTCTGATGCTGATCGACCTCACCCCCGAGCAGAAGCGGCTCCGCGCGGAGCTCCGCGACTACTTCGGCGCGTGCCTGACCGAGGAGGACCGCAGGAAGATCGCCCAGGACCCGTTCGGCCAGGCTTACATCGAGCACTGCCGCAGGCTCGGCCGCGACGGCAAGCTCGGCCTCGGATGGCCCAAAGAGTACGGCGGCGCCGGTCTCGGGCCGCTGGAGCAGCAGATCTTCGCCAACGAGATCGCCCGCGCCGAGGTGCCGTACCCGATCATCACGCTGCAGACGGTCGGCCCGACCCTGATGCAGTACGGGACGCCGGAGCAGAAGGAGTTCTTCCTGCCCAGGATCCTCGCGGGGGAGTGCCACTTCGCCATCGGGTACAGCGAGCCGGGAGCCGGCACCGACCTCGCGTCCCTGCGCACCACGGCCGTCAGGGACGGGGACCACTACGTCGTCAACGGGCAGAAGATCTTCACCTCGGGCGCCCACTACGCCCAGTACATCTGGCTGGCCGCCCGCACGGACCCGGACGCCAAGAAGCACCGCGGCATCTCCATGATGATCGTCGACACCACCGACCCGGGATACTCGTGGACGCCCATCGTGACGATGGACGGGCGCCACCACACCAACTCCACCTACTACGCCGACGTCCGCGTGCCGGTGGACATGCTGGTCGGGGCGGAGAACAAGGGCTGGGACCTCATCGTCAACCAGCTCAACCACGAGCGGGTCACGCTCGGCCCGGCGGGGAACATCGCCCACGTGTACGACCGGTTCGTCGCGTGGGCGCGGCGCACCGGCGCGATCGAGGAGCCGGCGGTGCGGCGGGCCATCGGGCGCGTCTACGCCTACTTCCGCACGAACGAGCTGCTGAACTGGCAGGTGGCGGCGAACATGGACCTCGGCTGGCTGGGCGCGCCCGACGCCTCCGCCACCAAGATCTACGGCTCAGAGCGCATGCAGGACGTGGGCAGGATCGTCGGAGAGACGCTCGCCAGGTACGGCGACCCGTCGGACCCGGAGACCGCCGCGTTCGTCGACGTGCTCGACCACGGGGTCAAGGGCGCGGTCGTGCTGACCTTCGGCGGCGGCGTCAACGAGGTGCAGCGCGAGCTGATCGCGATGCTCGGCCTCGGACTCCCGCGACCGCCTCGCTGACGCCCTTCCAATCACCAGGCCGGAAGGCCACCGCAGCGCTTAGGAGAGAGATTGACGACGGCTGAGTCGAGCATCCACGAGCGGCTGACCGCCCTGGCGGAGCGGCAGATCGCGGTGGGTGAGGTACGGGGGGTCGCCGCCGCCGACCCGGTGAACCTGCCGATGATCCACCACTGGACCGACGCCATGGGGGACGCCAACCCCGTCTACACCGACGAGAAGTTCGCCGAGGGGAGCGTGCACGGGGAGATCGTCGCCCCGCCCGCGATGGCGCAGGTGTGGACGATGCCCGGGTTGCGGCGCGACAAGGGCGTGGAGAGCCCGGTGGACGGCGTGCTCGCCATGCTGGACGCGGATGGCTTCACCGGGGTGGTGGCCACCAACTGCGAGCAGACCCACCACCGCTACCTGCGGCTGGGCGAGCGGCTCGTACCCGGCACCCGGATGACGGGCCTGTCGGGGCCGAAGACCACGGCGCTCGGCGTCGGATATTTCGTGACTTGGCTGGTGACCTGGTACTCCGGGAACGAGCCGGTAGCGGAAATGATGTTCCGGGTACTGAAGTTTCGTCCCCGGGAGAAGAAAGCAGCGCCCGAAGCGCGCGAGCCGTACCCCCTGAAGCCCGCCGTCAACAGGGACACGGCGTTCTTCTGGGAGGGTGTGCGGCAAGGCGAACTACGGATCCAGAAATGCGGCGACTGTGGTGAGCTGCGGCATCCGCCGGGACCGGTCTGCCCGTCGTGCCGGTCGGTCAACCGGTCGTACACCGTGGCGAGCGGGCTCGGCGAGGTCTACAGCTTCGTCGTCCACCACAACCCGCCCGTGCCCGGGATCCGGACGCCTTTCGTGGTGGCCGTAGTTGAACTACCCGAAGGCGTACGCATTGTCGGGAATGTTGTGGAATGCGGGCCAGAAAAGGTGGGTATCGGTATGCCGGTGCGTGTGACATACCGCGAGATGGACGACGACCTCGTCCTGCCGATGTGGGAACCCCGGGAGCCGTGATGCGCACGTTGACGCAAGACGACATCGAGTGCGGGGCGGTGCTCCCGCTCCTGCGCATCGAGCTGAGCCCGACGATGGTCATCGCGACGGCGCTGGCCACCATGGACTTCACCCCCGTGCATCACGATGTGGAGCTCGCGCAGGCTCAGGGCTCCAAGGACATCTTCCTGAACATCCTGACGACCATGGGGCTGGTCGAGCGCTACGTCACAGACTGGGCCGGGCCCGAGGCGCTGATCCGCGGCATCAACGTACGGCTGGGCGTCCCCGCGTACGCCGGTGACACGATCACCTTCAGCGGGACGGTCGCGTCGCGGGAGGGCGGCGAGGTCTCGGTCGACGTGCGCGGGGCGGTCAGCCTGGGCGACCACGCCACCGGCACCGTCCGCTTCTGCCTCCCCGGCTGAGCGCCGCCGTCAGGGCCGTCAGTCGGGTCGTCATCCGGGTCGTCTGTAGAAAGGCACACCACGTGTACTCGCTTTCCGGCCGTACGGCCGTCGCGGGGATCGGCGCCACCGAGTTCTCCAAGGATTCCGGCCGCTCGGAGCTCCAGCTCGCCGCCGAAGCCGTCCTCGCCGCGCTCGACGACGCCGGGCTGCCGCCGTCCGAGGTGGACGGCCTGGTCACCTACACGCAGGACGGCAACCAGGAGATCTCCGTCGCCCGCGAGGTCGGCATCGGCGACCTGTCGTTCTTCTCCCGGGTCCACTACGGCGGAGGGGCGGCCTGCGGCACGGTGCTGCACGCCGCGATGGCGGTCGCGACCGGGGCGGCGTCCACCGTCGTCTGCTACCGGGCCTTCAACGAGCGCTCCGGGCGCAGGTTCGGCCAGCCGGACGCCGGGCTCGGCGGCGAGCCGTCGTCGCAGGGCATGGAGATGAGCTGGCACGTGCCGTACGGGCTGATGACGCCGGCCGCCTGGGTCGCGATGTTCGCCCAGCGCTACATGCACACCTACGGCGCGACCTCCGAGGACTTCGGCCGGGTCGCCGTGGCCATGCGGCGTCACGCCGCGGCCAACCCCGCCGCGTGGTTCTACGGGAGGCCGATCACGCTGGAGCAGCACCAGCGGTCGAAGTGGATCGTGGAGCCGCTGCACCTGCTGGACTGCTGCCAGGAGAGCGACGGGGCCGTGGCCCTGGTCGTCACCTCGGCCGAGCGGGCGAGGGACCTGCGGCGTTCCCCGGCCGTCGTCACGGCCGCCGCGCAGGGCTCGGGCGCCGGGCAGATGATGATGACGAGCTTCTACCGCGACGACATGTGCGGCCTGCCGGAGATGGGGGTGGTGGGGCGCGGCCTATGGGAGATGTCGGGAATGTCGCCCGATGACATCCAGACGGCCATCCTCTATGACCACTTCACGCCGTTCGTGCTGAGCCAGCTAGAGGAGCTGGGGTTCTGCGGCAGGGGCGAGGCCAGGGACTTCATAGCCGACGGCGGCATCGAGATCGACGGGCACCTGCCGGTGAACCCGCACGGCGGGCAGCTCGGCGAGGCGTACATCCACGGCATGAACGGCATCGCCGAGGCCGTGCGCCAGATCAGGGGAACGTCCGTCAACCAGGTGCCCGGCGTCCAGAACGTGCTGGTCACCGCGGGCACCGGCGTCCCCACGAGCGGCCTCATCCTCTCCCAGGACTGACCGGATCGATCTCACGCTTCCCGTACGGGCCGGGCCGCTCGTGCGGCGACGCCGGTCAGGGTGTGACGATCGTGGGGACCGAGAAGAACACGATCATCGCGATCGCGACGCACAGGATGAACCCGGCCAGCTCCCAGAGCCAGTCGTAGTGGTGCTCGCCCAGCTTGATCGGCTTCGGCCGCTCATGCCGGCGCGGCCGTGCCCCCCGCTCGGGTGCGTTCTCCGCTGTCGCCGCCTGCTTGGGGACGCTCGCCGCCGTAGCGGGCTCGGTCGAACCGTCCGCCAGGCTCTTGCCCACCGCGTCCACCGTGGCCCCCGGGTTCACCGGGTTCACCGGGTCCACCGCGTCGACCGCGTCCGCCGTCAGCGCGGCGGCGCTCGTCGTCTCCGGCTCGGCCTCCGCACTGAGGGCTTCGGCGGGTGCGCTTGTCACGGCGTCGGCGGTTTCGGCGTCCACCACGGGGGACGGCCGGCCGTCGGCGAACGCGCGCCGGAGATTCGGCCAGTTCCCGGCGGCCAACGCCTTGCTGAAGGACGAAGATCTCCTGGGGGACGAGCCGGCCGCCGAGGGGCCGTCCACGGCCGGAGCGCCGTCCGCCGGGGGAGCCTCCGCCCCTGCCGACGCGACCAGGGTGTCAGGCGAGACGATCGGCGTCTCGGCCGCCGCCACCAGTGCGTCCGGGGTGACCAGTGCGTCCGGGGACACCGGAGCCGCCCCGGCGATCGGGGCGGCTTCGGCTACGGGGGCGGCAAGGGGGACCGACGCGGCACCGGTGTGGCGGCGGCGGCGGGGCTTGGGGGGCGTGTCCGACGCTCCGGCGCGGGGTGCCCGGATCTTCGGCATCGGCTCGGTGGTGGCCTCGTGCCTGGACCTGCGGCCGGGCTCGGGAGGCGACAGCTCCTTGGCGGGGAAGACGCCGGTGTTGGTGAAGGGATCGGGCTCGGCGAGGGGCAGCGGCCACCTCGGCGTGGTGGGCCAGAGCCGCTTGCTCCCCGGCCGCGCGCCGCCGGCCGTACCGGCGTCCTCGGGGATCGCGCTGAGGATCTTCACCCGCAGGCCCCCCGATGGCCGGCGCCAGGGGAGACGGGCGAGCGCGTCCTCGGCGGGCCCGATGGCGAGGGCTACGTACACCTCGGCCGGCTGCGGCGGCACGCCTCCGGAGCGCGCGGCGGCCACGGCGGCGGTGAGGGAGTGGGTGAACCGGTGGCGGGCGCCGAGCTCGAGCTGCTCGGCGGTGTCGGCCGCGACGTCGAGGACCCAGGCCAGCTCCGCGGTGTCCAGCCCGCAGACCGCCGAGAGCAGGAGCACCTCGCGCTGGTGCGGGCGGATCTCGCGTACCACGCGCTCGACCAGCGCGGTCGCGGGATCGGCGGCGGGGTCGACCGACGGGAGGACGTAGGCGACGTCGCGCCGGTAGATCTCGCGGCGCGCGAGCGCGTAGAGCGCGGCGCGCGGAGGCTCCACCACCGGCACGTTGGTGAGCACGGCCGTCAGCGCGTCGGCGGCGGAGGCGGTGTCGCCCAGCTGATCGTGGCAGTACGCGAACAGCCCGGCGGCGTGACGGTCGTAGAGCTCGGCGATCAGCTCGCCCCTGGGACGCTGATCGATGAGCGATGGAGTCACAACCGCTCCTCTGGAATTCTCGTGCGGGTTGGGAGGTTTGGCCTGGCGGAGGGGGATAGGGAGCCAATCATGCCAAGGCCCTCGCAGGAGTCGCACTAATCGATGCCACTTTGATAGATATCGCGAAAGTACCAGGAAGAAGCCGCCGGACAGCGAACATTCGCACCTTTCTGAAATGCTGACAAGTCGCTATGACGGCTGTCTTGGGACAGATTGGTCCAGATCCCCATAGGGTGTGTCGGGAAAGATCAAGTGGACCTGCGGTCGGACCGTCACCTACCGTGGGGGCTGCCGAGCGGGTGGTAGCTGTGCGCAGCCGACTCGACGATTCCGGGCCACGCGGTCCCGGCCGAGAAGCACGAGGTCGTGCGTGATCACATTTGAAGGCGTCACCAAGCGCTATGGAGACGGCACGGTAGCCGTCGACAACCTCAACCTCCAGGTGCCCACCGGGGCCATAACCGTTTTCGTGGGGCCGTCCGGGTGCGGCAAGACCACGTCCTTGCGCATGATCAACCGCATGATCGACGCGACCGAGGGGCGCATCCTCCTCGACGACCAAGACGTCCGGAAGATCGACCCGCCGACCCTGCGCCGGGGCATCGGCTACGTCATCCAGCAGTCCGGCCTGTTCCCGCATCGCAAGATCGTGGACAATGTCGCCACCGTGCCGTACCTGCTCGGATGGGACAAGAAGAAGGCGCGCGAGCGCGCGATGGAGCTCCTGGAGCGCGTCGGGCTGGACACCAAGCTGGCCGGGCGCTATCCGTTCCAGCTCTCCGGCGGCCAGCAGCAGCGGGTCGGGGTGGCGAGGGCCCTCGCCGCCGACCCCCCGGTGCTGCTCATGGACGAGCCGTTCAGCGCCGTCGACCCGGTCGTGCGCACCAGCCTGCAGGACGAGCTGCTCAGGCTCCAGGCGGAGCTCCAGAAGACCATCGTGTTCGTGACCCACGACATCGACGAGGCGATCAAGCTGGGCGACACCGTCGCGGTGTTGCGCGTCGGCGGTCACCTGGCGCAGATCGCCGACCCGCCGACGCTGCTCGCCGAGCCCGCCGACGACTTCGTCGAGGGGTTCCTGGGCAAGGACCGCGGCATCCGGCGGCTGTCCTTCGTCCCGGCCGGCGGCATCAAGGTGCGGTCGGAGCCCGGCGTGCCGGGCTGGTCGGTGGTCCTGGACGAGGACGGCCGGCCGACCGGGTGGCGCGCGGACGGCGCCGGCCGGGCGAACGGGCTCCAGCCCTTCGGCACCGTCGACCTGGAGAAGGACTCCCTGCGCGTGGCGCTCGACGCCGCGCTGCTCGCGCCGTCCGGCTGCGCGATCGCGGTGGACGGCGAGGGCAGGTTCGCCGGGGTCGTCACCAGGGAGGCGCTGGACGAGGCCCTCACCCGGAGCACGGGGGTGGCCGATGGGTGACGGCGAGCCGCTGGTCCGCTGGGACTGGATCGGCCGCAACTGGCCCAGCATCCAGACGCTGCTCGTCGACCACGTCATCATGGCGATCGTCCCGGTGCTGCTCGGGCTGATCATCGCCCTGCCGCTGGGCCTGGCGAGCGCGCGGTGGCGGGTGCTCTACCAGCCCACGGTCGGCCTGATGAACGTCGTCTACTCCCTGCCGTCGCTGGCCGTCTTCATCGTGCTGATCCCGCTCACCGGGCTCGCCGAGCGCGCCACGGTGATCATCCCGCTGACCTTCTACTCCCTGGCGGTGCTGATCCCGTCCGTGGTGGACGGGCTCGGGGCGGTGCCCGACCACGTACGCCAGTCGGCGGTCGCGATGGGCTTCGGGCCGTTGCGGCGGCTGCTGCAGGTCGAGCTGCCCATCGCGGTGCCCGTCGTGCTCGCCGGCCTGCGGGTGGCGACGGTGTCCAGCATCAGCCTCGTCAGCGTCGGCGCGCTGGTCGGGCGCGGCGGGCTCGGCTACCTGTTCATCGACGGCTGGCAGCGCCAGTTCTACACGCCGATCGTGGTGGGCATCGTGCTGGTCGTGGCGCTCGCCGTGCTCGCCGACGGCCTCATCGTTCTCGCGCAACGCCTGCTCACCCCCTGGGCCCGTGCGAGGAGGACGGCGTGAACTGGCTGATCGACTTCTTCGGCGACCCGGCGAACTGGTCCGGCCCCGGGGGCATCCCGAGCCGCCTGCTTGAGCACATCGAGTTCTCTGTGGTCGCCCTGCTCCTCTCTATGGTCATCGCGATCCCGCTCGGCCTGCTGATCGGGCACACCCGGCGCGGCGCCGTGCTCGTCGTGATCGCCGCTAACGCCGCCCGCGCGCTGCCCACCCTGGGCCTCGTGGTGCTGATCGTGCTGCTGGCCGGGGTCGGTACGACCTGGCCCGTCCTGATCCCGCTGGTCGCCCTCGCGATCCCTCCGATCCTGGTCAACACCTACGAGGGCATCCGGGGCGTCGAGGAGGACCTGCGCGACGCGGCGTACGGCATGGGCCTGCGCGGCGGCCAGGTGCTCATGAAGGTGCTCGTGCCGGTGGCGTTGCCGCTGATCCTGCTCGGCCTGCGCGTCGCGGCGATCCAGGTGGTCGCGACGGCCACCGTCGCCGCGTACGTCGGCCTCGGCGGGCTCGGCCGTTACATCATCGACGGGCTGGCGACAAAGGACTTCCCGAGCACGATCGGGGGAGCGGTCCTCGTCGCGGTGCTGGCGTTGGTCGTGCAGCTCGGCTTCTCGCTGCTGCAGCGCGTGGTGGTCTCCCCCGGGGTGAGCCGGCGCGTCAAGGTCCGCTAATCTCTCTATTACCCCCTGATTTGGAAGGGATTTCCATGAGGCGAATGATAACCACCGCGGCGGTCGCCCTGACCGCGGTGTTCACCCTAGGCGCGTGTGGTGGCGGGGATCCGCTCGACACGACCAGCAGCGCCAGCGCGGCCCCCAGCGCGTCCGGCTCCAGCGGCGGTTCCAAGGTCGTCATCGGCTCCGCCAACTTCCCGGAGAACGTCCTGCTCGCCTCGATCTACTCCCAGGCCCTCACAGCCAAGGGCGTGCAGGTGGAGGAGAAGTTCAACATCGGCAGCCGCGAGGTCTACTACGACCAGATCAAGACCGGCGCGCTGACCGTGCTTCCCGAGTACAACGGGGGTCTGCTCAGCTTCATCGACCCCAAGAGCACCGCGGCCAGCACCGATGACGTCAACACCGAGCTCAAGTCCAAGCTCCCCGCCGAGCTTGAGCTCCTCGACTCCTCCGCCGCGCAGGACAACGACTCGCTGACGGTCTCCAAGGACACCGCCACCAAGAACAGCCTGACGACGATCGAGGACCTGGCGAAGGTCTCCAAGGACTTCGTCGTGGGCGGCCCGCCGGAGTTCAAGAAGCGCCGCGAGGCCCAGTTCAAGGACGTGTACGGTCTCACGTTCAAGGAGTGGAAGCCGACGGACGCGACCACGGCGGACGCGCTCAAGGGCGGCACGATCCAGGTGGGCAACGTCTTCACGACCGACCCCAAGCTGCTGATCAACGGTCTCGTCTCGCTCCAGGACCCGAAGAACGTCTTCAGCGCGCAGAACGTCACGCCGCTGGTCAACAAGGCCGGCGCCGACGACACCGTGCGCACGACCCTGAACGCCATCTCCGCCAAGCTCGACACGAACGCGCTGGTGGACCTGATGAAGCGCGTGGCCGTCGACAAGGACGACCCGCCCGCCGTCGCCAAGGACTGGCTGACCCAGAACGGCCTCGTCTAACCTCGGCGCACGGCTGAACGGTCGGCTCAGAGTCGGTTCGGAGCCGGTTCGGAGCCGGCTCAGAAAGGTCCTCCCGGGAAACTCCCCGTGGAGGGCCTTTCGCATTCGTGCGGGTTTGCTCAGGCTGAAACGGACGGTGTTAGCCTGGCCACCGGTGGTCCTCGACGATCATCGTCGGCCCTCCCACCCTGGACGCGTCCTGATCATGAATCGTTCTCGCGCCATCACGATGGCCGTGGCCATGACGCTCCTCACCCTCGCCGGATGCTCCGGCACAGGGGGCGACGGCGGCCCGAACCCGGCGACTTCGAGCGGCGACCGGCCGAGCCCCGCGACCTCGGGTGGCGACCGGCCGAGCCCCGCGACGTCGGGCGAGGACCCGTCGAGCCCCGCGACCGCTCATCAGATGGTCGCGCTGCTGAACTTCTACGGCGGGTTCGCCGGGAAGCGGGTGAAGGAGACCGACGCTCCCGCGCTCGCCGTGTTCGGCGACGGGCTGGTGGTCGCCGACGCCGACCGCAGCCTCTCCCTGACGGAGACGGAGCTCACCGACCTCGTCCGCACGCTCCGCGAGGATCTCGCCTCGCAACCCGCCACCGCCACCCCGACCGGGCCGTCCCAGGTCGCCGACGCCCGCACCATGGTGCTCGGTGTCCGGGTCGGCGACACCATGCGCACCGTGACCGCGTACGCCCTGGACGAGACGCGCTCGGACTCCTCGTATCCCGAGGGGCTGTACCAGGCGCGCGACCTGCTGGGCGCGCTGGCCGAACGGGTGAGCCGCGAGGGAGGCTCGTACACGACCGACCGGGTGCGCCTGATCGCGGAGCCCCGGCCCGGGCAGACCGGCGAGGAGTGGCCCTCCTCGATTCCGGAGCCGCCCGCGTCACACGAGGGCGACTTCGAGAAGATCCTGGCGGGCGCGCAGGCGGCGGACGCCCGCCGCCTGATCCCACGCGCACGGCAAGGCGGAGCACTGCGGATCTACCTCGACCACCAGGCCCGCCCCTTCGCCGTCACCTGGAGATACGTGCTGCCCTCGGAGTGACGCGCTCGACGGCTCATGCCGGTGGCCGTCGTGCTTCGAGGGCATCTCGTACGGCAGGCCATTCCTCCCGTATGACGCTGTAATAGATCGAGTGGCGGAGGTGCCCGTCGCGCAGGATCCGGTGATTGCGGAACACTCCTTCACGCGTGGCGCCAAGGCCCTCGATCGCACGCTGCGACCTGTGGTTACGGCTGTCGGTCTTGAATGCCACGCGGATCATGTCCAGAGTGTCAAAGGCGTGGCACATCAGAAGATAGGCGGCCTCCCGCGCGGCTCCCGTACGCCAGCGAGTCGGCGTGACCCAGGCCCACCCGATCTCGACTCCACGATGCGCGTGCTGGATATCGATATAGCTGATGCTCCCGATCGCCGTTCCCGTACGCCGTTCAACAACCGCGAACGGCAAACGCCGCCCCTTCTCCTGCTCCCCCAGAGCCTCGACGATGAGCACGGCCACCGGCTCTTCACTGCGTGGCGTCGGCTCGTCCAGAAAGGTCCAGACGTCGTCATGCCGCGCCGCCTCGGCGAGATCATCCAGATGCCTCAACCCAAGCGGCTCAAGTCGCACGACCTGGCCCTCAAGGACTATCGGTTCCATTGGAGCGTCCTCTATCCGGCCGGGACGTTGTAGACGAGAACGTGCTTGTCGCCCGCCATGAGCTGGTCGAACGCCTCGACGGGCCTGTCGTCCTCGTCATAGGCGATCCGTACGACGCGAACGACGCACACGCCGGGGTCCAGCCGAAGTGCGGTCGCTTCTTCGGGAGTGGGCATGCGGAAGCTCAGTTCATCGACGAAATAAGCGATCGGCCCGCCAATGGCCTGTTCCAGAATGGCGAGGACGCCTTCCTCGACGGGTTCCTCCCGCGCTATGGCGGTTTCGCGGACGAACTCGTGAACGTAGTAACTGTCTCCGAGCTGGTACGGCTCCTCGTCGACGAGCATCACGCGGCGCCGGGCCAGCAGCTCCGTGCCCTCGGGCACCGCCAGCCACCTGGCCGTTTCCTCGGTGGCGAATACACAGTCGACGCTTGTGATCCGCTGCCGTCCTATACCGCCCTGAAGGGCTATCTCGGCGTTGAAGGTGGCCGCGTTGTTCGCGGCTCGACGTGCGCGCCGATCTTGGTCCATGGCCATCACCCGGATCGGGCGGGCTTTCCGGACGTACGTGCCCTGACCCTGCCCCGAGCCGATCAGCCCTTGCGATTTCAGGGCGGAGAGCGCGAGCCGGACTGTCGTCCTTGACGCGTCGAAACGCTCGGCCAGGTCGCGTTCTGGAGGCAGCCTTTCTCCCGGAGAGAAGTCACCCCGGGAGATCGCCTCCCGAAGCGCGGTCGCGAGCGTCACATGACGCGGTACGGCCGGAGCCGGCTCGGCGTCGCCCTTCGAGTTGTCTGTCATCAAGCTCCTCCCTTCATCAAGAGACCGGAGTCATCCACTCTAGCCTCTTGGTACGTACCAAGTATTGACAGACGCCTGGCGGTCCTGCTCTCCTTGGTGTGTACCAAGAGTCATCGATCGAACACCCTGTGCATCTAGCCGCTGGGTGTGATCGGTCGGGCTGTCGCGCCCCAGGTCGACTACTGAGAGCTATTGGACGGTCGCGTAAGTAGCCAGAAGAAGGGTGGCAATTCATGGCTCGGACCACAAGCGCTGGAGAAACCGGGGAGTCCCTCGTTCCGGGGGCGCGACGATGACCATGCGAGAGGTGCAGGCAATGGCGTCATTTCCCGGGGCGCCTGAGCAGGTGGCCAATGTGCGGGCGTTCGTTCGGGAGACGCTTGGGGATCCCCGGTTCAAGGCGGTCATCGAGGATGTCGAGCTGCTGACCACCGAGCTGGTCACCAACTCGATTCGCCACACCAGATCACGCGCGACCGGTGAGGTCCATGTCGTGATCACGGCGAGTGGCACGGTTCGCGTCAAGGTCGTGGACGACGGGTCGGATGTCTCCATGCCGGTCGTCGCCTCCGCTGGCCTCATGGATGTCGGCGGACGCGGCCTGATGCTCGTTCAGACGCTGGCGAGCCGGTTCGGGGTCCGGGTGGGGGACGTCAGCACGACGACCTGGTTCGAGGTGGCGTTGTCAACGACCCCCTCCTGAAGCTGAAGGAGGGGGCTTGAGGTGCCGCGCCCGCGCACTGATAGCCCCGCGTTGACCAGCCCGAGTCGATCATCTTGAAGTGAGGTGTATTCGATTGACTACGTTTCACGTAAGCGAGCAGACCCACCGGCAGGTGCTTCCTCAGCCTGCCGCTCTGGAATCGGTGGGAGCAGACAACCCCGGGGGTGGGGACGAAACGGCTCACGGACTCCCGGCGTTGCCGGGCGCTGGCGTGGAACATGGGCGAGGGGAGATCGGAGTGGACGGCACCCGTCTGCTCCGGCGTCACCCCGAGGGCGCTTCGGCGTCGCAGGGAGCGGACCGTGAGGTTCACCCGGTTGTGTTCGTCCTGGACAAGCATGGCCGACCGCTTGACCCGTGCCATCCGGCCCGCGCCCGCCGCCTGCTGGCCTGTGGCCGGGCGGTAGTGGTCCGGCACACCCCGTTCGTCATCCGGCTACGCGACCGTGTGGCCGCCGACTCGACTATGGCCGGTGTCGAGCTGGGGATCGACCCCGGCAGCAAGCACACCGGCATCGCGGTGTTCCGCACCGACGGCGGCAGCCGTACCGGCCTGTACGCGCTCCAGCTCGACCATCGTGGCGGGCAGATTCGTGACAAGCTGGCCTCGCGTGCGGCGTTGCGCCGGGGCCGCCGGTCGCGGAACCTGCGTTACCGCGCACCCCGATTCCTTAACCGGACCAAGCCGAAGGGGTGGCTCGCGCCGTCTCTTAAGCATCGTGTGGGCGGCACCATGTCGTGGGTGTCGCGCCTGTCTCGGTGGACTCCCGTCACGGCCGTCCACGTGGAGAAGGTATCCTTCGACACCCACGCCCTGTCGGCGGGCAAGCCGCTCGAAGGAGTGGAGTACCAGCAGGGCACCCTCGCCGGGTACGAGGTACGCGAGTACTTGCTCGCCAAGTGGGGCCGCAAATGCGCGTACTGCGGCGCGGAGAACACGCCATTGAATATCGACCACATTCACCCGCGTAGCCGGGGCGGCTCGGACCGCATCTCCAACCTGTGCGTGGCCTGCATCCCCTGTAACCAGGCGAAAAACGCGACGCCGATCGAGGAGTTCCTCAAGGCCAAGCCCGCACTCTTGAAAAGGATCCTCCTCGCGGCCAAGGCCCCGTTGCGGGACGCGGCGGCGGTCAACTCAACGCGGTGGGCGCTGTGGCGGGCGCTGACCCAGACGGGTCTTGGCGTCGCTACGGCCTCAGGTGGGCGCACAAAGTGGAACCGCAGCAGGACCGACGCCCCCAAATCGCACACTCTGGACGCGTTGCACGTCGGCCACCTCGACGCTGTGATCGACTGGCCCTCGGTCGTGCTGGTCGTGGCGGCCACCGGGCGCGGCACCTACGCCCGCACCCGCGCCGACCGCTACGGGTTCCCCCGACTACGACTGCCCCGTACCAAGACCGTCCACGGCTACGCGACCGGCGACCTGGTCCGCGCCGTCGTCCCCACCGGAGCAAAAGCCGGAATCCATACTGGGCGGGTCGCGGTCCGCACTTCCGGCAGCTTCAACATCCGCACCCGGCACGGCCTCGTTCAGGGCATTCACCATCGCCACGTCCGTCTGCTCCAACGCGCGGACGGCTACGCCTACACCACCCACCCAGAAGTGCGGCACCGTGCCGCGTTTCCTCCACCGCCTGAAGGCGGGGGTTCCACGCTGGAGGTAATTGATGACCCCGATCTACGGCTCCTGCGGCGAGTCGGCACGGTGGGGTGATCGGTGGTAGGAGTGGGGGCCATGAACGAGTTCACGGAGGCGATGAGGCAGCTTGTCGCGGGAGTGGCCGTGGTCACCGTGCACGACGAGCGTGACGACATCGGCACGACGGTCACCACCTTCTCCTCCCTGTCGGCCGATCCGCCGATGGTCATGCTGAGCCTCATCTCCTCTGGCTACCTCGCTGAAGTACTGCTCCGCCAGGACCGCTGGGCGGCGAGCCTGCTGTCCGGCAGCCAGGCCGTGATCGCCAGCCGGTTCGCCACGCCGGGCCGTCCCAGCGCACGCCTGCTGCTCGCCGGCACGCCGCACCACCGTGGCGCACGGACCGAGGCGTTCATCGTCGACGGCGGCGTGGCCGCGCTGGAGGCCGAGACCGCCCGGGTGATCCCGGCCGGAGACCACACCCTCTTCCTCGCCCAGGTCCTCGCCGTCGACTACGTCGACCCCTCCCTCCCACCCCTGGCCCGAATGCGCGGCCGCTACCGCCCCGTCAACTGACGACCTGTAGAACCGATGGCTCCGACACGCTGGTAGGCCGCTTTCCGGGATGATCCCTCTATGCGGTGGCTCATAGCGGTTCTCGTGTTCATGATCGCGGGTCTGTGCGTGGGCGGCTGGGTGCTGCTGGCCGACTCCTGCCCGCCTGAGGCATGTGAGAGCGCCGAAGACATTCCCCTCAGCGTTCCCCTCCCCCTGGATTCCGCTCACTGGACGATGTCCCGGCACCGCGTCGACCAGCTTTCCGAGGGCGCGTCCGACTCACCCGACATCGTGAAGAGGTTCGCCCGCGACGACATCTGGACGTTCAGCACGAGGGACGGCGGCCTGGAGGCGATCCACTGGGATGGGACTCGCCGGCGGAAAATCACCCCGAAGCTCCCGGAGCAACTGCTCGTCAAGGACATCACCAGCACGGGTCCGGACGACATCTGGATCTCGGGGTCGGACATGCGGCTGGGAGCGCCAGGCGATCGAGCCGGCCCGGACGGGATACTGGCGCACTGGAACGGTGACAGGTGGGAACGCATCGCGGTCAACGCGAACACCATCGAACTCGCCTCCGTGGCGAAGAACGACGTCTGGGCGCTGTTCGACGGGAAGATCGTGCATTGGGACGGCCATGCGTGGACCCCGGCCTCAGTGCCCGAGGTTCCGATGCCTGATTCTGTGGACGGAGAAGACCCAGGAAACCCGCTGAACGACATCACCGCGCTCGCCGCGAACGACGTGTGGGCCGTCGGCGCGGTGACCACCTACCTCTGCTGCGACAACAGGCTCTACCACCGTGAGGTCGTCATGCACTGGGACGGCCACACCTGGAACCTTCTCGACCTCGGCATTCGTGGCCTCGGCCTGATGCAGGCGGTTCGGGACGGGCACGGCGGCCTGTGGATCACCACGTGCTGCGACGGGAGTTCCGCGACGCTCATCATGATCCACTACCACAACGGACACTGGAGCAAGAGCGTGCTTTCACGGCCGAGCGGCTTCCGCAGTGTGGAGGTCCCCGACCAGATCACGCTCACGGACAACGGGAAGATCCTGATGACCGGCACCGCCTATACCGCCTCCGATGGAACTCCCGTGACCGTGGAGTACAGGCTCACCTCGTAGCCTCGGCGCGCTTCCTGCGAGGTAGGAGCGTCGTCGCGGCTCGACGACGGCCCCCACCCGTTCCCCACCATCGAGGACGCGCTGCTCGCCACCACCGTGGACACCGTCAGCGATGTCAACGACGTGGCTCTGGAGCTCTTCCCTGAGCGGGATCCGCGGACGCCGGCCCACTGCTAATTCTGGATGTGTAGTATCTAGATTGTGCGGATGAGCGAGGGTGTCGAGTGGGCGATGCACTGCTGCCTGACGCTCGACTGGCTCGGTGAGGACCGGCCGGTGCCGATGGCGAGGCTCGCGGCGAGCTACGAGCTGCCCCCGGCATACCTCAACAAGCAGCTCCAGGCGCTGGTCAAGGCCGGGATCCTCACGTCGACGGCCGGGGCGCGGGGCGGTTTCCGGCTGGCCCGGCCACTCGACAAGATCACGCTCATGGACGTCGTGACGGCGATCGAGGGCCCCGACGAGGCCTTCCAGTGCATGGAGATCCGCCGGCGCGGGATGGGCGCCGAGACGCCCGAGCGGCAGTTCCGCATCCCGTGCGCGGTCACGACCGCCATGCGCAAGGCCGAGATGGCATGGCGAAAGGCACTGGCCGCACAGACCCTGGCCGACGTGCGGGCGAACGCCGACCGCCACGCGCCGAACGTGGGCGACAGCATCCGGCGCTGGTACGCGCGCGGCTGACCGATCTGAACGCGAGGACCCCTCGCGCGAACGTGGGAGGAGAAACTGGATATTCAATATCTAGATTAGCGGACGACCGACGACCGACCCACATGCGAAATGGAGAGACAACGATGCAGGCACGGATGAACGACTTTGGGAAGCTGGCCGCCGAGGGCTACCAGGCGATGATGGGCGTGGAGGCCTTCGTGGCGCGCGGCGGCGTTCCGAAGAGCACACTGGAGCTCGTCAAGATCAGGGCCAGCCAGATCAACGGGTGCGGGTTCTGCCTGGACATGCACAACCACGACGCCAAGAAGGCAGGTGAGACCGACGAGCGCCTCTTCACGGTGGCGGCCTGGCGCGAGTCGCCGTACTTCACCCCCGAGGAGCGGGCGGCCCTGGCGCTGACCGAGGCGGCCACCCGGATCGCCGACAGTTCGCACGGCGTGCCGGACGAGGTGTGGGACGAGGTGGCCGACCACTACGACGAGCAGTCGCTCGCCGTCCTCATCATGGCCATCGCCCAGATCAACGCCTGGAACCGCATCAACGTCACCATCCGCTCGGTGGCCGGCTCGCACCGCCGTACCGCGACCGTCTGACCCTCTCGCGGTCTTGCCCTCCCTCCGCCGGAGCCGCTTCCGCGTGCGCCGCGCGGGGGGGCGTCCCCGGTCGCGCCTCCGCCCGTGCGCTACTGGTAGGTGCCGAACCAGCCGGGGACGTCCAGGCGGAAGAGGTCGGGCGGGGTGACCAGGCGGAGGTCGGATTCGAGGGCGCGGAGGCGGTCCTCGCCGAGGGTCTCGGCCCAGCCGGCCCTGAGCTTGTCGAAGATGTGGGCCGCGCGCACCAGGCTGTCGACGCCGCGCTCGGTCAGCCGCACGATCTTGCGCCGGGCGTCGTCCGGATCGGTGCCGCGCTCGACGTAGCCGACGCGTTCGAGCGTGTCGATCGTCTTGCCCGCCGCCTGCTTGGAGACCCCGAGCGTGCGGCCCAGCTCTGCCGCCGTCGTGCCGCGCGTGCCGATGGCCTGCATGACGAACCCGTGCATCGGCCGCAGGTCGGGATGCCCCTGACGCGCGAGCTCGGCGTGCAACTCGTCGATGAGCATCCGGAACCCCAGGAACAGGCGCAGCGGCAGCTCGAACCCGGGCGGATCGGCCGGCGCCTCGCCCCGGTTGGAAGGCGACGTCCAGACGTCCGCCTTGTCGCCGCTGGAGGTCGTCGCCGATCCGGGGCGTGGGGGGTCAGTTGACACGATGGACAACCTCGTTCACTATATAGACAACCACATTGTCGATTGTAGGAGATGTTCCCGATGCCCATCATCCGCCACGCCGAAAGCCGCAGGACCGAGACCCCCAATGCCGTCATGACCACGTTCGCCTCGCCCACGCAGGGAGGGGCGGGGCTGGCCGTCTGGCACGTGGAGATGCGTCCCGGCCAGTCGGGCCCGCTCCACGCCTTCGACACCGAGCAGGTGTGGACGTTCCTCTCCGGAGCCGCCACCGTCGTGCTCGACGGAGAGAAGCTGGAAATCGAGCCGGGGAACACCCTGGTCATGCCCGCCGACGTGCGCCGTCAGGTCTTCGCAGGCCAGGATGGCATGACCGCGATCGTCGCCGCGCCCGCGGGCTGCCGGGCGTACACCCCGGACGGCCCCGTCGACGTCCCCGCCGCCTGCGCGGTGCCCGACGGCGACAAACTCCTCCCCGCCTGGGTGGCGTAGCAGTCAGGAGGTCAGCGGATCGTCCACCAGCCGGGGAGGATCAGCGGGCCTTGGGGTGGGAGGCCGAGGTCGGTGGCCAGGCGGCTCAGGGGGCCCCAGGCCTCCAGGCGGATCTGGCTCAGGGCGGCGGCCTTGTCGTCGCTGGAGTCCGGCGGGCGGAGCCGCTCCAGCGGGTGCATGCGCGGGTACGAGCGCACCGGGGCGTCCTTGGGCAGGTTGACCCTGCTGCGGGCGAGCGCCAGCGCGTCCTCCAGGCCGCCCAGCTCGTCGACCAGGCCGCCGCCGAACGCGTCGGCGCCCGTCCAGACCCGGCCGCGCGCCAGCTCGTGGGCGCGGTCGCGGTCGATGCCCCGGCCCTGGGCGACCTTGCCCACGAAGTCGTCGTAGATGCGGTCGAGCCAGGCGTTGACCCGCTCCCACTGTGGCTCGGAGTAGGCCCGGCTCGGAGAGAACATCCCCGAGTTGGCGCCCACGTCGACCGACTCGGAGGTGACGCCGATGCGGCTGAGCAGCTCGCCCACCGCGGGCTTGCCGCCGAAGACCCCGATCGAGCCGGTCAGCGTGCCGGGCTGGGCGACGATGACGTCGGCGGCCATGGAGACGAAGTACCCGCCGGACGCGGCGAGGTCGCCCATCGAGATGATCACCGGCTTGCCGGCCTTGCGGGTGAGCACGACCTCGCGCCAGATGGCGTCCGAGGCGACGTACGAACCGCCGGGGCTGTCGACCCGGAACACGACCGCCTTGACGTTGTCGTCGCGGCGGGCGGCACGGAAGGCCGCGCAGATCGTGTCGGAGCCCATGGCGCCCCCGCCGCCGAGCGGGCTGCGCCCGCTGCGGCCGAGGCGGATCATGCCGTTGCCGTGGATGAGCGCGACGACCCGCTCGCCCGGGTGCGGCAGCTTCCTGGCGAGGGCGCCCTTGGCGTACCGCGAGACGAACAGCAGCACGTCGCCCTCGTCGCGGACCTCGTCGTACACCTCGTCGCGGTAGGCGAGCCGGTCGACCAGCCCCGCGGAGAGCGCCTCCGATCCGATGAACGGCCCCTGGTCGATGAGCTCGCGCACGCGCTCGGGCGGCAGGCCGCGACCCTCGGAGATGCCGGAGACGATCTGCTCGATCACGGACTCGGCGATGCGGGCGGCCGACTCGCGGTGCGCCTCGGTCATGTGGTCCTGGGTGAACATGTTGGCCGCGGTCTTGTACTCGTGCCGCTGGCCGATCTGGTAGTCGACGCCGATCTTCGCGAGCGCGTTCTTCACGAAACGCTGCTCCATCGAGATGCCGGTCAGCCCGACGTCGCCCGACGGCTGCAGGTAGATCTTCTCGAAGGCGCTGGCCAGGTAGTACGGCACGGTGCCCGTGCCGAACTCCCCGAACGTCTCGGCGTAGGCCACCGTCAGCTTCCCCGCTGCCCGGAGTTGCACGACGGCGGTGCGCAGCTCCTGCACCATGGCCAGCCCCATGGGCCGCCCGCCGAGCTTGACGACGAGCCCCTTGACCCGGGGGTCCCTGCGGGCCCGGCGCAGGCCCTCCAGCACGTCGGCGAGACGGGTCCTGCGCATGGCCAGGACGGCGCTGAGCGGATCGGACGGGGGGCCCTCCGTGAGCCCCTCGGTCAGATCCAACTCCAGAACCAGCGGGGCGGTGCGCCGCTGCCGGAACCGGTCCACCGTGTCCAAGATCGCCTTTGTCGCGTCCATAGCGACACCCTAGGCGACGTTCCGGCCCGAGAGGCACGAGCTTCCCGTCTGGTCGCGCGGTATTCCGCCGGCGCCGGTGCACCGAGGTCCCATGGGAGTTCTCGATGCACATGCGTCACGGCGATTCCCGGAGATTCTGATGGCGTGTGCGCCGGGTGCTCGCCGGCGTCAATCTCCGGTCGTACCCGGCACGGGCCGCGCGTCCGCCGGCACGAGCTGCGTCTCGACGGCGGGCCGCGCCAGCAGGGCGTCAGCCGGTACGGGCTGGGCCTCCGCGGCTTCGGTGGCGGTGGCCGTCAGGGGTGGGCCGGCGTAGCGGAGCCAGAGGGCGCCGAGGGGCGGGACCCGGAGGCGGGTGGAGTACGGCTGGCCGTGCCAGGGCTCCTCGACGGCCTCCACGGAACCGAGGTTGCCCACCCCACTGCCGTAGTAGTTGTACGCGTCGGTGTTGATCACCTCATCCCAGCGGCCCCCTGCGGGCAGGCCGATCGCGTAGCCCTCATGCGGCTGCCCCGAGAAGTTCGCCACGCAGGCCACCATCGAGCCGTCGTCGCCGTGGCGCAGGAAGGAGAAGACGTTCCCCGAGGCGTCGTCGGCATCGATCCACTGGAAGCCCCTCGGCGAGTGGTCCTGCGAGTGCAGCGCGGGCGTCTCGGTGTACACGCGGTTGAGGTCGCGGACCAACTGCTGCATGCCCTGGTGCGGCTCGAAGTCGAGCAGCCACCAGTCGAGGCCGCGCTCCTCCGACCACTCGGAGCCCTGCGCGAACTCGCCGCCCATGAACATCAGCTTCTTGCCCGGATGCGCCCACATGAACGCGAACAGGGCGCGGAGGTTGGCGAACCGCTGCCACTCGTCGCCGGGCATCTTGCCGAGCAGCGAGCCCTTGCCGTGCACCACCTCGTCGTGCGAGAGGGGCAGCACGAAGTTCTCCGAGTACGCGTACATCAGCGAGAACGTCATCTGGTGATGGTGGTACTGCCGGAACACCGGCTCGTGGTGGAGGTAGGCCAGGGTGTCGTGCATCCAGCCCATGTTCCACTTGAAGCCGAAGCCGAGCCCGCCCAGGTGCACGGGCCGGGAGACGCCGGGCCACGCGGTCGACTCCTCGGCGATCGTGACGATGCCGGGCGCCTCGCGGTAGGCGACGGAGTTCATCTCCTTGAGGAACTCCACGGCGTCGAGGTTCTCGCGCCCGCCGTAGATGTTGGGAGTCCACTCGCCCTGGCGCCGGGAGTAGTCCAGATACAGCATCGAGGCGACCGCGTCCACGCGCAGGCCGTCGATGTGGAACTCCTTGAGCCAGTAGACGGCGTTCGCGACCAGGAAGTTGCGTACCTCCCGGCGGCCGAAGTCGAAGATGTAGGTGCCCCATTCGGGGTGCTCGCCGCGCTTGGGGTCGGCATGCTCGTACAGCGGCGTGCCGTCGAACCTGGCCAGCGCCCACGCGTCCATGGGGAAGTGGGCGGGCACCCAGTCGAGGAGCACGCCGATGCCGGCCTCGTGCAGCTTGTCGACGAGGTACCGGAACTCGTCGGGGCCGCCGAAACGCGACGTGGGCGCGTAGTAGGAGGTGACCTGGTAGCCCCAGGAGCCGCCGAACGGGTGCTCGGCCACCGGCAGGAGCTCCACGTGCGTGAAGCCCATGTCACGCACGTACTCCACGAGCTGGGTCGCCAGCTCCTTGTACGTCAGTCCGGGACGCCACGAGCCGAGGTGCACTTCGTAGGCGCTCATCGGCGCCTCCATCGGGTTGCGCTCGGCCCGCCGGCGCATCCACTCGTCGTCCTGCCAGGAGTACTCGGACCCGTCGACGATCGAGGCCGTGGCGGGCGGGCGCTCGGTGCGGCGGGCCATCGGGTCGGCCTTGGCCCGCCAGACGGCGTCCGCGCCCAGGATCGAGAACTTGTAGTGCTCGCCCACCCCGATCCCCGGGATGAACAGCTCCCACACCCCGGACCGGCCGAGCGACCGCATCGGGTGCCCGGAGCCGTTCCAGTGGTTGAAGCCGCCCTCCACGCGCACCCCGAGCGCGTTCGGCGCCCAGACGGCGAAGGCCGTGCCGTCCTCGTCGTCGTGCCGCATGACCCGGGCGCCGAGCACCTCCCACAGGCGCTCGTGGCGGCCCTCGCCGATCAGGTGCAGGTCGACCTCGCCCAGGGTGGGCCAGTGGCGGTACGGATCACCGGTCTCGAAGGGTTCGGCGCCCGGGTAGGTCACCCGTAGCCGGTAGGCCGGGACCTTGTCCACGCCGGGCAGCGTCACGCTGAAGACGCCGTAGGCCTCGTGGGGCATTTCGTGGGTGCTGTCGTCCAGCACCAGCTCGACCTTCTCGGCGAGTGGCTTGAGCGCCCGCACGGTCAACCCGTCGGGGGAAAGGTGCGCGCCCAGGATCGAGTGTGGATCGTGGTGCGCGCCGCCGGCCAGCCGGTTCAGGTCCAGGTCCGCGTTCATCAGATCGCTCACCGCTCCTCGGCACCGTGATTGCTTTTATGAGCTAACCCTGCCCCACATCGGGGTGCCAACCCATGTTGTTGCCTGGATCACACCACAGACGGGGCAAACCCGGGGCCCGCGGGTCACGGGTGCCCGTGTCTGCCCACCTCAGCAGGTGTATCACCACTTCAGGACGCGCACGCTGCCGGTCGGCATGTCGACGATGACCCGGCCGATGTCGAGCTGCTCGCCGCCCGGGAACCAGACGAAGAGCTGGAGGCACCGGCGGGTCTCGCAGCCGTGCCGCCGGAAGATCAGGGAACGCACGCGAAGGTCGTCGGCGGACGCGAGCGGCCTGCCCGCCGCCCGGGCGTACGCCTCGCGCACCGCCGGGCCCAGCGCGGGGTCGGCGAGCAGCAGCCGCGCGGCGCGCGCCTCCTCCCCCCTGGAGGGGGCGGGCGGCGTGGCGGGATCGCGCGGATCGCCGGGGGTGGGCTCGGGGAAGGCGCCCGCGGAGGGCAGGGCGCGGATCTCGTCCCCGCGCCGCCGGGCACGGGTCTCGTCCCTGTGCCGGGTGCCGGGCTCGTCCTGGTGCGCGTCGCCGTGGTGCTCGGCGCCGACCTCGGCATGGTCCGCCGGGGCCTCGTGCCGCCCCGGCCAGACCAGCGCCACCGTCATGACCGCCCCCATCACCGCGGCCAGGGTGGCGCCCGCCGCCGAGAGCGTGATCGCGAGCCGCCCGCGACCCATCGACCCACCGCCTTACGCTCGGTTCGCGTCCGGCTACGGATCGTATCGAAGTTGCGACCGATCACCGTACGGCGTGCGTGAAGGCCGCGAGCGGGATGGGAAGCCAGGCGGGGCGGTTGCGGGACTCGTAGACCACCTCGTAGGCGGCCTTGCTCAGCTCCAGCGCGCGCAGCAGCACGGCGTCGTCGCCGCGGATGCGCCCGCCGCCCGCCGAGTACCCCGCGATGAATGCCGCCCGGTTGCGCTCCGACCACTCGGCCGCCCGGAGCTCCAGGGCTTCGGCGTCCGGATGGTCGGACAACAGGTGCCTGGCCGCGTAGTCGAATGATCTGAGCATTCCCGCGACGTCCCTGACCGGTGAGTCCAGGGCCCGGCGGTCGCTGAGCGGCTGGCCCGGCTCGCCCTCGAAGTCGAGGACCACCCACTCGCTGGGAGTGCGCATCACCTGGCCCAGGTGGTAGTCGCCGTGGACCCGCTGGACCATGATCGGCCGGTCGATGTCGGCCAGCCGGTCGAACGCCTCATGGGCGATGCCCGCGTGGGCGGCGAGCTCGGGCACCTCGGCGATGGCGGCTTCGAGGCGGCGCCTGAACCCCTCGGCCATCCGCTTGACCTCGGGGGCCTCCACGACGCTCGTCGGGAACGCCGCGGCCATCTCCTTGTGCAGGTGGGCGGTTGCCATGCCGAGGCGGTGCGACTCGGCGGCGAAGTCCCCTCCGGCGTCGCCCGCCGAGGTGCCCGGCAGTGAGCCGTACAGGTCGCGCACGCTGGTGAGCGCGAGCGCCCAGCCGTCGCTGGCGGTGGGCAGGAACTCCTGGGTGAAGGCCAGCGTGGTGTTCTCGCCCGCGATGTCGGCTTCGATCCAGCCGTACGGCCTGGCGATGTTGGGCGAGCCGCGCTCCGCGAGCGCGGAGACCACCTCCAGCTCGGGGTTCACGCCGGGGATGAGCTTGCGGAACAGTTTGCAGATGTACGCGTCGCCGAACACCAGCGAGGTGTTGGACTGCTCGCCGCCGAGCACGAGGCTCCGGGGCGAGGTGTCGATCTCGGCGCCCGGCATGTGGCGGAACCGCAGCGCGCCGAGGTCGGCGTCCGCGGCGATGGACGAGAGCAGGACCCCGGTGACCTCGGCGTCGTGGACGGCGTCGTAGGCGAAGCCGTCCGGGGTCTCGCCGATCGCGACGTGCTTCAACCGCTGGGGCAGCTCGGGGCGGAAGCCCAGGAGGAGCTGGTATCGGTCGGTGAGCGTGTCCTGCCGCACGGTGATGACCAGGTGCCGCAGGGAGACTCGATCCTCGGCCGTAGGCCTCGCCGAGTCGTCCGTGGTCCTGGAGGAACCCGCCACATCGCTGTGGAAGGATTCTGCAGGACCACGAAGGGGTAGCGGGGTGGTGGCCTCCACGGCCAGCTCGGTGATCGCGCGGCCCTTGCCGGCGAACCACCGCTGATGGGTGATCCAGCCGGCAAGTAGCTCTTCGAGAGTATGTGTCACGTCTCCTCGGCTGCTGCGCTCGTGGGCGGAAGGGTGAACCAATAGAACCCATGCCCAGGCAGCGTCAAAAGATACGGAAGTTCGCCAATCGGTGGAAATGGCACTCCACCAGTGCATTCGACGGGGACGACCCCCTCGAACCTCCGCAGGTCCAGCTCCACCGGCTGGGGGAAGCGGGACAGGTTGTTGACGCACAGCACCCGGTCGTCGCCGAGCTCGCGGACGAACGCGAGGACGCTCGGGTTGGAGGAGTTGAGCTCGGTGAACTCGCCGAGCCCGAAGACGGGGTGCCGCTTCCGGATCTCGATCATCTTCTTGGTGAAGTGAAGGAGTGAGCCCGGATTCTTCTGCTGCGCCTCCACGTTGAGCGCCTGGTACCCGTAGATCGGGTCCATGATCACCGGAAGGTAGAGGCGGCCGGGGTCGCAGTCGGAGAAGCCCGCGTTGCGGTCGGGAGTCCACTGCATCGGGGTGCGGACGCCGTCGCGGTCGCCCAGCCAGATGTTGTCGCCCATGCCGATCTCGTCGCCGTAGTAGAGCACGGGGCTCCCCGGCAGGCTCATGAGCAGGGCGGTGAACAGCTCGATCTGGTTGCGGTCGTTCTCCAGCAGCGGGGCCAGGCGGCGGCGGATGCCGACGTTGGCCCGCATGCGCGGGTCCTTGGCGTACTCGGTGTACATGTAGTCGCGCTCTTCGTCGGTCACCATCTCGAGCGTGAGCTCGTCGTGGTTGCGCAGGAAGATGCCCCACTGGCAGTTCTCGGGGATCTTCGGCGTCTGGGCCATGATCTCCGAGATCGGGTAGCGGGTCTCACGGCGCACGGCCATGAAGATGCGCGGCATCAGGGGGAAGTGGAATGCCATGTGGCATTCGTCCCCGCCGGTCACCGGGTCGCCGAAGTACTCCACGACGTCGGCCGGCCACTGGTTGGCCTCCGCGAGCAGCACGCGGTCGGGGTAGAGGCGGTCGACCTCGCTCCTGACCCGCTTGAGGTACTCGTGGGTCTGCGGGAGGTTCTCGCAGTTGGTGCCCTCCTGCTCGAACAGGTACGGGATGGCGTCCATCCGGAACCCGTCGATGCCGAGGTCCAGCCAGAAGCGCAGGACCTCCAGCATGGCCTCCTGGACGTCCGGGTTCTCGTAGTTGAGGTCCGGCTGGTGGTGGAAGAACCGGTGCCAGTAGTACTGCCCCCGGACCGGGTCGTACGTCCAGTTCGACGTTTCGGTGTCGATGAAGATGATGCGGGCGTCGGTGTACTGCTCGCCGTCGTCCGACCAGACGTAGAAGTCCCCGAACGGCCCGGTGGGGTCGTGCCGGGAGGCCTGGAACCACGGATGCTGGTCGCTGGTGTGGTTCATGACCAGGTCCGCGATAACCCGCATTCCGCGTTTGTGCGCTTCGTCGACCAGCTTGACGAAGTCCCCGAGATCCCCGAAATCCGGGAGAATCTTCATAAAGTCGGAAATGTCGTATCCACCGTCTTTAAGCGGGGACTCGTAAAGTGGCAGGAGCCACAGGCAGTCGACGCCGAGCCACTGGAGATAATCCAGCTTGTTGATGAGGCCGCGAATATCTCCGGTTCCGTCCCCGTTTGAATCTGCGAATCCTCGGATGAGGACTTCGTAGAAGACGGCGCGTTTGTACCAGTGCGGATCGCGCGGCTTTTCGTGTGTGAAGGTGTTCGGGACGGGCTGAGGCGTCAAGCTCACCTGTGGACTCCCCGCTGTGCTCATGCTCGCTTTTCCGCCGTCTTCGCCATGTGCCTATGCCTGGCTGGTCGGCGTCGCTCGCAGTGTGAGGACGTGTGCTGGATTGATGTGCGGATCGAGGCGCACGTAGTTGGCCTGCCGCCAGTGGAACGAATCGCCCGAGAGCTCATCGTCCACGACGAATTCGGCGCCCCAATCGAGGCCGAGGCCGGGCATGTCCAGCCTGACCGTCGCCTCGTGCGTGTTGTGTGGATCGAGATTGACGACGACCAGAACGACATCGCCTAGGCCGTGCCGTCGTGTGGACGGGTCGTAGGCGCCGGGCAGCCGCTTTGAGAAGCAGATCATGTCCGGGTGGTCGACGCTGTGGAAACGTAGGTTACGCAGTTCCTGGACCGCAGGGTGTGCTCTTCGGAACAAATTAAGTTGGGTGATGAAGGGCGCCAGGCTCCGGCCCTCGCGTTCCGCGGCGGCCCAGTCGCGAGGTCTGAGCTCGAACTTCTCGCTGTGCAGATATTCCTCGCTGCCCGGACGTACCGGGGCGTTCTCGGCGAGCTCGTAGCCCGCGTAAACCCCCCAGGAAGGTGACGCCAACGCGGCCAGGACCGCCCTGATCTTGAACGCCGGCATGCCGCCGTTCTGCAGGTACTCGTGAAGGATGTCCGGCGTGTTGACGAAGAAGTTGGGTCGCAGGTAGTACGACGTCTCGTGCGAGAGCTCGGTCAGGTAACCCTCGAGGTCGTTCTTGGTGTTCTTCCAGGTGAAATAGGTGTACGACTGGTCGAAACCCACCTTGGCCAGGCTTCGGAGCATCGGCGGCCTGGTGAACGCCTCCGACAGGAACAGCACGTCGGGGTCGGTGGTGTGGATGTCGGCCAGCAGCTTCTCCCAGAACCCCACCGGCTTGGTGTGCGGGTTGTCCACCCGGAAGACGCGGACGCCGTGGTCCATCCAGTGGCGGACCACCCGCCGGACCTCGGTGTAGATGCCCTTCGGGTCCTTGTCGAAGTTCAGGGGGTAGATGTCCTGATATTTCTTCGGCGGGTTCTCGGCGTACGCGATGGAGCCGTCCGCCCGGATCGTGAACCACTCGGGGTGGTCCTTGACCCACGGGTGGTCGGGGGAGCACTGCAGGGCCAGGTCGAGGGCGATCTCCAGGCCGAGCTCGCGGGCCCGCCGCACGAAGGCGTCGAAGTCCTCGAAGGTGCCCAGGTCAGGATGGATCGCGTCGTGCCCGCCGTCCTCGGAGCCGATCGCCCAGGGGGAGCCGACGTCGTACGGCTCGGGGTGCAGGGTGTTGTTGCGCCCCTTGCGGAAGGTCTCGCCGATCGGGTGGATCGGAGGCAGGTAGACGACGTCGAAGCCCATGCCGGCCACCCCCGGCAGCCGCTCGGCCGCAGTCCGGAAATTTCCGGACTTGGGGATGGCGCCCTCTTCGAGCACCGCCCCCTCCGACCTGGGGAAGAACTCGTACCAGGATCCGAACAGCGCCCGCCTCCGGTCGACCCGGATGCGGTATCGCGGCGCCCTGGTCACCAGGTCGCGGAGCGGGTGGGAGGCCAGCACGCTCGCCGTCTCGGGGAGCAGCGCCACGGCCAGCCTGGCCCGGGGGTCGAGCTCGTCGTCCCGCAGCCGGTCGGCCACGGCCTGGAGCGCCGCCCTGTGCGTGCAGTTGTCGCAGCCCGTCGGCCGGACGGCCTTCGCGGCGCGCGCGAATATGCGCGCCCCCTCCTCGCACATGAGGTCGGTGTCGATGCCACGGGGGATCTTGATCCCGGCGTCGTGGAGCCAGGTGGCGACCGGATCGCTCCAGGCCTCGACACGGTAGTGCCAGTTACCCTCCGTAGGCAGCGTCACGTCGACCGCCCACCGGTCGGTGCCGGGCTCGACCTCGCGCATGAGCAGGAGCCGCCGGCGCCTGCCGTCGGGGTCGACCAGCACGACCCCGGCCGCCACCGCGTCGTGTCCCTCGCGGAACACGGTGGCGCTGATCTCGAAGGTCTCGCCCGCCGCTGCCTTCGCGGGCCACCGCCCGCACTCGACAACAGGGTAAATTTCCTGTATTGGGATTCGTCCGATCATCGCGTCTCAAGGTAGCGGCGACGCACCGGGCGCCGCCGGGAATTGTGAGGGCAAGGAGTGATCTTTGCTTTCAAGTAGGTCCCGGCTTGATGCCGGTGTATGGGCAGGCGCGGTCGTATTCACCCCCAGAGTGACGGATGTCATCTCGGGGGATCGGAGGTGTGATCCTGAGGCTCTTACATGGGACTGCCCCCATAGTCCCTCTTCAAGCCTGCCTAAGGGAAGTTAGGGGTGCCCCGCACGCCATTCGTCCCCGAGTGTTGCCGTGTGAGGGGGGAGCCGTACATGATCAAGTTGAGATCACATTGACTGGTCCGCTTTAGTGATGTTTGAGCACGTTGGGGAGTGGTGAGAGCGAAACGCATGAGATCTGGTAGGCGCACAAGAGTGTTTCGGTCGCGCGTCGTGGCGCTGAGTAACTAGGGTCTGGCCCCGTGAGAGCAATACGCAGGTTCACCGTCCGTACCGTCCTTCCCGTGGAGCTGGCCGCCCTCGGCGAGCTCGTACAAAATCTGCGCTGGTCATGGCATCCGGAGACCATGGACCTGTTCGCCGAGGTGGATCCGGACACCTGGGAACGGGTCGGGCACGACCCGGTGGCGTTGCTCGGAGCGGTGGAGGCCGACAGGCTGGCCGAGCTGGCCCGTGACCGCAGGTTCCTCCGCAGGCTCGCCGACGCCGCGGACGACCTGCGGGAATACATGACCGCGCCCCGTTGGTACCAAACCCTGGCCGACGCCCCCGCGGCCATCGGCTACTTCTCGCCCGAGTACGGTATCGCCGCCGCGCTCCCGCAGTACTCCGGCGGCCTCGGCATCCTCGCGGGCGACCACCTGAAGGCCGCCAGCGACCTCGGCGTGCCGATCCTCGGGGTGGGCCTGCTCTACCGGCACGGCTACTTCACCCAGTCCCTCTCGGCCGAGGGCTGGCAGCAGGAGCACTACCCGAGCCTCGACCCCGGCGGCCTGCCCCTCAGCCTGCTGAAGGAGGAGGACGGCGCCCCGGCCCGCGTCGCGATCCCCCTGCCCGGCGGGCGCACGCTGCACGCGCAGATCTGGGTGGCCCAGGCGGGCCGGGTCCCGCTGCTGCTGCTCGACTCCGACGTGGCCGAGAACGACAACGCCGCCCGCGACGTCACCGACCGGCTGTACGGCGGCGGCACCGACCACCGGCTCATGCAGGAGCTGCTGCTCGGCATCGGCGGGGTGCGCGCGATCCGGGCCTACTGCCGCATCACCGGGCACCCCGAGCCCGAGGTCTTCCACACCAACGAGGGCCACGCGGGCTTCCTCGGCCTCGAACGCATCCGCGAGCTGACCGAGCACCGGCTGTCCTTCGACGAGGCGCTGGAGGCCGTCCGCGCGGGCACGGTGTTCACCACGCACACACCCGTCCCCGCCGGCATCGACCGCTTCCCCGCCGAGATGATCGAGAAGCAGTTCGGCGGCGACAACGCCTGGCCCACCGTTCCCGTGGAGCGCATCCTCGCGCTCGGCGCCGAGCCCGGCTCCCCCGAGGCCGAGGCCGACGCGGCGGTCTTCAACATGGCCGTCATGGGCATGCGGCTGGCCCAGCGGGTCAACGGCGTCTCCGAGCTGCACGGCGAGGTCAGCCGAGGGATGTTCCAGGGGCTCTGGCCGGGGTTCGACCTCGACGAGATCCCGATCGGGTCGATCACCAACGGCGTGCACGCCCCCACCTGGGTCGCGCGCGAGGTGATGGAGCTCGCGGGCAAGGAGCTCCCCTCGCTGATCGAGAAGGCCCAGGGCTGGGAAGGGGTGCAGAAGCTCTCCGACGAGGACATCTGGGGCATCCGCGGCCGGCTGCGGCGCCAGCTCGTCGACGCCGCCCGCGAGCGGCTGCGCGCCTCCTGGCGCGCCCGGGGCGCCTCCACGGCCGAGCTGGGCTGGATCGACGAGGCACTCGACCCCGATGTGCTGACCATCGGCTTCGCGCGGCGGGTGCCCTCCTACAAGCGGCTCACGCTCATGCTCAAGGACCCTGACCGGCTCCGCGAGCTGCTGCTCGACCCCGAGAAGCCCGTCCAGATCGTGATCGCGGGCAAGGCGCACCCGGCCGACGAGGGCGGCAAGAAGCTCATCCAGCAGATCGTGAAGTTCGCCGACAGCGAGGACGTGCGCCACCGCATCGTCTTCCTGCCCGACTACGACATGAACCTCGGGCAGCTCATGGTCCAGGGCTGCGACGTGTGGATGAACAACCCCCTGCGCCCGCTGGAGGCGTGCGGCACGTCGGGCATGAAGGCCGCGCTCAACGGAGGGCTCAACCTCTCCATCAGGGACGGCTGGTGGGACGAGTGGTACGACGGCGACAACGGCTGGGCCGTCCCGACCGCCGACGGCGTGGAGGACCCCGACCGCCGTGACGAGCTGGAGGCCGCCGCGCTGTACGACCTGATCGAGCGCGAGGTCGCCGACCGGTTCTACGACCGCGCCGACGGCACGCACCCCCGGCGCTGGCTCGACATGGTCAAGCACACGCTCAGCTCGCTCGGCCCCAAGGTCCTCGCCGGGCGCATGCTGCGCGACTACGTCGTCGACCTGTACACGCCGGCCGCCGGCTCGGCGCGCGACCTGTCCAAGGGCGACCACGGCAAGGCGCGCGAGTTCGCGGCGTGGAAGCTGCGGGTCACCCGTGCCTGGCCGGGCGTCCGGGTGGAGCACATCGAGGCGTCCGGCATCGGGGACACCCCCGAGCTCGGGGCGGCGATGGAGGTGCGCGCGACGATCGCGCTCGGCGAGCTGTCCCCGGACGACGTGAGCGTCCAGGCCGCGTACGGCAAGGTGGGGGTGCACGACGAGCTGATCGGGCCGTCGTACGTCACGCTCCAGGCCGACGCGGTGGGGGACGACGGCAAGGCCACCTACACGGGGGGCGTGCCGCTCGACCGCACGGGCGCCTTCGGGTACACCGTCCGGGTGGTCCCCATGCACCCGCTGATGTCCTCGCCTGCCGAGCTGGGTCTCATCGCCGTCCCCGAGGAGCCCGTCGGCATGACCAACGGGACGCTTCGCTAGAACCCACCGAAAGGGCCTTCGGAGGACATAACCCCACAAATCGGGCAAGCTATCTCGAATGTATCGGCCACTGACTGGGCAGGGCTGACGGAGGCAACGCGATTTCATCCGTGAAGGAGCGTGATCCGTCGTGGAAGGCTGGACATTCGAGGGACAGCCGGGAGCCCTGGGGGACACCACGACCACGCTGGTCGAGGGGGGATCGTTCTGCGTCTGCGAGCAGAACGGCGACATCCTGCCGGGCGGGGCGCAGGGCGTGTACTACGCCGACACCCGCCTGGTGTCCCGGTGGGAGCTGCACGTCGACGACGCGCCCCTCGAGAGCCTGAAGGTGGTGCCGGGGGAGCCGTACCACGCGGCCTTCCTCGGGCGGACCCCTCCCCGTCCCGGGCGGGCCGACAGCACGATGCTGGTGATCAGGGACCGCTACGTCGGCGGCGGCCTCCGTGAGGACGTCACGTTGCGCAACCTCGCGGACGAGGCCGCGGGGTGCCTGGTCACCCTGCTGGTCGCCTCCGACGTCGCCGACCTGTTCGAGGTCAAGGCGCACCGCATCCAGTGGGTGACCGACGTCGAGACCATGGTCGACAGGACCGGGCTGAAGATCGTCTCGGCGAGCCGGTCACGAGGGGCCAGGGTGATCGCGGAGGCCGAGGAGGCGGAGTTCAGCGCGATACCCGGCCTGCTGACCTTCAGGACCGTCGTGCCCGCCCGCAGCGAGTGGCGGGTGACCCTGCAGGTGAACCCCATCCTCGACGGAGAGGAGGCGCCCGCCTGGTTCTCCGCGCGCCACCCGGTCGAGCACGCGGAGCCCGCCATGCGCCTGGCCGAATGGGTGCGCAGCAGCCCGGGCATCAGCACCACGAACGTCGCCCTGGCCCAGGCGCTCCGCAGGTCGAGGACCGACCTCGGCAGCCTGCGGCTGTTCGAGAAGAACAACCCGGACGAGCTTCCCTCGATCGCGGCGGGCGCGCCGTGGTTCATGACCCTCTTCGGCCGGGACTCCCTGCTCACCTCGTGGTTCGCGCTCCCGCTCGACCAGACCCTGGCCCTCGGCACGCTGCGCCGCCTCGCCGAGCTGCAGGGCACCAAGGTCAACCTGCTCACCGAGGAGGAGCCCGGCAAGATCCTCCATGAGCTGCGGTACGGCGTGGAGCCCGGCGCGCCCGCGTGCAAGGGGGGCCAGCCCTACTACGGGTCGGTCGACTCCACCCCGCTGTTCGTCATGCTGCTGGGCGAGCTGAGGCGCTGGGGCCTGCACGGCGACGACGTACAGCGGCTCCTGCCGCACGCCGACGCGGCGCTGGGCTGGATCGAGAACTACGGCCAGTGCGACAGTTTCCTCTGGTATCGGCGCAAGACCGATCGCGGCCTGGTCAACCAGGGGTGGAAGGACTCCTTCGACGGCGTCAACTACGCCGACGGCAGCCTCGCCAGGGCTCCCATCGCGCTGGCGGAGGCGCAGGGCTACGTCTACGCGGCCTACATCGCGCGGGCCAACCTCGCCCACGAGGCGGGGGACCCCGAGACCGAGCGGCGCTGCGAGAAGCGGGCGGCGCTCCTGCGCGAGGCGTTCAACGAGCGGTTCTGGCTCCCCGACAAGGGCTACTTCGCGATGGGGCTCGACGGTGAGGGGCGCCTGATCGACGCGCTCGCCTCCAACATGGGCCACTGCCTGTGGACCGGCATCGTGGACGAGGACAAGGCGCCGTCCGTGGCCGAGCACCTGGTGTCGCCGGAGATGTTCAGCGGGTACGGCGTGCGGACCCTGGCGGCCGACATGGGCGCGTACAACCCGATGAGCTACCACAACGGGTCGGTCTGGCCGCACGACAACGCGATCATCGTGGCGGGGCTGATGCGTTACGGCTTCGTCGAGGAGGCCCAGCGCATCGCGGAGGGGCTGCTGGAGGCGGCGCACGCGTGCGCGGGGCGGCTCCCCGAGCTGTTCTGCGGCTTCGGGCGGGAGGAGTTCCCGACGCCCATCCCGTACCCCACCTCGTGCGCGCCCCAGGCGTGGGCCGCGGCCTCGCCCATCCAGCTGGTCAGGTCGCTGCTGCGGTTCGACCCGTGGGTGCCGTACGGGAAGGTGTGGGTGGCCCCGGCGCTACCGAAGGGATTCGGCCTGCTGCAGGTGTCGAACCTGCCCCTCGGTGAGGCCAGGCTCATGGTGAAGGTGCAGGAAGGCGATGACTCCGCCACCGTCTGCGGGCTTCCCGGAGGCGTCCAGCTGATCAACGAACCTCGCCCGCCGACAGCGATCTCGGTGCCTGACCGCGACTGATTTTGAGGGTGCGCGGAGGGGTATGAGCACTCCGGGGATCCGGCTGGAGGTGCGCTCCTACATGGCCACATCGATCGGCGTCTTTGGTCGGCGGCACGCTCCGCGAAACGTCGGAGACTCTTCCGGCCTGCGCGTCGCCATGGTGGCGCCGCCGTGGTCGGAGGTGCCTCCCAAGGGGTACGGCGGCATCGAGGCGATGCTCTCCGACCTCGTCGGGGGGCTGATCGGGCTCGGTCACGAGGTCACCCTCATCGGCGCGGGCAGGACCACCACCAAGGCCACCTTTCTGCGCACCTACCGCCGCGCGCCCTCAGAACGCATCGGCGAGCCGATGCCGGAGGTGCTGCACACGGCCATCGCCGCCCGGCTGCTCTCCCAGCTGGACGCCGACATCGTGCACGACCACACCCTCGCGGGGCCGCTCACCGCCCTGGGCAGGCCCGCCCCGACCGTCGTGACCTGCCACGGGCCGGTCGACGGCGAGCTCGGGGAGTACTACCGCACCCTGGGTGACCGCATCTCCCTGGTGTCGATCTCGCTCGCCCAGCGCACCTACGCCCCCGACCTCAACTGGGTCGGGCAGGTGTACAACGCCGTGGACACCCGCACGTTCCCCTACAGGGAGCGCAAGGAGGACTGGGTGCTGTGGATCGGGCGGTTCGCCGGGGACAAGGGGGCCCATCTGGCCATCGACGCGGCGCGGGCGGCCGGGCGCCGCATCGTGCTCGCGGGCAAGCTCGTCGAGCCGGCCGAGTTCGCCTACTTCAACGAGCACGTCCGCCCGAGGCTCGGGCCGGACGCCCGTTATGAGGGCGAGGCCAACATCGTGCGCAAGCGCCAGCTCATGGCGGCGGCGCGCTGCCTGGTCTTCCCCATCACCTGGCAGGAGCCCTTCGGCCTTGTGATGATCGAGGCCATGGCCTGCGGCACCCCTGTGGTCGCGCTGGGGCTCGGGTCGGTGCCCGAGGTCGTCGTGGACGGGGTCACGGGGTTCGTCCGGCGGTTCCCGCACGAGCTGCCCGCCGCCATCGAGGCGGTCGACGGGCTGCGGCCCGCGGACAGCCGCTCGCACGTGGAGCGCGACTTCGATGTCATGGCCATGTCCACGGGGTACGAGCGCGTCTACCGCGAGGTCGTCGCGCGCGCGGGGCTCCCGGTGCGGTGATCGCGTCCGCCCGTATCGTGGGGGTGCCGCACTCCAGAGCCGGGGTGCCGTACCACTGAGGAGGGCGTCATGACGGAGTTCGCACGTGTCGAGGCCGGCGGCGGGGTCGCGACCATCCGGCTGGACCGGCCGAAGATGAACGCCCTCAACGGCCAGATGCAGCGGGAGCTCGCCGCGTGCGCCCGGCTGGTGGACGCCGACCCGTCGGTGCGGGCCGTGGTCATCTACGGGGGAGAGCGGGTGTTCGCCGCAGGGGTGGACGTCAAGGAGATGGCCGACATGACGTATGCCGATATGTCGGCACACTCCGCTGAGCTGCAGGCCTGCTTCACCGCCGTGGCCAAGATCGGCAAGCCGGTCATCGCGGCGGTCACCGGCTACGCCCTCGGGGGCGGCTGCGAGCTGGCCCTCTGCGCAGACTTCCGGATCGCCGGCGAGGGCGCCAAGCTCGGCCAGCCCGAGATCGCTCTCGGCATCATCCCGGGCGCCGGCGGCACCCAGCGCCTGCCCCGCCTGGTCGGCCCCGCGCGGGCCAAGGACCTCATCTTCACCGGGCGCCACGTGGGCGCGGCCGAGGCGCTCGCCATCGGCCTGGTCGACAAGGTCGTCCCGGACGCCGACGTGCACGCCGAGGCCGTCGCCCTCGCCGAGCGGTTCGCGGACGGCCCGGCCATCGCGCTGCGCGCCGCCAAGCTGGCCGTCGACCACGGGCTTGACGTCGACCTGACCACCGGCCTGGAGATCGAGCGGCTGCACTTCTCCGGCCTGTTCGCCACCGAGGACGCCCGCGCCGGGCTTCGCGCGTTCACCGAGAAGGCCAAGCCGGAGTTCACCGGCCGCTGACCGGCCCGTACGGCGTGCGGGCACGGCGTCGCGGAAGGCCGGACGGCGGGCGTGCCCGTGACGGCGGGGCGGGGCATAGGCACCATGGGGAATGTGACATAACGGTATTCATCAGCAGTTCGGAGAGATCATGGTTTGCCGCTAAGGTGACCGGTCATGTCGGGGTTTGTTATGCGCGTCCTGGCGCCCCTGCGGGTCCGGCGCGCCATACTGAGCCGGTTGGACGGCCGGTACGTGACACGGGCCGATCACCGGCAGGACGTCCGGGATTCGCTGTGGGAGGTCCAGGCGCTCAAGCGGGAGGTCGCGGCGCTGAGGCGCGAGGTCGACCAGCTCCGCCAGCGGTCGGCGGGCACGAAGGCGCCTTCCACCGACCCGGCGCTCGCGGCCAAGGTCGCCGACGCCCACAGGCTCGCCACCGAGACGGCCTCCGCCCTGGACCACGTGCTCCAGTCGGAGGTGCTGATCTGGCAGGCCATCGACACGATCCGCGAGGCCGGGGGTCAGGAGAAGGCGGCCCCATGAGGGTGAGCTGGACGCCCGGCGGGGACCTGTGGGGGCTGCGGCTCCGGCTGGATCCCGGTGAGGGTCTCACCGGCACCGTCACCGACGGCCAGCGGGTGGAGCTCACCACCGACACCTGCCACGTCCGGCTGCCGCGTCAGGCGGCCCCCGACGCCGAGCGGATCCACCCCGACCTGCTCGCCCTCGCCGCGTGGACGGTCGCCGCGCCCTGGACGTCCGGCAGGATCGTCTTCGACCGGCCCATCTCCGCCGAGCTGGCCGCCGCCCTCCACGATGGCTGGGGTGTCGAGGCCGGGCCGGTCGGCGCGTCGTCCCGGACGCCGGGCACCCGGCTCGCGATCTCCTACAGCGGCGGCGCCGACTCGGCGGCGGTGGCCGCGATCCTGCCCGACGCGCCCCTGGTGCACTTCCGCCGCGTGAGCCACCCGCGCGTCCCCAACCGGTGGACGCACTACCGGTCGGACGTGCTCGCCGACCTGGCGGAGCGGACCGGCAGGGAGGTCGTCACCGTCGAGTCCGACCTGGAGTTCCTCCTCAGGCACCCCCGGCCGGGGTACCCCGAGCATCACGCGGTCATGATCGGCGCCGTCCTGCTGGCCGGCGCCATGGACCTCGGCGGCGTGGCGCTGGGGTACGAGATCGGCTCGCGGTGGCTCGGCGGCGGCCGGTACGTCCACCGGTACACCCCCGACAACCCGATGTGGTCGGCCCACGGGCCCTGGGGACGGGCCTTCGCCGCCGCGGGTCTGCCCCTCGTCCTGCCGGTGGGCGGGATCAGCGAGGCGATGACGATGCGGCTCGCGCTCGGCTCCGGGCTGCGCGACCAGGTGCGGTGGTGCCTGCGCGGCGACAGCCACGGCCCGTGCGGCCGGTGCGGGAAGTGCCTGTACAAGGAGCTGATCCAGGCCGCCATCGAGCGCCGCCCGATGCGTACCACGATCACCGCGGACCGTCCGGTGGCCCGCAAGTGGCAGCAGCCGCCGCCGTACGGGGGCCAGGAGATGATCGAGTACGGCTGCGCCCACGTGCCCGGCATCGAGGACACCCCCTTCGCCAGGGCCGCCGGGTATCTCGGGGCCACCCGCGAGTCCACCTTGTGGCTGGAGCGGTGCTACCCTCCGGCCGTCGAGGAGATCCCCGAACCGTGGCGTGATGGCATCGAGTCGATCATGCTTGACGAGTTCGGGTTCATGAACGCGGAGGACATGGAGCGGGTGGAGAGCTGGGGACGGCGATGAAGGTTTACCTGTCGGTCGACATGGAGGGCGTGACCGGGCTCACCGACCCGGAGGAGATGCACGCCGGGGGCAGGGGCTACGAGCGCGGCTGCGAGCTGATGACCGCCGACGCCGGCGCGGTGATCGCGGGAGCCTACGAGGCGGGCGCCTCGGCCGTGGTCGTCAACGACGCCCACGGATCCACCAAGAACCTCCGCGTCGACCTGCTCGACCCGAGGGCCTCGCTGATCCGGGGCCCTGGCAAGCCGATGCGCATGGCGCAGGGGCTGTCCGCCGACTTCCAGGCCGCCTGCTTCGCCGGCTACCACGCGAGGGCCGGCGTCCAGCACGGAGTGCTCAACCACACCTGGATGGGCAAGGAGATCCACAACGTCTACCTCAACGGCGAGGTCTGCGGGGAGACGCGGCTGGTGGCCGGCTTCGCCGGGTTCCTCGGGGTGCCGGTCGCGCTGGTGACCGGCGACGAGGCGGTCTGCGAGGAGGCCCGCGCGCTGCTCGGCGACGTCGAGACCGTCGCGGTCAAGAAGGGCATCGACAGGTTCTCGGCCGAGCTGCTGCCGCCCAGCGTGGCCCAGGCGCTGATCCGTGAGGCCGCCGCCCGGGCGCTGAACCGCCTGAGCGACTTCCGGCCGTACGAGATCGCGCCCCCGTTCACGCTCGGGGTCGAGTGGAACTCCACCGCCATCGCCTCGGGCTGCGCGCTCATCCCGGGCGTCCGGCCGGCGGGCCCCCGGCACACCGAGTTCACCACGGAGGACTTCCACGACATCATGGGGCTGCTCGGCGTGTTCGCGACTCTCGCCGGCCAGGTGGCCTGCGGCAGCGGCGTCTACGGCTGACCCATGGACAACGATGGGTTACCCGGGCGCCGAGAACGGCTGACGCGCAGGTCGCTGCTCGTCGGCATCGGCGCGGCCGGCGGCGCCGGCGCCATGTACGCCGCGATGGGGGTGCTGGGGCTGGCCCCCTCCAAGGAGACGGCGCCCGTGCGCCCCACCGGCGGCGCGGGGCTCCCGGACCCGTACGTGCCGCCCCAGCCGTCCGACTTCTCCCTGCGGGGCGGGTCTCCGGCGAAGGTGCTCGTGCTGGGCGCGGGCGTGGCCGGGCTGGCGTGCGCGTACGAGCTGGGCAAGGCCGGGTACGACTGCACGGTCGTCGAGGCCCGCGACCGGGTGGGCGGCCGGAGCCTGACCCTGCGGGGCGGCGACGCCGTCACCGAGCTGCCCGCGGGGACCGCCGCGATCGGCGAGACGCAGCGGGTGACCTTCGGCGCCGGCACGTACTTCAACGCGGGACCGGCCCGCATCGCCCAGTGGATGGTGACGCTCGACTACTGCCGCGAGCTGGGCGTCCCCCTTGAGGTCTTCGTCAACAACAACGCCAGCGCCTACGTCCTCACGGCCGGCATGAAGGCGCCCGTGCGCGCCCGTACGGCCCGCGCGGACGCCTACGGGTACATCTCCGAGCTGCTGGCCAAGGCCACCGACGCCGGGGCGCTCGACGCCGAGCTGACCGGCCCCGACAAGGAACGGCTGCTGGACTTCCTGTCGGAATTCGGGGAGATCGGCCAGGCGCGCGGGTACACCGGCGGCGAGCGGCGGGGGTACCGCGTGAACCCCGGAGTCGGGCCGGGCGCTCCCCTCGGCCCGCCGCCCTCCCTCACCGAGATCCTGAGCCAGGGCCTCGGCCGGATGCTGACGATGGACGCGGGCTACGACCAGGCGATGCCGATGTTCCAGCCCGTGGGCGGCATGGACGCGATCGTCCGCGCGCTGGCGGGACAGGTCGGCGCCGGCCGCATCAGGACCGGCACGCGGGTCACCAGGATCACCAACCGGCCCGAGGGGGTGGAGGTCGCCGTCGAGGGCGGGGCCCCGCTGAAGGCCGACTACTGCGTCGCGGCGCTTCCCCCGCACCTGCTCGCGAAGATCCCCGGCAACCTCGGCGCCGACGTCAGGTCCGCGCTCGCCACCCCCGTCCCGCTGTCGGCGGGCAAGCTCGGCCTGGAGTACGGCCGCCGCTGGTGGGAGATCGAGGACCGCGTGTACGGCGGGGCGACGGAGACCGACCTGGACGTGGGCCACATCTGGTACCCCTCCTACGGCTTCCACACCGAGCGCGGTCTGGTGGTGGGCTACTACAACACCGGCGAGAACGCCGAGGCGTACAACGCGCTGTCCCACCGCGAGCGCCTCCACCGGGCCCTGGTCCAGGGCCGCAAGGTACACGGCGGCAGGTACGGCAGGGACCTGCTCTCAAGCGTCTCGGTCGCCTGGCGGCGGCAGCCGCACATCGAGGGCTCGTGGGTGCGCTGGCCGTCGATGAGCGGTCTGTCGCTGCTCCAGCGCCCCGCCGGGCGGGTCTACTTCGCGGGCGACTGGCTCACGCATCTGATCGCCTGGCAGGCGGGGGCCTTCGAGTCCGCCCGTAAGGTGGTGACCGAACTTCATCACCGCGTACTGAAGGAGGGGTGACCCATGAGGCTGGGCACGCTCGACTGGGTGCCCGCGGGGGAACGGCGAGACCTGCTCGCCGACCCGGTGGCCCGGGCTGTGGAGACCATGACCGACGAGGTCGCGGTGGCGCCCATCGACCCGGCGCTGGCCGACACCGCCGCCTTCTGCGAGCGGTACGGCGTGACGCTCCAGGAGTCCGCGAACTGCGTGATCGTGGCGGCGAAGCGGGGCGGCGAGACGCGCTACGCCGCCGTCATGGTGCTCGCCACGATGCGCGCCGACGTCAACGGGGTGATCCGCCGCCACCTGGACGCCCGCAAGACCTCGTTCGCCCCGCAGCAGGACGCCGTCGAGATGTCGGGCATGGAGTTCGGGGGCATCACGCCCCTCGGCCTGCCCGACGACTGGCCCGTGCTCGTGGACGCCGAGGTCGCGCGGCAGCCGTACGTCGTGATCGGCAGCGGCATCAGGGGCTCCAAGCTGGCGCTCGCCGGTGAGGCCCTGACCCGCCTGAAGACCGCCGACGTGGTGGCTCTCGCCCAGTGAGGTGTCCGCCCTGTAAGACTTTCCAGATATGGGAAACCCTTGGGGCCGGTTCATCCGTTGTACTACCGGGAATGTGGCCTCATGGTTCATCTCATGGGCGGGGTTTAAGCCGGTATGGTGCTACGTGCCGTGAACGACCGCGGGCGGATGTCCGCGGGGTGCTCTCATAGCCACGACGGGCCGAGAGGAGAAACCGGTAGCCGCACGGGGGCGGTCGGCTACCGACCGGCTGGCAACGGGGGTTGCCGGCCGCGATGGCGGTTGGCTCCGGCGGCGGGCCACGTCATCGACTGCCGACCGGTGTTTTCCGGTATGGGCATTGCGCAGAGTAAGCGAAATGTGACAATTGGAGCAAGGCGCTTCCCTCCGGACACCAATGCCGGGGCACCGCCGGAGATCAGATGAATCAGGACGACCGATTGGGCCCCTACCGGCTGCTCCGGCGGCTCGGTGAAGGCGGCATGGGCGTGGTCCATCTCGCCCTCGACTCCCAGGGCAGGCAGGTCGCAGTCAAGGTCCTGCGCGCCGAGGTCACCGGGGACGACGTGGCGCGCCGCAGGCTCGCGCGCGAGGTCGAGACCATGCGCCGCGTGCGCAGCAGGCACATCGCCGAGGTCGTCGACGCCGACGTCACCGGCAGCCGCCCCTACATCGTCACCCGTTACGTCCCGGGCAAGCCCCTGGACGACACGGTCAAGCAGGACGGCCCGCTCGCGGTCGGCGCGCTGCTGCGCCTGGCCCACGGCGTGGCCGAGGCCCTCGCCACGGTGCACGCGGCGGGCATCATCCACCGCGACCTCAAGCCCGGCAACGTGCTGATGCTCGACGGCGAGCCCGTGCTGATCGACTTCGGCATCGCGCAGGCCGTCGACGCCACCCGGCTCACCCAGACCGGCATGTTCATCGGCACGCCCGGCTACCTCGCCCCCGAGATCATCGAGGGGCACGAGGCCGGGCCGGAGGTCGACGTCCACGCCTGGGCCGGCACGATGCTGATGGCCGCCACCGGCCAGCCGCCGTTCGGCAAGGGCACGCTGGAGATGGTGTTCTACAACATCACCGCGGGCAAGGCCAACGTCGACGCCGCCCCGGCGATCCTGCGCCCGCTGCTCCGCGCGGCCTTCCAGCGCGACCCCGCCAGGCGGCCCACCGCCGCCGAGCTGGCCGCGCAGCTCTCCCGGCTCGTGCCCCCGCCCCCGGGGCAGGGCCGTCCGAACGTGCCCGACGAGATCCTCACGGTTCCCGACATGTCGGGTGCCCCCGCCACCGGGACGTCGCTGCGCCCCGGCACGGGCACACCCGTCGCGGGAGCCCAGCCGGTGACACCGGCCAAGCCCGCGCCCGCCGAGGAGTACGTCTCGCTGCTCGGCGAGGCGCCGCAGCAGGGTCCCGGAGCCGGTGACCCGTGGCCGACGGTCCGCGTGACCGGCGAGGAGCTTCGCAGGGCCGGCATCTCCCGCGAGTGGCCGGCCTCCGGCGACGCCCCCGGAGCACGGCCGGGCGGCACCGGGCTTCATGGGGAGGGCCAGGTGCCCACCCGTTACGCCCCGCCGTCGCCCTCCCAGCCGTGGAAGGGCGCCCAGCCCGCGCCGCTCGACCAGGGCGAGGTGCCGACGAGGCGGGTGAGGCCCGAGGAGCTGGGCGAGCTCGACGCCCAGGCCAAGCCGTACCGCGCCACGCCGGCCGCCCCCGCGGGCCCGGCCGGCCCGGTGCCCCCGGCGCGCTCGAACCATCCATCCCCGGCCACGCCGGCGTCCCCTGGCGGGCCGTCCGCGCGGCCGTACCAGCACCAGGCGCTCTTCGAGCAGGCCCCCGACCTGTTCGAGATGACGCCGCACGTGCGGCAGCCGCCGGCCGCGCCGTACGTCCCGACCGTGCACCTGCCGCCGGAGGCCACCTCCGGCTTCGGGCCGCACCAGGGCCACGACGACGACCTGCTGCGGCGTTCCCCGGTGTACGGCGTGGCGAGCGTGCTCGCGCTGATCATCGTGGTCGGCGCCGCCGTGGTGGCCCCGGTCGTGGTGACGGCGCTGGGGGTCGTCGCCGCCGTGCTCCTCAGGGCCGCCGACATCGCCCAGCCGAGCCTCGCCACCAGGCGCCCGGCCTCCGCCGCCGCCTCCGACGTGCTCCGCGTCCTCGG
This sequence comes from Sphaerisporangium viridialbum, assembly GCF_049674955.1. GTDB lineage: Bacteria > Actinomycetota > Actinomycetes > Streptosporangiales > Streptosporangiaceae > Sphaerisporangium > Sphaerisporangium viridialbum. The sequence continues at coordinate 8,743,915 of NZ_CP187232.1, read as the reverse complement.
GCAGCCCGGGGCGCTGGTCAAGTCCATCGGCGTCACCATCGCGCTCGTGCCGTACGCGCTGATCCTGGGCGTGCCGGTCACGCTCGTCCTGACCTTCCTGGTGAGGTCGGTGCCCACGGGCACGGCTCTGAGCTGGGGAGTCGCCGTCTCCTTGTGGATCATCTGCGCCGGCCCGGGTGTCGAGGGGCCGGGCCGCCAGATGGCCAGGACCCTGGCCTCCGCCTTCCCCGCCAAGGGCGCCGCGGCGGCGCTCGCCGTGATCCTCGGGGTGGTGGCCGCGCTCGTGGCCGTTTACGCGGTCAGCACGCTCGTCATGCCCGTCGGCGATGCAGTCTGGAGTCCGGTGGACATGTCCACCTGGCTCGAACGATTGGAAGACCTTCGAAGGAAGGCAGGATGACGGGGGAAACGGTGCCGGACACGCTGGACAGACTCGGTCCTTACCGGCTGCTGCGCCGGCTCGGCGAAGGCGGCATGGGCGTCGTCCATCTCGGCCTCGACCAGGAGGGCAGGGAGGTCGCCGTCAAGGTACTCCACCCGCACGTGGCGGCCGACCTCAAGGCCCGCGACCGCCTGACCCGCGAGGTCGAGACCATGCGGCGCGTGCGCAGCCCGCGCGTGGCCGAGGTGCTCGACGCCGAGCTCACGGGCGCGACGCCCTACATCGTGACGAGGTTCGCCCCCGGCCGCACGCTGGAGGAGACCGTCCTCGCGGACGGCCCGCTCTCCGCGCGCGAGGTCATACGCCTGGCGCGCGGTCTGTCGGAGGCGCTGATCGCGATCCACGCCGCCGACGTCATCCACCGCGACTTCAAGCCGGCGAACGTCATGCTGGTCGGCGGCGACCCGCTGGTCATCGACTTCGGCATCGCCCATCTGGTCAACGCGACCAGGCTCACCCAGACCGGCATGTTCGTCGGCACCCCCGGCTACCTCGCGCCCGAGATCATCAGGGACGAGGGGATCACCCAGGCGGCCGACGTCCACGCGCTGGCGGCAACGGTGTTCTTCGGGGCGACGGGCAAGCCGCCCTTCGGGTCGGGCTCGTTCGAGATGGTCTGCTACAACATCATGGAGGGCCGGGCCAACATCGACCAGGCGCCCCCGTGGCTGCGCGGCTGGCTGCGCGCCGCCTTCGCGGTCGACGCCGGCACCCGGCCGAGCGCCCAGGGCCTGCTGGCGATGGCGAGGTCCCTCGACCCGAGCGTGACCTCCTTCCAGGAGAGCCCTCCGGCGCAGACCGGCCACACGCGCAGGCTCGACACCGCGCAGGGGAGCGGGCAGGTCCCGGACGGCACCCGCGTGCTCAACGGGTCCGCGCCCGACGCCACCCACGTGCTGAACGGCGCCGCCTCCGACGGCACCCACGTGCTCAACGGCTCGGCGGACGACCTGCCGCCGACCAAGCGCACCAAGCCGGCCTCCGAGGACAGCTACTCCGACCTGCTGCCCCCCGTGCGGTACGCCGAGCGCGAGCGCGAGCGCCGGCGTGGCAACCGTGCCGACGCGCCGCCGCCGGCCCCGCCCGGGGCGCCCGCCGCCTTCGTCCCGCCTCCGGGCGCCCCGGGCTTCGCGCCCCCTCCCGCCTACCCGCCCGCGCCGTACGGGCAACCCGGGCAGCACGCCCCGGCGCCGTACATCGACCAGCGCGTGGCCGGCTATCCTCCGCCGCCGCCCTCGGGGCCGTCCACCCAGGGTGTCGCGCCGCCGCCGACCCACGCCCGGCCGCACGTCCCCGACCAGGGGCGCGGCCCGTACGCGCCCGACCAGGGCCGGGGGCCGTACGCGCCCGAGCAGGAGCGCAGGGCAGAGCCCGAGCGCCCGCGCTACCGCACCGGGCACCCGCTCCTCGCGGCCCTGCTGCTGGTCGTGGGGCTCGCGGGCGCGCGCCTGCTCCCCGTGCTGGTCGGCACGCTGATGGTCGTCGTGGTCCTGTGCCTGCGCGTCGGCGAGTACCTCTGGAGCGACCTGGCGGAGCGCCGCTCGGTCCGGGGCAACAGCGCGAGCGATCCGCTGCTCGCCGTGCTCGGCACGCCGTGGGCGCTGATCAAGGCCGCTCTCATGACGGTCGTGGTCACGCCGCTGGCGGGGATGTTCGCCCTCTGCGTGTGGGGGGCGCTGTACTTCCTCGGCACGATGCCCACCGACGCCGCGGCCTCCTGGGGGGCCTCGGCGTTCGTCGGGGGCCTGTTCCTGCTGCCGGGCGGCGGGCCGCCGCGCAAGGCCGTGGCCCGCACCCTCACCGCCGTGATCCGCAGCCCGGGGGCCGGGATGGTCATGACGATCATCGTCGGCACCCTGGCGTTCTTCGCCGTGGTGACCGCGATGTCCGCCGTTCCGAGCTGGATCCCCTGGCAGGCGCCGTCCAAGGCGATCAACGCCCTGAGCGACCACGCCAGGAGCAGCGCCATGGGTCTGATCGGCGGCCTGGTCCGGGACCTCATGGACAATCTCGGGCTCGGATTCCTCGCCTTCTGGGGCAAGTGACCTGGTCATCGTTTCCTCGAACGCGACTTTGGAAAAAGGTTCGCCGAGGGCACGATCGAGTGGCGGGCCGGAAGGAGTGGCATGAGCGTGCCGACGGCTGGTCAGCTTGGGCCCTATCGCCTGCTGTCGCGGCTCGGGGCGGGCGGGTTCGGCGAGGTCCACCTGGCGCTCGATCCCGACGGGCACACCGTCGCGGTCAAGGTCCTGCATCCGCACGTGGCGGCGGACGAGGCGGCGCTCGCGCGGCTGGGCCGCGAGGTCGAGACCATGCGCCGGGTGCGGGGGCCGCACATCGCGGAGGTGCTCGACGCATCCCTGAGCGGCGACCGGCCCTACCTGGTCACCAGATATGTGCAGGGCCGCTCCCTGGCGGCGATGCTAGCCACCGGAGGCCCGCTGAGGGGCGAGGAGCTCGTACGGCTGGCGCGGGGGCTGGCGGAGGCGCTGGCGTCGATCCACGGGGCGGGCATCGTCCACCGCGACCTGAAACCGGCGAACGTCATCCTCGCCGACGGGGAGCCCCACGTCATCGACTTCGGCATCGCGTACGCGCTCGACTCCGCCGCCGTCACGGCCTCCGGCGCGGTGCTCGGCACTCCCGGATACCTGGCGCCGGAGGTGCTGGAGGGCGGGGAGGCGGGGCCCTCGGCCGACGTGTTCGCCTGGGGCGCCACCGTCGCCTACGCCGCTTCGGGACGGCAGCCGTACGGCACCGGCCCTGGGCCGGCGGTGGCCTACCGCGTCGTGCACCACGAGCCCGACCTCGCCGAGGTGCCCTCGTGGCTGGTGCCGCTGCTGGGCGAGTGCCTGCGGGCCGACCCCGGGTCTAGGCCCACGGCGGGGCAGCTCTGCGTCCGGCTCGGTATCGCGGCGCCACAGTTGACCGTGCCCCCGGCCCGGCGGCCCGTCTCGGAGGTCCGGGAGCCGCCCACCCAGGAGTGGCGGCCGGGCGCTCGGGAGGCCTCCGGTTCCCTGGACGAGGCGCGGGCCCGGCATCGCGAGAAGGTGCGCAAGCGCTGGGTGGTCGGCACGGGCGTGGTCTCCGGGCTGGTCGCCGCGGCCGTGCGGGCGTACATCCCCGAGATGTCACTGCTGGTGCTCGCGGCGTACGGAGTCGGAGTGCTGGTCGACGCCGGGCTCGGCGTCGCGGCCAGAGCGCGGGCGCGCGTGGTGTTCGACCTGGTCAGCGGGGCGGGTACCGTCGGTCTGTACGCCGCGCTGACCGCGCTGTTCAGCCCCTTCACGTTGCTGCTGGCCCTCGCGACGGTGATGGTCGTGCTCGTGATGGTCGCGTTCTCCAGCTGACCCCGGGGGGCGCCCGCCGGGCGGGACAGGCTCTGGAATAAAGTTCGGCATGGTGGGAAGTGAAGGGCGTGAGACCCGGTATGGCTGCGGGTTTGCCCCTAAGCTACTAGCCGGTAACATAACGGGCGGAAAGGGGCGGGCCTCCGACACGGAGATCGCCCCAGGCCACCCAACGTCACGGCGCCCTCGGGCGCATGACAGTCTGAAGGCGGCTCCCGGTGCCGATCACCGGGGCAGCCCGCACGACGTGCGCGTGCCCCGCGTGCACGTGCCGAGGAATCGGCGCCAACCCAGCGATGTGGTGGCGCCTGTGAAACGGGAGGTCGGCCACCGGCCATGAACATCGTCGTCTGCGTGAAGCAGGTCCCCGACACGGCGACCGAGCGCAAGCTGAGTTCCAAGGACAACACGCTCGACCGTGACGCCGCGGACGGCGTCATCAACGAGTTGTGCGAATACGCCGTCGAAGAGGCACTCAAGATCAAGGAGGCCCACGGCGGCGAGGTGACCGTTCTCACCATGGGCCCGAGCAAGGCCTCCGACACGATCCGCAAGGCCCTGGCGATGGGCGCCGACAAGGCCGTCCACCTGGTCGACGACGCCCTGCACGGCTCGGACGCGCTGTCCACCTCCTACGCCCTGGCCCAGACGCTGAAGAAGATCGGGTTCGACCTGGTCATCCTCGGCTCCGAGTCCACCGACGCCCGCACGGGCGTGCTCGCCGCCATGCTGGCCGAGCGCCTCGGCGCGCCGCAGCTCACGCTGGCGAGCAAGGTCGACATCGACGGGTCCACCATCAAGATCCAGCGGGTCACCGACTACGGCTTTGACAGGGTCGAGGCCACGCTGCCCGCCGTCGTCTCCGTGGTCGAGAAGATCAACGAGCCGCGCTACCCCTCCTTCAAGGGGATCATGGCCGCGAAGAAGAAGCCGGTGGAGACCCTCGGCGTCGCGGACGCGGAGATCGACACCTCCCAGGTCGGCCTGGGCGGCGCCTGGAGCGAGGTGGCGGAGTTCGCCGTCGCCCCGCCGCGGGCGGCCGGCACCATCGTCAAGGACGAGGGCGACGGGGGCTCCAAGGCCGCCGACTTCCTCGCGTCGAAGAAGTTCATCTAAGGGGGACCGATGGCTGAGATTCTGGTTCTCGTCGAGCACGTCGACGGTGCGGTCAAGAAGGTCACCCTGGAGCTGCTGACGCTGGCCCGCTCGCTGGGCTCTCCCTCTGCGGTCTGGGCCGGTCCCGGCTACTCCGCGGACGCCAAGGCCAGGCTGGCCGAGTACGGCGCCGAGAAGGTCTACGTCGCCGGCTCCGCCGAGATCATCGACTACGTGGTGGCGCCGAAGGCCGAGCTGCTCGCCCAGCTCGTCTCCTCCGCCTCCCCGGCGGCGGTCCTCGTGGCCGCGACCGCCGAGGGCAAGGAGATCGCCGGGCGCCTGGCGATCAAGACCGACTCCGGCGTGCTCACCGACGCCGTCGGCCTCGGTGACGGCTTCGTCGCCGAGCAGTCGATCTTCGGCGGCGGCGTCAACGTGAAGTCCAAGGTCGTCAAGGGCACCCCGATCGTCGCGGTCCGCCCCAACTCCACCGCCCCAGAGGCCTCCACGGGAGCGGCGGCCGAGGAGCAGGTGTCGCTGTCGCTGTCGGACGCCGCCAAGACCGCCAAGGTCGTCGAGCGCGTCGTGCAGGAGAAGGGCGCCCGCCCCGAGCTCGCCGAGGCCGCGATCGTGGTCTCCGGCGGCCGCGGGGTCGGCTCGGCCGAGAACTTCGCGATCATCGAGAGGCTGGCCGACTCCCTCGGAGCGGCCGTCGGCGCCTCGCGCGCCGCGACCGACGCCGGGTGGTACCCCCACCAGTTCCAGGTCGGGCAGACCGGCAAGACGGTGTCGCCGCAGCTCTACATCGCGGCGGGCATCTCCGGGGCCATCCAGCACCGGGCCGGCATGCAGACCGCCAAGACGATCATCGCGATCAACAAGGACCCGGAGGCGCCGATCTTCGAGCTGGCGGACTTCGGCGTCGTGGGCGACCTCAACCAGGTCGTCCCGCAGCTCTCGGAAGAGGTTGAGAAGCGCAAGTAGCCGCCACCAAGGCGTCTTCCAGGACGGCGCCGTGCCCCTGATCCGGGCGCTCGCGGGCGGCGGCCGCATCGGCGGCCGCCGCCCGGCGTGGTGGGTTACTCGGAGGAGAAGGCGGCGTCGAAGGACGCGGTGGGGGGTGTGATCGCGTTGAGGCCCTTGACGAAGGTCAGGGCTTCGGGGGCTCCGGCGAGGCGGTCCATGCCGGCGTCCTCCCATTCGACCGAGATCGGACCCTTGTACCCGATGGAGTTCAGGGCGCGGAAGCAGTCCTCCCAGGGCACGTCACCCCGGCCGGTGGAGACGAAGTCCCAGCCACGGCGCAGGTCCGCCCAGGGCAGGTGCGACGACAGCCGGCCCCGGCGTCCGTCGCCCGAGCGGACCTTGGCGTCCTTGCAGTCGACGTGGTAGACGCGGTCGGCGAAGTCCAGGATGAATCCCACCGGGTCGATCTCCTGCCAGACCATGTGTGAGGGGTCCCAGTTCAGGCCGAAGGCCGGACGGTGCCCGATGGCTTCGAGCGTCCGTACGGTGGTGTGGTAGTCGTAGGCGATCTCGCTGGGGTGCACCTCGTGGGCGAAGCGCACGCCGACCTCGTCGAACACGTCCAGGATGGGGTTCCAGCGGTCGGCGAAGTCCTGGTAGCCGGTGTCGATCATCGACGGCGGCACCGGGGGGAACATCGCCACGGTGTGCCAGATGGACGAGCCGGTGAAGCCGACCACCGTGTTCACGCCGAGCTTGGCCGCCGCGCGGGCGGTGTCCTTCATCTCCTGCGCCGCGGCCTGGCGCACCTGCTCGGGGTCTCCCGAGCCCCAGATGCGCGCCGGGAGGATGCCCTTGTGGCGCTCGTCGATCGGGCTGTCGCAGACGGCCTGCCCGACGAGGTGGTTGGAGATCGTCCAGACCTTCAGCCCGTGCTTGTCCAGGATCTCCAGCTTGCGGGGGATGTAGGACTCGTCCGACAGCGCCTTGTCGACCTCGAAGTGATCACCCCAGCAGGCGATCTCCAGGCCGTCGTATCCCCACTCGCCGGCCAGGCGGCACACCTCCTCAAAGGGAAGATCGGCCCACTGGCCGGTGAACAAGGTGATCGGCCTGGTCATGAACCCTCCACGGTGGTAAAGCGGCTCCCGTCAGCCGCACTCTGCTCGACCGCGGCCAGCACCCGCTGGACCCGCAGACCGTCGTCGAAGGACGGCTCGGGGCCGGTGCCGGTGGCGATCGCCTCGATGAAGTCCTTCACCTCGTGGGTGAAGCTGTGCTCGTAGCCGAGCCCGTGGCCCGGCGGCCACCAGGCCCCGGCGTAGGGGTGTCCCCCCTCGGTGACGAGGATGCGCCGGAAGCCGGCCTCCTCGGCGGGAAGGGTGTGGTCGTGGAACCACAGCTCGTTCATCGACTCGAAGTCGAAGGACAGGCTGCCCAGGGAGCCGTTGACCTCGACGCGCAGCGCGTTCTTGTGCCCGGTCGCGAAGCGGGTGGCCTCGAAGGAGGCCAGTCCGCCGCCGCTGAGCCGGCCGATGAACAGCGCCGCGTCGTCGACCGTGACCGCGCCGCTCCCATCGCCGCCACCGGCCGAGAGCCCGGCCGAACTGGCAGCGAGAGGACGCTCCTTGACGAAGGTCTCGGTCAACGCCGACACGCCGGTCAACCGCTCGCCGGTGATGAACTCGGCCGTGTCGATGATGTGCGCGCCGATGTCGCCCAGCGCCCCCGACCCCGCCTTGTCCTTCTGGAGCCGCCACACCAGCGGGAACTCCGGGTCGACGATCCAGTCCTGTAGGTACTGCGCCCGCACGTGCCGGATCTGGCCGATCCTGCCCTCGGCGACCCACTGGCGGGCGAGCGCGACGGCCGGGACCCGCCGGTAGTTGAAGGCCACCATGCTGCGCACGCCGCGCTCGGCGGCGGCGCGGGCGGCGGCGGCCATCGCCTCGGCCTCGGCGACGGTGTTGGCCAGCGGCTTCTCGCAGATGACGTGCTTGCCCGCCTGTAGCGCCGCGACGGCGATCTCCGCATGGCTGTCGCCCGGCGTGCAGATGTCGACGATCTGCACGTCGTCGCGGTCGATGAGGCGCTTCCAGTCGGTCTCCGCGTGGGCCCAGCCCAGCTTCTCGGCGGCCTGCGCGGTCGCCGCGGCCGATCTGCCGGCCAGCGCGACCATCGACGGCCTGAGCGGCAGGTCGAAGAACGCGTCCACGCTGCGCCAGGCATGGGAGTGGGTACGGCCCATGAACGCGTACCCGACCATGCCGACCCCGACGGCAGGTCTCATGACTCGAACCCGAGCGGCAGATACTTCTGCGCGTTCTCCTTGGTGATGGTCTCCGATGCCAGCGTGATCGACTGCGGCACCTGCTGCTCGACCAGGTCACTGAGGCCCTTGCCCTGAGCGATGAGCCGCGCGAGCTTGATCGCCGAGGACGCCATGGTCGGGCTGTAGGTCACCGTGGCCTTGAGCACACCACTGTCGGCCTGGATGTCACGCATGGCGTTCGCCGACCCGGCGCCTCCCACCATGAAGAACTCGCTGCGGTTCGCCTCCTTGATGGCGGCGAGCACACCGATGCCCTGGTCGTCGTCATGGTTCCAGATGGCATCGATCTTCTTGTGCGCCTGCAGCAGGTTGCTGGCCACCTGCGTGCCCGACTCGACCGTGAACTTGGCGTCCTGCTTGGCGGTCACCGTGAACCCGTAGGTCTTCAGCGCGTCGGCGAAGCCCTTGCTGCGGTCCTGGGTGAGGGGCAGCGTCGCGATGCCCTGGATCTCCAGGATCACCGGGTTGGAAACACCCTTGTCCTTCAGGGTCTTGCCGACGTAGGTGCCCGCGGCCACACCCATGCCGTAGTTGTCGCCACCGACCCACAACCGGTACGACAGCTTGTCGGGAAAGACCCGGTCCAGATTGATCACCGGGATACCGGCGTCCATCGCCTTACGCGCCACCTGGTTGAGCTGCTCGCCGTCGTTCGGGAGGATCACCAGAGCACTGACCTTGGCGGCGATCAGCGACTCGACCGCGGAGATCTGCTGGTTGATGTCGTTGGTCGGCTCGACCGGCTTGAACTCCACATCGGAGTACTGCTTGGCCTGCGACTCGGCGTTCTTGGCGATGGCCGCGATCCAGCCGTGGTCCGCCGCCGGAGCGGAGAAACCGATGACGACCTTGGTACCCGGCTGGTCGTTGTCCGTACCGGCCGAGGTCGCCTGCGGCGCGGCGGAAGCCGGGGCGGCGGCGGGCTCGTTGCTGGTGCAGGCGCTCACGAGGGCCCCTGCGCCGACGACGGCTCCGCTGACGAGGAATCCTCGCCGGCCGACGTTGTTCTTCATATGTTCTCCCTTGAATTCGGCTGGTCGCGTGTGCGATCCGGCCACAGAGCCACGTTGTTGAGCAAGAGGTGCTGCGCGGTCTCAGGTGTGTGATGTGAGACTTCGTCGCTGCAGCAGCACGGCGGCGACGATGATGGTGCCTTTGGCGATGAGCTGGTCGCTCGTGTTCAGGCCATTCAGGATGAACAGGTTGGTGATCAGTGTGAAGATCAGCAGACCCAAGATCGATCCGATGATGCTGCCCCGGCCGCCCGTGAGGAGGGTGCCGCCGATGATGACGGCGGCGATCGCGTCCAACTCGTACAGATCGCCGTGGGTGGAGGAGCCCGTCGTGGTCCGGGCCATGATCAGCACGGCGGCGATGCCACAGCACAGTCCGGACAGCGCGTACAGCATCACGGTGTGCCGGCGTACGTCGATGCCGGCCAGGCGCGCGGCCTCGGGGTTGCCCCCGACCGCGTAGGTGCGCCGGCCGAACGTGGTGCGGTTCAGCAGTACCCAGCCCAGCGCCACGACGAGCGCGAAGACGTAGACCAGCAGCGGGAGGCCCAGCACTCGCGTCGTGGAGATGTCCACAATCGCCTGGTTGTCCGGTTGGACCAGCTGGGTCCTGCGGTCCGACATCCGCTGGGCCAGACCGCGGGCGGCCACCAGCATCGCCAGGGTGGCGATGAACGGCACCATCCGCCCATAAGTGATCAGCAGTCCGTTGACCACTCCGGCGCCGACGCCGACCAGCACGGCGCACACGCTCATCACGAGCGGGCCGTAGGCCTGGGTGGCCAGCGTGGTGGCCCATACCGAGGCGAGCGCCATCACCGCGCCGACCGACAGGTCGATGCCACCACCGATGATCACGAAGGTCGCGCCGACGGTGATCACCCCGATGGTCGCGGCCAGCGACAGGACGCTCACCAGGTTCGAGCCTGTGGCGAAGTTGTCGGGCGCCGTCACCAAGCCGACCGCTGCCAGCAACACTAGCGTGATGATCAAGCCGAGATGAGGGATGCGCCCGACTGTGTCGCGCATTGTCACTCCAGAGGGGGTCTTACCGGACTGTCTTCCGGTGGACGAATGCTCGTCCACCGCGGGCGTCAGAGAGTCACTCACGCCGACCTTCCTTCCATGATCATGTCAAGGACGTCGTGTTCATCGAGGTTCCCGGCATCGCTCTCGTGGATCACGCGGCCCTCTCGGACGACCAGCACCCGGTCTGCCAGGCCGAGCACCTCGGGCACCTCGCTGGAGACCAGCAGCACGCCGATCCCCTCGTCGGCCAGCCTCCTGATGACGGCGTACAGCTCCGCTCGGGCCCCGACATCCACTCCCCGGGTCGGCTCGTCGAGGAGCAGCAGCTTGCGACCGGTGATCAACCAGCGCGCCAGAACGGCCTTCTGCTGGTTGCCGCCCGAGAGGTTCTTGATCGGCCGGTCCAGATGCGGAGGACGGATTCCCAGCTCCTCGATCTGGCTCCAGGCCTCCGACGCCTCCCGGCGGCGATTCAGCCAGCCGAGCTTCGCGTAGCGGTCCAGGCTGCTGAGCGAGATGTTGCGCATGACGCTCTGGTCGAGCAGCAGTGCTTGGGCCTTGCGCTCCTCGGGGGCCAGGCCCATACCGGCCCGCACGGCGCGGCTGGGGTTGCCGCCGCGCACCGGTTCGCCGTTCAGGATGACCTGCCCGCTGGCGCGGCGCGCTCCGTAGATCGCCTCGACGATCTCCGAGCGGCCCGATCCCACCAGCCCGGCCAGCCCGACGATCTCTCCGGCCCGCACGTTGAACGACACCTCGCTGACCCGGCCGGGGACGGTCAGTCCCGTCACGCGCAGGACCTCGGGACGGCCGTCATGGCTGCCGGGACGCGGTCTGGGCGGGAAGACGTGCTCGACGTTGCGGCCGGTCATCAGGGAGACGACCTGCGAGGTGGGCGTGTCGTTGGCCGGCAGTCCGACCGCGACCGTGCGTCCGTCCTTCAGTACGGTCACCCGGTCGCCGATCTCGCGGATCTCCTCCAGCCGGTGCGAGATGTAGACCACCGCCACGCCCTGCGCGGTCAGCTCTCGGATGATCCGGAACAGGTTGGCCACCTCGTCGTGGGCCAGGGCCGCCGACGGCTCATCCATCACGATCAACCGGGTGTCGTACGAGAGCGCCCGCGCCATGCTCACCACCTGCTTGGCGGCCGGCGACAGCCGGCCGACCTCGGTCGTGGGGCGGATCTCGCCGTGCCCGAGCCCGGTCAGCAACTGGCGGCTGGCCCGGTTGACCTCGCTCTGGCCGACGAACCCCAGCCGGGTCGGCTCGTGGCCGAGGAACACGTTCTCGGCGACGCTCAGCCCCTCGACCAGGTCCAGTTCCTGGTAGATCGTGGCGATGCCCAGCCGGATCGCGGCCGTCGGACTGGTCAGGCGAACCTGCTGCCCGCTCAAGGTGATGGTGCCCTCATCCGGCTGGTGCGCTCCGGCCAGCACCTTGATGAGGGTCGACTTGCCCGCGCCGTTCTGACCGAGGAGGCAATGGACCTCCCCGGCGCGAACCTCTAAGTCGACGCCGTCCAGAGCGCGCACGCCTGGGAACTGCTTGACGATTCCTCGCATGACGAGGAGCGACGCCGACTCGGGGGCTGATTGCGGCACGGGAGTCTCCTGGGGGATGTCTGGCAGGCCGAAGAGAGGAGGGGATCCCGTTCGCCGGACCAAGCCAGACGGCACCACTCCAGCGGCACCAAATCGGCGAGGACGGTGCCGCTGGAGCTCTGGCAGAAGGTCAGGCGAACGGGATGTTCAAGGGAGGCGGGCAGGACGGGCAGGCCTCGGGAAGGCGGGGGGTGGCCGGTTGCTCTCTTCGGTGCCTGGTTTCTACGTGGAACGGATCGCGATGGTGGTGGGGTCGGACAGTACTCGCTCGATGACGACGTTGACCGCTCCCCGTGAGGCCGCGCCGAACCCGAGATTGGAGGCGGCGAAGTCGCAGCGAGCGGCGGCGACGGTCATGCCCAGACGTCGCAGCTCCGCCTGGGCGACCGGGATGATCCGGTCGGCGAGCTGGGCGAAGTAGCCACCCAGCACGATCACTCGTGGGTTGTAGAGGTTGACCAGCAGCGCGGTACCTCGCCCGAGCCACCGGCCCACCTCGGTGACGGCCGCGTCGACCCGGGGATCCCCTTCGGCTCGGCGCTGCTCGATCTCGGCGAGCCGCCTCTCCGGATCACGCACGGACTGCTGATGCGTTCCGTAAGCGTGGTCGGGGGTGGCCATCCGCACCAGCGCGGCCAGCCCCACTTTGGTCTCCCAGCAGCCGACCCGTCCACAGCCGCACGGCTCACCGGACGGGTCGACCACGACGTGGCCCACCTCGCCCGCGAACCCGTCCGCACCGCCCATCAGCCGGCCGCCGGAGATGACACCGCAGCCGACGCCGACCTCACCGGTGAGGTAGACCAGGTTGGGCGTGTTCATGGCCACGCCCGAGCTGTATTCGGCCAGCGCGGCGAGGTTGGCATCGTTGTCGACGGTGATGGGCACGTTCGGCGAGATGCCGGCGGACAGCAGCCAGTCGACCACCGACACCCCGTGCCAGCCGAGATTCGGGGCGACGACGACGGTGCCGGTCGCCGCGTCGATGAGACCGGGAACGGCCACCGTGATCCCGGCCGGAGTGACCTCGAGCTGGTCGAGGTCCGCGATGGCCTTCTTGATCACTTGGGCGAGCTTGTCGAGCGCGCGCCCGGGACCGGCGCCCATGGCGTCGAAGCCGATCCGCCGGTCGATGAGCACCCGGCCCGCCAGGTCGGCGGCGAACGCCGCGATGTAGTCAACGTTGACCTCCAGTCCCAGCGCGCCCACCCGCGAGCCGTCGAGAACGAGCGCGAGACCCGGCCGCCCGACGGAGCCCGCGTGCTGCGGCCCGATCTCCTTGACCAGCCCGCGCGCCTGCAACTCGCCCACCAGGCTGGTGATCGTGGTCTTGTTCAGGCCGGTCTCCACGGCGACCGCTGATCTTGAGCATGGGCCGTGTTCGCTGACGTGGCGCAACACAAGGGACAGGTTGGAGCGGCGAACCGTGGTCTGGTCCGCGGGAATACCTGTGGACCGGCTCAGATCCCTTGAGCCTTTGGCGTGGCCGTCAGGCCGACGTTGATCCACAGTCACCCCCCCTGAATTACTTTGCATGGCTGGCCGAATTAAAGCCGTACATGCCTCCGGGAGGCAAGATCTGGGGCGCGGCAAGCTGTGTAACGTTCTCGTAACTCGATCGAATTTGCAGCTGACCTGCGGCGTTGTCCGAAGATGTCAACTCGTTATCGTGCGAACGAGTGCATACCGGACACATGCGTGTTACAAACCTTGATTAGTTGATCGCGAAGATAAAAGAAGGCAGGTGACCCGTGACGCAGGAAGAGCACTTCATCCGAGCGGCGGGTGGCACCGCTCTGCCGACCAGCCCTGCCGCGTTGCGCCGGGCCAACCTCTCTCTCGTGTTGCGCCGGTTACGCGACAATGTGTCGTCCCGGGCCGACATCGCCGAGGCGACCGGCCTGCACAGGGCCACCGTCTCCAACCTGATGGCCGAGCTCCTCGATCGGCGGCTGGTACGGGAGGTCGGCATCGAGCACGCCGGTGCGGTCGGCCGTCCCCCGCGGGCGGTGGCGCTGCACGGCGCGCACGTCGGCGCGCTGGGCATGGAGATCAACGTCGACTACATCTCGGTGCATGGCACCGACCTCAGCGGCCGTGCCCTGGTGGAACGCCGGGTCGGCTTCGACACGGTGGGCAGCGGCCCCGACCGTTCGCTGCGCCGGCTCGGCATGGTGGCGCGGGAGGCCATCGAGGCGATGAAGCGGGCAGGGGCCGTCCCTGCCGGAATCGGCGTGGCGGTACCGGCACTGGTCGACGTGGCGCGCGGCGTCGTGACCTTCGCTCCGAACCTGCACTGGCGCGACCTGCCGCTGGCCGCTCGGCTGTCGGACACGCTCGGCCCGCTGGGCATCCCGGTGATGGTGGACAACGACGCCAACCTCGCGGCCCTGGCCGAGCACACTTCAGGCGTCGCCGCCGGCGCACCTCATCTGGTCTACCTGACCGGCGAGGTCGGCGTGGGCGGTGGAATCGTCGTCGACGGCAGGCTGCTCCGCGGTGCGGACGGGTTCTCCGGCGAGGTCGGGCACCTGCCGGTGGATCCGGCCGGCGCCCGATGCGGCTGCGGGCGGCACGGCTGCTGGGAGACCAAGGTAGGGCTGGCCGCGCTGGTGCGCATGGCCATGCCCGAGCAGGCGTACGAGCTGGCCGGCCTGCCGGTGTCCGACCCCGAGGAGCGGGCGACGGAGATCGCCAGAGGGCTGGCCGGAGGTGACCACCGCATGCTGGAGGCGGTCGCGGAGGTCGGACGGTGGCTCGGGCTCGGCGGCTCGATCGTGGTCAACCTTCTCAACCCGCGGGTGATCGTCGTCGGCGGTTACTTCGCCACGCTGGCCGAGTGGCTGCTGCCGCACGCCCAGGCGGAGTTGGAGCGGCTGGTCGTAGCCGGCCCCGCCGCCCAATGCCGGTTCACCGCGTCCAATTTAGGCTTCGGCGCCGCGTCCCGCGGCGCCGCGAGCATGGTGATCAACCAGCTCATCGACGACCCAACCACGATCATGGATCTATTGCCCCTGCCGACAAGCTAAAGACGGCCCCCAGAGCCTGGAGACTGCACCCTCCAGTAACCGAAGTATCCACCACCAGTAAGCGGCAACGAGCGCGGCGGCGCGCGCCTTGCCTGACGTCCCCCCGGTCAGGAAAGGGATTCCTACATGTCACCACGTTCCCGAACGTGGGCCAGGCTGCTCACCGCGGCCCTGCCACCCAACCAAACTCGTTCCCTAAGCCGAACGACAGCAGCGACGATGGCGCTGGCACTCATCCTGCCGATCCTGTCGCTGTTCGCCCTGCCGGCGAGCGCCGCGAGCGCCGCGACCGCGGCGGCGCCCGACTTCAAGGTGCTGGTGTTCTCCAAGACCACCGGCTTCCGGCACGACTCGATCCCGGAGGGCGTCGCCGCGGTCCAGAAGTTGGGCCAGGACAACAACTTCGCGGTCGACACGACCGAGGACGCCACGAAGTTCACCGACGAGAACCTGAAGCAGTACCAGGCCGTCGTGTTCATGTCCACCACTGGTGACCCGCTGGGAACCCAGGACCAGAAGGACGCCTTCCAGCGCTACATCAAGGCCGGCGGCGGTTACGCCGGCGTACACGCCGCTTCCGACAGCGGGTACAGCTGGGCGTGGTACAAGAACCTGGTCGGCGCGTACTTCAAGTCGCACCCGACGCCCCAGAACGCCACGGTCAAGATCGAGGACCCGGAGCACCCCTCCACCAAGGGCCTGCCGACCTCATGGACCAGGTATGACGAGTGGTACGACTACCAGTCGAACCCGCGTGGAACGGTACATGTGCTGGCGTCCTTGGACGAGAAGTCCTACACGGGCGGCACCATGGGCATCGACCACCCGACGGTGTGGTGCCAGGACTATGACGGGGGCCGCTCCTGGTACACCGGGCTCGGCCACACCAAGGAGAGCTTCGTCGAGGCGAACTTCCTGCGCATGCTCCTCGGTGGCATCCGGACCGCCGCGGGCGCGGTGAAGGCCGACTGCTCGGCCTCGCAGAGCGGCAGCTTCGAGAAGGTCGCACTGGACAACAAGACGTCCAACCCGATGATGCTGGACGTGGCCAAGGACGGCCGGGTGTTCTTCATCGACCGGCTGGGCGACGTGCGCATCATCAAGCCCACCGGCGGCACCGTGACCGCCGGGCACCTGAACGTGTTCACCGCCAACGAGAGCGGCCTGCTCGGCATGGTGCTGGACCGCAACTTCGCCACCAACGGCTGGATCTACTTCTACTACTCGCCGACCGGCGTGAACGTCGACCGGCTGAGCCGGTTCACCATCGTCGGCGACACCCTCGACATGGCGAGCGAGAAGAAGGTCATGGAGGCGCCGGTGCAGCGGGCCGAGTGCTGCCACCACGGCGGCGGCATGCTGATGGATCACAAGACCGGTGATCTGTGGCTGGCCACGGGCGACAACACCAACCCGTTCGCCTCGGACAACTACACGCCGATCGACGAGCAGTCGGGCCGTTCCCCCTGGGACGCGCAGCGCAGCGCGGGTAACACCAACGACCTGAGCGGCAAGCTGCTGCGTATCCACCCTGAGGCGGACGGCACCTACACCGTGCCCGCGGGCAACCTGTTCGCTCCGGGTACCGCCAAGACCAAGCCCGAGATCTACGGCATGGGCTTCCGTAACCCGTTCCGGATCGGCCTTGACCCCAAGACCGGGTACGTGATGGTGGCCGACTACGGCCCGGACGCCTCGGCCGCCAACGCCAACCGGGGTCCGGAGAACACCGTCGAGTGGAACGTGGTCACCAAGCCGGGCAACTTCGGCTGGCCGTACTGCATCGGCAACAACACCCCGTACGTCCAGTACGACTTCGCCACCAAGAAGTCGGGGTCGGCGTTCAACTGCGCGGCGCCGGTCAACAACTCGCCGAACAACACCGGCCTGACCAACCTGCCGCCGGTGACCCCCGCGACGATCTGGTACCACTACAACACCGACCAGCAGAACTTCCCCGAGCTCAACGGTGGCGCGCCGATGGCGGGCCCGGTCTACCGCTACGACGCGAACCTCGCCTCCAGCACCAAGTGGCCCGCGTACTGGGACGGCAAGGCGCTGTTCGGTGAGTGGAACACCAACAAGATGTTCTCGTTCCAGCTGAACGAGGACACCACCAAGCTGGTGAAGATCAACCAGATCCTGAAGTCCATGAGCTTCAAGCGGCCCATGGACATCAAGTTCGGCCCCGACGGGTCGATGTACCTGCTTGAGTGGGGATCCGGTTTCGGTGGCGACAACGCCGACTCCGGTGTCTACCGCATCGACTACGTCAAGGGCGTCCGGCCGCCGGTCGCTCGCGTCACGTCGGACAAGACCGACGGGCCGCTGCCGCTGACCGTGAAGTTCTCCAGCGAGGGCTCGCGGGACCCCGACGGCAAGCCGCTCACCTACGCGTGGGACTTCGACGGCGACGGCACGGTCGACTCCACCGAGGCCAACCCGTCGTACACCTACACCAAGGCCGGCGAGTTCAACGCGGTCCTGTCCGTGGCCAACGCCGCCGGCGCCACGGCGCGGGCGAGCGTGACGATCGTCCCGGGCAACACCAAGCCGACCGTCAAGGTTGACCTTCCGCCGAACGGCGGGTTCTTCGACTTCGGCGACCAGGTGAAGTTCAAGGTCACCGTCACCGACCCCGAGGACGGCACGGTCGACTGTGACGAGGTGCAGATCCAGGCGATCCTGGGTCACGACACCCACGGTCACCCTCTGGACCAGCTCAAGGGCTGTGAGGGCGTGCTGCCGACCTCCCAGAGCGGGCACGGCGCCGATGACAACATCTTCTATGTGATCGAGGCCAGCTACGCCGACCACGGTGCCGGTGCGGCCAAGTCCCTCACTGGACGAGGCCAGGTCATCCTGCAGCCCAAGCGCAAGCAGGCTGAGCACTTCGCCGAGACCGGCCGGGTGGCAGGCGGCCTTGGCACTGACGCCGCGGGTGTGCAGGTAGAGACCACCAGCGACCCGCTGGGCGGCACGAAGCACATCGGGTTCATCCAGGACGGCGACTGGTGGTCGTTCGACCCGGTGAACCTGACGAACATCACCGCGATCAAGCTCCGGGCGGCGTCGAACAGCGGCGGTGCGACCCTGCAGGTCAGGGCGGGCAACCCGGAGACCGGGACACTCCTCGGCTCGGTCAACGTGCCGAACACCGGCGGCTGGCAGACCTTCACCGACATCACGGTGAACCTGAACACCCCGCCGACCACGAGCGGACCGCTGTACTTCGTCACGCGCAAGCCGGCGAGCGCGGCGAACGACGCGTTCCTGGTCAACGTCAACTGGGTCGACTTCATCGGAAAGGGCTTCACCGAGAACCAGCGCCCGGTCGTGACCGTGTCGGCGACCCCGACCACGGGCACCGCTCCGCTGAAGGTCGACTTCACCAGTACGGCCACCGACCCCGACGGCGACCTGCCGCTCACCTACAAGTGGGACTTCGGGGTGACCGGCGCGCCGAAGCCGACCACGGCCAACGCGAGCTACACCTACACCGCGCCGGGCACCTACGTCGCCTCCGTGACGGTGACCGACGCCAAGGGCGCGTCGACCACCGAGCAGGTCTCGGTCAAGGTGAATCCGTCCAACGTTCTCTGCCTGTCGGGGCGTTCGGACGACTTCCTTGGGACCGAGCTCGACCGCGACCGCTGGTCGGTCATCCGGGAGAACCAGAACCTCAAGGTCGCCGACGGCAAGCTGGTCATCCCGACCTCGGCCACCGACATCTACGGCGCGGGCGGCAACACGTCGAACATCGTCGTGCAGCCGGCCCCGGCCGGAGCCTGGGTGGCCACCACCAAGGTGACGCTCAACGCCAGGGACGCCTACCAGCAGGCCGGTCTGATTCTCTACGGCGACGACGACAACTACGCCAAGATGGTGCTGCAGGCGCGGGCGACCAACAACCACGCCAACCGCATCTTCCAGTTCATCCGCGAGGAGAACGCCGCCACCAACGAGGTGACGCAGAGCAACACCGCACAGCTCGGGGACGCCTACCCCGACACGGTGTACGTCCGATTCATCAGCGACGGCACCAACATCACCGCCCACTACTCGTCGGACGGCGTCACCTACACCGCCATGCCGCAGACCAAGCCGCTCGCCGGGATCACCAACCCGAGGATCGGCCTGATCGCGCTGGCCAGCACCGGCACCCGGCCGGTGATCGACGCCTCCTTCGACTGGTTCCACATCACCCCGGACGACAAGGCGACCAGGCCGTCCCCGAACGACGAGTTCACCGGTAGCGCGATCGACCTCTGCCGCTGGGACGCGATCGTGCGCTCCGACCCGGCCGCGGCGCGGGTGACCGGTGGCAACCTGGAGATCGACACCTCGAAGGGAGACATCTACGGGGGCGACAACAGCGCCCCGAAGAACTTCATCCTGCAGTCGGCGCCGAACGGCGACTGGACGCTGGAGACCAAGGTCGACGGGTCGGCGTTCAACGAGGCCTACCAGCAGGGCGGCCTGATCGTCTACGCCGGTGACGACGACTACGTGAAGTTCGACTACATCACCGACAACAACGCCGGCTCGGCCGTGAACCGCAGGATCGAGCTGCGCAGCGAGATCGGCGGCGTGGTCCAGGACCCGCAGCCGCAGGTCGGCAACCTGACCGGCGGTGTGTGGTGGCTGCGGCTGAAGAAGGACGGCGACACCTTCCGCGGTTACTACTCGGCCAACGGCACCACCTGGACCGAGATCGCCCTGAACGGCACCGCGACCGCGGTCAAGAACAGCAAGGTCGCCAGCGGAGCCAAGGTCGGCCTGTTCGCCTTCGGTGTCAACCAGACGGCGACCCAGACGGCCAAGTTCGACTACTTCCGTCTCAGCCAGGGTGCCGAGGACAAGACCGCGCCGGTGACGACCGCGGCCACCGCCCCGGCTCAGCCGGCCGGCGGCTGGTTCGTGGGGCCGGTGGCGGTCACCCTGACCGCGACCGACGAGGCGAACGGCAGCGGGGTCGACCGGAGTGAGTACAAGCTGGACAGCGGCGACTGGACCCGGTACGCCGGCCCGGTCACCATCTCCGGTGACGGCTCGCACACGCTGGCCTACCGTTCGGTCGACAAGGCGGGCAACGTCGAGGACGCCAAGACCCTTACGGTCAAGGTGGACGCGACGGCGCCGGTGACGACCGCTGCGGTCCCGCAGGGCAACGACGACGGCGCCTACATCGAGGAGGTGGCGGTGACCCTGTCCGCGACGGACGCGACGTCCGGCGTGGCGGGCACCGAGTACTCCCTGGACGGCGGCGCGTGGAAGCCGTACACCGGGGCGGTCACCGTCTCGGGTGCGGGACAGCACGAGCTGCGTTACCGGTCGACCGACAAGGCCGGGAACGTCGAGGCCATCAAGGTCGTCAAGGTGACGGTGGTTTCCGGCGTCACGCTGAACGCGACCGCCTCGTCCCGCTGCGTGGGCTCGTTGGCGTACGTGGCGGTGACGGCCGTCAACACCAGCGGCGTGCCGGTGACCGTGTCGCTGTCGACGCCGTACGGTGCCAAGGTCGTCGCAGATGTGGCGCCGGGCAGCCAGGCGTACCAGTCGTTCAACACCAGGGCTGGGCAGATCGGCGCGGGCAAGGTCACCGTGACCGGGACCGCGACCATCGGTGGCAAGCAGGTCACCAAGTCCTACGAGGTCAGCTACACCGCGCTCAGCTGCGGCTGATCGGTCAGGCGGCGGTCACAGTGCGTACTGCTGGGGCCGCCGCCCTCGCTGAACCCGGGGCCGGTCGAATCGGCCGGCCCCGGCCCCGGCCTTCAAAGATGGAGCATTCATATGAGAACCAAGAGAACCACCCAGATACTCGCCGCGTCGGTGCTCGGCTTCGCGCTGGTCGGTCTGGCCGGTCCCGCACTGGCGGCCGACGGACCGGACAGCGACGGCATCGACGTGTCGGTGAAGATCGAGCCGCTGCGCGTTCCCGGTCAGGTGTCGATGACCGTCGCGGACAACAGCGGGGTGACCCTGAACGAGAACGGGTCCAACGCGGCTGCCCGTCAGTTCGTCGGTACGTTGCCGACGGTCACGGTGGCCGACACCCGGCTTCCCGATGAGATCCCCGCCGGGGACTTCTGGGCGGTGGTCGGCCAGGCCAGCCAGTTCAGCGCCGCAGGGAGCGCCTCGACGATCGGGCCGGAGTACCTGGGCTGGACTCCGCGTCTGCTGAACGGATCGACCACCGGGGTGGTGGAGGCCGGTGAGCCGGTGTCCAGCGTCATCTCCGACGGCACCGGGGCGGCCGCGGTGGGTCTGCAGGGCCAGGAACTGCTGGTGTCGACCGCGAACTCCGCTGACGAGATCGGCACCTGGCAGGTCAACGCCGATCTGGTGCTGCGGACTCCGGTGGATGTCACGGCCGGCAAGTACGACTCGACCCTGACGCTTTCGCTGTTCAACCAGTCCTGAGCCGGCGGCGGTACGCCCCCCGGCGGGTGCGGGTGCCCGGGACATGCGCCACATGTCCTGGAGCACCCGTGCCGCATTCCGCACCCATCAGCAGATACGTCCATCAGGAGGTGGCGGCCGTCAACCGGACCAAGGAAGCGACGGTGATCCGGAACTCGCCCCGGGGCCGGGTACTCGCGTTCGCGTTCACATTCGTGCTCGGCGCGCTGCTCGCAGGTGCCGTCGTCTACGTGGTGACCATGCCGAGTTCGACCGATCGGATGGTCGAGCAGATTCGCGCGGAGTCCGCCCTCCGGGACAAGGCACAGATCAAGACACTCACCGAGCTGGCCCGGACCACTCGCGACCGGCTCACCCCCATGCTCGAAGGCCTGAGCCGGGTCCTACCAGCCGAAGGCGCCGCCGGACCCGCCGGACCCGCCGCGGTGACCGCGGCCGATGTCGAATCCTGGCAGAAGGCGGCCGACGCGGCCGAGGCGGGCTTCGCCGACCCGCCCTCCGGTGAGACCGCCACCAACCTGGCGAGATCGGGCCTCGCCTCCGCCGTCCGGCAGCTCGCCGTCACCGTCGACAGCTACGCCGCCGCGCAGGAGCTCACCGGCGCGGCCCGCGCGAACGCGCTGGCCCTCGTGGCACGGCAACGCGCGGACGCGGTGTTCACCTGGTCGGTCGGCGCCACCGCTCTGGACTCGGTGAACGTCGACGCGGGCTATGGGCACCAGCACGTGTTCCTGCCGATGTCGCCCGGCGAGGGGGCACTCACTCCGGATGACGCGCCAGAGGGGGAAGGCGAGGAGCGTCACCCCGAGTGACCCTCTTTCAACCTGGGTGACGCGCCTGGTTTCCCGGCTCGCCGAATCCCCGAAAGGCCGATGAGCACTGGGCGGACTCAGCCGGTCGTGATGCCTGATGAGCAGGGGTGTGTGCGGCCCGTCAGGCGGCCAGCGAGATCGGCTCAGGCTCCGCGGCCCGCTCCCGTAGCGGCTGGACGCCGGCCACGGCGGCGGGCTCGCGTGGCAGGAAGCGAGCGGCCACCGCGATGAGCACGCCAAGCACGACCGCCACGCCGAGCGCCACCCGGAGGGTCGCGGCGTGGCTCAGGAAGCCGATCACCACGGGGCCGAGGAGCAGGCCCGCGTACCCCATCGCGCCGGTCTGGGCGATGGCGGGACCCGGGGTCACGGTCGCCGTGCCGGCGAGCGAGATCGCCATCGGCGAGACCGTGGCGACGGCGAGGCCGATGAGGATCATCCCGCCGACCGCCACCAGGGGGGACGACGTGGTGATCACGATCGCGAATGCCGCGGCCGTGGCGAGCCCGGCGACGCTGATCAGGCGGCGGGCGCCGAACGCGGTGCGCAGCCGGTCACCGGTGAGCCGGGAGACCAGCATGCCGGCCTCGAAGATCGGGTAGCCGAGGGCGGCGACCGCCTCGGGGGCGCCGATGGTGTCACGCAGGAACAGGCCGTTCCAGTCCGCCACCGCGCCCTCGACCATGAAGGCGCCGAACGCGATCGCGCCGAGCAGGTACACCACCGGGGGCATCCGCCGCCGCGCCCTGCCGGAGCCGGTCTCAACGGGCGCCGTGTCCGGCAGGAAGCCCCGGCTGAGCAGGTACGCCCCGGGCGCCGACACCAGGGCGACCGCGGTCAGGTTGGCGGTGAACGACACGCCCGTGGAGATGGCCACGGTGCCGAGCAGGCCGGCCGACATGGCGCCCACGCACCAGCCGGCGTGCATGCCGTTCATCAGCGGGCGGCCGTAGGCGCGCTCCACCGCCGAGCCCTGGGCGTTCATCGCGACGTCCACGGCCCCGAAGAACATGCCGAACAGCCCGGCCGCGACGATCATCGCAGGGAACGACGGGGCGAACGCCACCCCGAGCAGGGACGCCGCGCAGAGGGGAGCCCCGACCCGCAGGACGGAGCGGCTGCCCGCCCGTGCCATCACTCCGCGCATGGCCTGCATGGTCACCAGCGCTCCCAGCCCCCACGAGAGGAGCACGACGCCGACCGAGGACTCTGACAGGCCGAGCTTGTCGGTCAGCGCGGGGATGCGCACGGTGAACGTGCCGCACATGAGGCCGGCGAGGACGAAGGTGAGGATCGCCCGGGAGCGGGCGGTCCTCAGGTCGGGGGTCATCACAGGGTCCTTTCAAGGTTCTACACAGGGGTGTAACGGTGTGGGGGGAATGTGGGGCACCGTTCCTGGTCCGCAAGGGCCGTCCAGGAACCGGGTCCGCGGGGGCCGTCCCCGGAACCACGTCCGGACCAGGAGGCACCCCGCCGCGCTCAGGCGGGCAGGGGAAAGCCTGCCGTGCTCAGGCGGACCGGGGGAGTACGGAAGCGGACCTGCGGGTGACGGGTTGGGACCGTACGGAGACGGCCGGGGTCAGGCGGGGCCGCGCGCGGGGACGGCCCTTCCTGGCCGGCCAGGAAGGGTGGGCACCTGCGGGGTCAAGGGCTCGCGAGCAGCGCCAGGAGCCCGCGGTGGAGCTCCTCGTAGTGGGCCTCGCCGTAGAAACCCGGGTCGTGGGTCACCACGTCCCACAACCCCTCGCAGGCGAGCCGGACGATCTGGGCCGCCATCGGGTCGGCCTCGGCCTCCATGCCCTCGCGGTGCCACCGGGCCATCGCCTCGCGCAGCGGCGCGAGCAGTTCGGGGTCGCCGGCCGCGCCGGTTACCACCGCCCAGCGTCTCAGCCGCCCGCTCTGGATCGCGGTGAACGTGGCGGCGAGGTAGGCCCGGGTGTAGGTGCTCTCGTCCTGGGCGGCGACCAGCTCGTCGAAGTCGGCGATGAGCCGTTCGATCATGCCCTTGATCAGGGCCTCTTTGGTGCTGAAGTGGTAGAGGAGACCGCCTTTGCTGACGCCGGCGCGCTCGGCGACGGCCGACAGGGTGAGGCACTGGGCCCCCTGATCGGCCAGCAGCCTTTCCGCCGCGTCCAAAAGCTCATCTTTCCTCACATCCGTAACTATACCGTCCAGACGGTACAGTTCTCAAACTGGGTACCCTGGGTACGTCATGGCATACCTAGACCACGCGGCGACTACGCCGATGCTCACCGAAGCGATCGAGGCGATGACCGCACAGCTCGTGCGCGTCGGCAACGCCTCCTCCCTCCACGCGGCCGGCCGCCGCACTCGCAGGGTCGTCGAGGAGTCGCGCGAGACCATCGCCGGCGCACTCGGGGCACGGCCGAGCGAGGTCGTCTTCACCTCCGGGGGCACGGAGGCCGACAACCTCGCCATCAAGGGGCTCTTCTGGGCACGCCACCAGGCCTCCGGGGCCGACCGGGTGCTGATCAGCGCCGTCGAGCACCACGCCGCCCTCGATCCGGCCCACTGGCTGGGCGACCGGCAGGGCGCGTCCGTCGAGCTCCTGCCCGTCGACGAGTACGGCCGCGTTCATCCCGGCACCCTGCGCGCGGCGATCGAGAGCGATCCGGGGCGCGTCGCCGTGGTCAGCGTCATGTGGGCCAACAACGAGGTCGGCACCATCCAGCGCATCCCCGAGCTGGCGGCGATCGCCCGGGAGCACGGCATCCCGTTCCACACCGACGCGGTGCAGGCCGTGGGGCAGTTGCCCGTCTCGTTCTCGGAGTCGGGCGTCGAGGCGCTCACCCTGTCCGGGCACAAGGTCGGCGGCCCGATGGGCGTGGGAGCGCTGCTGCTGGCGCGCGGCGTCGACCCGGTTCCCGTCCTCCACGGCGGGGGTCAGGAGCGCGACGTGCGCTCGGGCACCCTCGACGCCCCGGCGATCGCCGGGTTCGCGGCGGCCGTGCGGGCGGCGGTGGAGCAGCGCGAGGAGAAGGCCGCCCGGCTGCGCGCCCTGCGCGACGAGCTGATCGCCAGGGTCAGGGAGGCGGTGCCCGACGTGATCCTCAACGGCCATCCGGACGAGCGCCTCCCCGGCAACGCCCACTTCTCCTTCCCCGGGTGCGAGGGCGACGCGCTGCTGATGCTGCTCGACGCCAAGGGCATCGAGTGCTCGACGGGTTCGGCCTGCTCCGCGGGTGTCGCCCAGCCGTCGCACGTGCTGCTGGCCATGGGGTCCGACGCGGTACGGGCGCGCGGGTCGCTGCGCTTCACTCTCGGGCACACCTCGACCAGGGCCGACGTGGACGAGCTGGTCGAGGTGATCGGCGGCGTCGTCGAGCGGGCCCGCCGCGCCGGGCTGACGTAGGGCCCTATGGCGGGCGTGGTACGTCCGTGAGGGAGTGCCGGGCGGTCACTCCTTGATCTGGAGGCCCATCGAGCGGGCCGTACCGGCGATGATCTTCTCCGCCTGGTCCAGGTCGGTGGTGTTGAGGTCGGGAAGCTTCGTGCGGGCGACCTCGCGGAGCTGCTCCCTGGTGATCGTCGCGGCGACGTCGTGCCCGGGCCGCGCGCCGCCGCCGTCCAGCCCGGCGATCCTGCGCAGGAGCGAGGCCGTCGTCGGCATCTTGGTCACGAGGTCGAACGACCGGTCCTCGTA
This sequence comes from Sphaerisporangium viridialbum, assembly GCF_049674955.1. Taxonomy (GTDB): domain Bacteria; phylum Actinomycetota; class Actinomycetes; order Streptosporangiales; family Streptosporangiaceae; genus Sphaerisporangium; species Sphaerisporangium viridialbum. The sequence continues at coordinate 8,718,153 of NZ_CP187232.1, read as the reverse complement.
CACGGTGATCTCGGCGGGCACGACGAACCCCCGTTGGGACTCTGTCGCGGCGTTGTACCGACGGCAGAAGTCCATGAGGTTGATGCCGAGCGGGCCCAGATCCTTGCCGACGGTCGCGGGGCTCGCCTCCCCGGCCTTGACCTGCAGCTTCACGACTCTAGTGATCTTGTTCTTGGCCATGCTCGAAACCGTAAAGTGTCCAGTTACTGGAGACTCAACTGAGATAATCGAGGGCATGGCTCGCGAGACGTACACGATCGGGCGGCTCTCCAAGCTGTCCGGCCTTCCGGTGAAGACGATCAGGTTCTACTCCGACGTGGGCGTCCTGCCCGAGCGGTCCCGCACCCCGGCTGGCTACCGGGTCTACGGCGAGAGCGACCTGGCGAGGCTGGAGCTCGTCCGCACCCTTCGCGACATCGGCGTCGATCTCGCGACGATCCGCTCCCTCGGCGAGCGCGACCTGCGCCAGGTGCTCGCCCTCCACCTGCGCACGGTGGAGACACAGCTCAAGGCCCTGCAGCGCACCCGGGCGGTCCTGCGGGCCACGCTCGACCGGGGAGACACCTCGGAGGCCGACCTGCGCAGGCTCAACACGCTCGGCCGGATCGGCGCCGCCGAGCGCGAGGCGATGATGGACTCCTTCGTGGCCGAGGTCGGGGGAGGGATCCGCGCCCGCGAGCAGTGGCTGACGCGGCTGCGGGAGGCCATGGTGCCCGAGCTGCCGGCCGAGCCGACCGTCGAGCAGCTCGACGCCTGGCTGGAGCTGGCCGAGCTGCTCTCCGACGACGACTACCGGACGAGCCTTCGCCGCCAGAGCGACGACTTCTGGCAGAGGCGCGAGCGCGACGGGGAGCCCGGCCAGACGAGCTGGGACGAGACCAACGAGGCCGTCACCGAGATGGTGCTCGCCGCTCTCGACGAGGGCGTGGAGCCGGGATCCGCCGCCGCGGGCCCGATCCTCGACCGGGTGGTGTCCCTTCTGGCCACGATGCACGGCGAGACGGACGGCCCGGAGTTCCGCCGGTCGCTGTCACGCGGCTACGAGGAGCACGACCCGCGTGCCGTGCGCCACTGGGAGCTGGTCGCCGCCATCCAGAACACCCCGTGGCCGCACCCGCAGACCCGCGCCCACGCCTGGATCGCCAAGGCACTGCGCCTCAACCTCCCCTGACCCGCCCACACGTCAGCCCAGCGGCCCCGCCTCGAACGGACCACGCCCCCTCGACACGGGCCCCCTGGCGCTCGACTCATTTGCTCGGCGTGTCGCCGCTTCCGCCCGTAATAGAGATATATGGATGGCCGTTATTCATTGCCTGCCTCGGCCATGTGCACATATGCCGTGGCATTTGCAGTGAGGTCGGAATCAAAACCGATTTATCACTAGATCCGGACAATTAACTGAGATAACCTGCAAGGCTCTGTTGATCACGGATGACGATGAACAGGTGGGTCCGGCAGGATGAGCACGCATATCGAGGAGCTGGCGCAGCGGTCGCCCAACTTCGGCTTTCTGCTGCCCCATGAACCGATGCTCGTCCTGGACGGTGTTTCCGCCGAGTCGCACGTCCACACCGACCCTGACGCGCGATCGTGCTCAGGTACGGTCACGTCCGCACCGAAGGCCAAAAGCAGAGGATGCCGGTGCCACCCTCGGTGATGCGGCCTCTTTGTCCGTGGGCCTTTCTAGAGGGGTTCGGGGGCTGTGGAAGACGACCTCGACCGCGAGAGCGGCCATGGTTTTCTGGTCCGCGCCGCTCAGCCCCGCACGGTTGAAGTGGAAGATGAGGTGGTGGGCTAGGACGGCCCGCAGGCCGCGCTCGAGTTGGCCGTGGCGGTTCAGAGCGGCCAGGGTCTGGCCGGCTTTCTCGAATGCGGAGATCCACGACTCATAGCCGGCCAGCGGCCCGCCCTTCGCGGGGTTGCACAGGCCTCGGGCGTCGACGGCCATGAGGGTGTGCATCGCGTCGAGGAGTTCCTGGACGCGCTCGGGGTCGGCGGGGATGGCGTTCCGGTGCGGCCGGAGGTCGCTGACCCTGACCCACACGTCGCCCTGCTCAAACCAGTCCAGACCGGCGCCGCGCAGCAGCGCGCCGCACAGCAGAATCGACGTCTCCCGCCGCCCAAGCGCCCGGCCGGTCTCAAGCCAGCGCAGCAGTTGGTGGCTGTCGGCGTGGAAGAGGGCACACGCGGCGTCCATGCCTGCGGGTCCGCCAAAGGCGACAGGCTCCAACTCGCAGACGCTAGGACTCCACGACATGCCCTCGCCGGCGCCGGTCAGGGCGTGGAGTACCGTGTCGGCGGCTGTGGGGCTGGTGGGCAACCACCGGAACCGCCATTGTTCCTTGCGGATGAAGAACCAAGCCGAGATGAGCCCGCGGCCCTCGGCGTCCCGCAGGACCGGGCCGACGCGCGCCACGGCGAGGTGTTCGGCGTCGCCGCGGTCGGCGAAGGTGACGTTGGCTTGCCGCCAGTGAACAGGCCGCACAGGTACCTCTCTTTTGGTCATCGGAGCAGAAGACACGCGTCCCAGGAGGTGGCGGGTGTCGCACGGTGGGCGAGGGAATGGAGGGCAAGCCCGTAGCCCGCGGATCCGGTCAGGAACCCGGGTGGCGTGTCGGCCGCGGAGGGGCTGTCCAGGAGTAGTTCGGCGACGCGGAGGAGCGGCAGGTCGTGGGGGGCGAGCGCGTCGTCCGCGAAGGCGTTCACAGTCATGAACAGTCCCGCCGTGCCGTGACAGAGGCCGCGGTCGACGATCCGCCGGAGCTGGTGCGGGTCGTTGAGGCAGCCGGTCAGGGCGGATTCGGCGGTGCGCCGGCGGGCGGTGTCGCCGGTCGCCAGGGCGGCGAGTTGCTGAGCGCGCGCGATTGCCGGGGTGCCGTAACACCAGGAGGGGCGCAGCGGCTCGGCCTGGGTGCTCCGCCCCTGCTGGAGTTCTGTAAGGGTGACCATTTCGGGCCACCAGGGGTCGCCGTGGTGGTCCTGCTGCCAGTCGTCCAGCCAGGCGCAGATGCGGCCGATGGCCTCCAGCTGGCCGTGCACGACCAGGCCGTCTCGGGCGGTGAGAGCCAGAAAGGCCAGCGGCCCGCAGATGCCGTGGGCCATCCCGTTGTTGCCGTGCCCGCCGGGCGGGTCGTCGGCGGCGCGCCTGGCCGATGACATCGTCCACCAGCCCGGGAGGCCGTCCACTGGTTCGGTGAGAGCAACGAGGTAGGCCAGTACCTCCTTGACCAGGTCGCCGCCGGGGTCGCGTCTCCACAGGTGAGCGCCCAGACCGGTCAGGCCGCTGATCAGGTCGAACTCGGCGAGGGCGGGCCGGTCGCGGCGCGCGAGACGCTGATAGGCGGCGTTGAGCCGGTCCCGAGTGACGGCCGCCACGCCCCCGTCCAGGCCCGCTTGCGCGGGCTCGTACCCGGGTTGGCGCGCGGGGTGGAGTGCGAACGCGAGCGCGGGCGCCCCATGGTAGAGGCAGGCGCTGGCGCCGATGGAGAGTTCGTCCTGGGTCGCGGCGGCCAGCCAGTCGTGCGCGTCCTGCCACCCAGCCAGGCCCGTGGCGGTCCGCTCGATGTGCAGGAGCGCGATCCCGGCGGCTCCACCGCTGAGTGACTGGGCCGGCGGCCCGACCGGGCGAGGCGCCCTGAGCTGCTGGGCTATGTCGTCGGCGTGGCGGCGGGCTCGCTTGTGAATGTCGATGGACCGCTCCTTTCTTCTCGTGCGATCAGGCCCTGGGCGATGGCCCGGGCCAGCCGCATGCAGATCCGCTCGGATTCGGCGTCGATCCCGACCATGCGGGCGTGGTGCAGATGCAGCAGGTCGCCCATGCCGGTGTGGGCGTCGTGGGCGTCGAGCTGCGCCCGGTAGCGGGTGAGCGCCGCCCGCCGCCGCTCCAACACCCCCGGCGGAACGTCCGCTGGGCGCCGCGCCTGCCTCAGCACCCCCCGATCGAGCGCCGGGGCCCCGCCGTGGGTGATGTGCTCCACGAGTCGGCGCGGCCCGTCGGCGCCGAGGAAACCCGCCGCGAGGTCGACCAGGCTGTTCGCGGTCGCGGCCTGGGCGTTCGCTGTGGTGCGCAGCTGCGCGACCGCGACCGCGGAGTCCGCGGCGAACACGTCCTCCGCCGCGGCCAGAGCCCGGCCCGTGCCGAACCGGCCGGCCTCGGGCCGGTAGGTGTCCAGTGTGAAATCGCGGAGCAGCCCGGCACGGCCGACCTCGCGCGCCCATTGCCCGACTGAGCGGGCGGCGGGCCCGTACAGGTCTCCGTTGTGCAGGCGCAACCGGACCCGCAGGTGCGGGGTGGGGGTGTCGTAGCGGATGAACCACCAGTCGTCGGGGGCGCCATGCTCCCACTCGGCGAGCAGGGCCGGTAGGTAGGTGGTGAGCAGTTCGGTCTGGCGCCCCGGGTGCCCGAACAGTTTCGCGCACAGCCAGGGGGAGTCCCCGGGCAGGTGGCCGGGGCCGTGGTAGATCCGTTCGGGCCGCAGCGGGCGCGTCAAGGGGCGGGGCGGCGCGGTGGAGGCGAGGGGGACGACGATTTCGTGGGGGCGGTCGCCGATCCAGCCGTAGTCGGTTCCGTCCTCGGCCAGCGCCGCCGTGCCGGTCCGGTCCAGGTGGCGGCGCAGGAGCGCCAGGTGTGCGCCCTGGGTCAGGTCCAGGCGGATCAGAATGTCGTCGTCGCCGAGCCGCACCGAGTCCGGGATGCGGTGTGAGTGCCGTTGCTTCTGGAACTCCCGTACCCATTCCCCAGTGGTGGCGGCCGGGGCGGGCAGGGTCGCGGCGGCGAGGTTCCACCGGGCCGGGCTGAGCACCGTGCGGCCGTACCGTACGCGCGGCAGAAAGGCGAACCGGTCGGCGACACGGCCCCAGAAGAACGGGGTGCAGGGCGCGGACGTTCCGGTGCTGGCCTCGCACAGGAACCGGGCCAGCGGGTGGGCGCCGTGGCGCAGGTCGACCGCGTTCAACATCAGCGGCTCGACCGCGCGCCCGCGCGACAGCGACACCAGGACAAAACGGCGGGCGTCGGCGGTCACCGCCAGGTCGTCGAGGTCGACCGCCGAGTCCAGCGGGTGGCGGTGTTCCCCAAGCGGCAATACCGGCAGGACGTCGGGGATGCGGGCGAGGGTTTCGACGCGGGCGGACAGCGGAGGGCTGGACAGCTGCACGGCCATCGCGCCTGCCGTGCCCGTCGGAAGGCCACGGTAAGCCTCGACGATGCGGCCCCGCTCATCGGCGTCGAGCAGATGCAGGAACCGGCCCACCGACGTCCCGGCGTGCCGCGACGCGCAGACCACCGTGAGGGTGAAGTGCCCGGCGTCCAACGCGGCCGTGGTGGGGGCGTTCAGGCTGACCCGCAACTCCGTGTGAGGGACTGTCCCGGCGCCGCCGCCGCTCTCCAGCTCGGCCACCATCTCCTCGTCAACGACCAGTTCGGCGCAACCGTCCAGGGCGGCTTTCTGGGCGAGAACCGCCAACGCGACGTCCCTGCGCGCCAGAGGCGGGTCGTCTTTGTAGAGCGAGCCCCGGAACCCTGCGGGGTAGCCCAGCCCCCTGTCGGGGTCCAGAAGCTCCCGGACCCCGACCAAAGCGCCAGGGCCATAACGGTCAACGAACGCGGCGTGGTAAGCCTGCCAAGCGGGCCGCCCCGGGGCTACCCGGACTAAAATCGCGGCGGCTGCCTCAACCTCACGGATCACGATGGGCGGGAGGCTGATCGAGCAGTCCACCCGCAGGCCGACCGCCAGGCGGCGGCCTGGGTCGGGGGTGGCGGGGGCGGTCTCTAACCCGTCGAGCTGGGCGGCGATATAGGCCAGGGGATCGGTGGCGGTCATCGGGGGCCGCACGCCCGTGAGCAGGATCCGCAGGCGCACCAACTCGGTGAGCATGCCCTCGATGACCGTGACCGGTGTCTGGGGGGACTCGGCGGTCAGCCTCGCCAGGACATCACCGAAGGCAACCGGGGTCCTGGCCTCCTGGAGGGCCATGCGGACCGCTGCGGTGTAGCGCACAGACACGTCCGACACCGGCCCCTCGGCGGACGCCTGGCACGGCACCACCCAATCTCCGCCCCGCGCGAACCCCACGTTGTTCGCCATGACCGGCAGCTGCCGGAGCAGTTCCGGCTGGCTCTCCAGGGCGCTGATCGCCTCCGTGAGCCAGGTGGAATCCGGCTGGCGCACGGCGGCATGCCGTTCACCGAACAGGACCGACGCTGTAGGGGCCAGATCGACCGGGGCGACTCCGGCGAACAAGCCGAACGGTGTGGCCCGGCTCCTCCACCGCAGGAGATAACGCATCAGCGCCTCGGCCGCGCGGCGGATCTGGCGCGGCTTGAACCCGCCGGGGTTCTCGCAGAACGCAGTGAGGGCGCGAGCCAGGTCAGGGCTCGCTACTTCAACTACGTCGGCCACGCCCGCCAACGGCCAGACCTGGCGGACCCAGTCCGCCGGCCCGGCAACGTCGTCGTTGGTGAGGTCTGGCCAGGGCGGGAGGACCAGGTCGTCAGGGTAGGCGGCGACGCGAATGACGGCGGCGTCCACCGCTCGAAAGCCTGGTTGATGCACTCTGGTCCTCCGTTCGGAGCGGGGGTGTTCCCGGCCCGAACGGAGGGGCAGGGAACACCCGGAGAGGTCTAGCAGTTGGCGACGCCGGCGCTGCCCGGGGTGGTACCGCAGTTGTCGCTGGTGCAGTCCTCGGTGTCGACCCGGGTGACTGCGGGGCCGGTAGCAGCTAGGCGGACGTCGAGGCGGAAGTCGGTCGGCTCCATAACAAGATCCTTTCGGTTCGGAAGGTTGGGCGGTGCTACCTGGCCGTCGGCCAGGAGATCACGAGACGGGAGTGCTTCTTTTCCAGCACGAACCCGTCGGGCAGGTCGGCGTCCGGCGTGCCGACCGGGTGGACTTCCAGGCGAGGGCTCGGCTGTCCGGCTCGGTCCCACGCGGCGATCTGCTCGGCCAGTAGCCGCGCGGACCGCTCTGCCTGCGGGCCGTGCGCGAACGAGCCGAACTCGCGGGATTCGCCGCTGTCGCCGACCGGGCGGGGCTTGGCGCGGTAGGCGAGGTTGGGGCCGTCCACGAACGCCGGCGTGCCGTACGGCCACGGCAGCGCCACAGTGCCGTCGTCGATGGCCTTCTGTGACGCGGTGATCAAGCAGAAGCCGGGCAGGGTCGCGGCGAGCCACAGATCCTGGTCGCTGAACGAAGTCTTCGCGCCCACGGTGATGCCCGTCCACACCTCGGCGCGAGGCAGGTCCAAGACGCCGGACAACGCCGCCACCTCGACGCTCTCCCGCTCGTCCTGCCACAGTCCGACCGCGTCATCGTCCCGCAGCGGGGTCCCGGTTCCCCTGTGGGCTCCGGCGCCCTGCATGGGCACTTATGGGGATCGTGGCGTTACGCCGATGTCGGAGCTGGCGGCCTTGAGGGGCGCTGTTGGGGGTGGATCGTTGTCGGCATAATCTGCTCTCCTGACACTGATCCGTGGGCCGGAGCCCTCACTCAGCTTTCCTCCCCCCGGTCTTGGAAGACCTTGAGGGTAATCGCGACGCTCACGACGGCGATGGCGGCCGCCGCGGGTCCCGCCTTCTCGAGCGCCTTGTCCCTCGCCTCCGCGGCCGCGTCCATCCATCGTCTCTTCTCAAATGACTGGCGGCCGGACTCGATCCCGAGTAGCCCGCGGAAGTCATGGACGCCGGTCGCAACCTGGTTGCTTGAATCCACCACAGCCCGGGACGGAGCCGGCTGCAGCAGCACCTTCGCGTTGGCCGTGCCGACAGCCACATCCATGCGGGCCAAGAGAGACTCTGTGCTCTGCGAGATGACTTCCAGCCGGTTCTGGCGGTCAGCCTTCAGTCCCCACCGACGCGCGTCCAGCTCCTCCGGAGACTTGTCCAGCGCCCGGTCGAGGTTGAGTTCATCGAACGCGTCCTGCAGTTGGAAGCATTCAGCCAGGACCGCGAGCCACTTCTTGACCTCGCGCTCCGCCTCCTCGGCCGCCTTGGCAAGGCCGCGAATCTTGGTCTTGCCCTCCATCTTTTCCGCGATCGCTTCCAGTTGAAGCAACGCATACTCCTGGACGCCCGCGATCTTCCCCAGCGCATCCTGCACCGTCGACCACGAGTCGTCGGTGACCCGGCCCTCGTACTCCCGCATGGTCGTGGCACGCCCGATCAGTGTGCGCGCTCCGCGCATGTCTTTCAGCACGGTGCCATCGACCTTGCGCAGCACGTCGTCGACTTTCTCGTCGATCCTGGCGAGATAGGCGGTGATCTCGGCCATGGACTGTTGCAGCGCAGCCTGCGCCATGATCCCCGCGACACCAGAAAGCATCGCCGGGTTCAGCAGCGAGCTGGGACCCTTCACGAATTCGACGAATGTCCCGATCTGGCCGCCCTTCTTTCCCAGGACCACACCTGTGGGGTTCCCCGTCTTCATGGCTTTCCTCAGCCCGCATTTGTTGATCAGGTGTGCTGACTCCTTAGTCGTCTTCAGCCAGCGGCCTGAGTTGGCGGCAACCTCGGAACCTGCCTGCGCTACTACGGCCCCTGTACCGAGGACGGACTTGAGTCGCTGTCCGAGGTCCTTCGACGACGACCACAGGCCCTCCGAGACGAGGAATTCTTTGACAGCCGTCGGATCGCCGGTGACCACCAGGCCGTCGCCGTCGCTGATCAACTGAATCTCGCTATCCATCGTCGGCTCCCAAAATGGCTCTTCGCAGGTGAGGTTAGTCGGGGTGGTCGAAGTCTCCCATCCCGGGCCAACGCCGCGCTGACCTTCATCACACCCCAACTGTGAAGAGCCTTTTCAGGCGCCCAGACCCACAGAAGCGTCACAAGAGCCGCGTAATCACAGGCTGTTGAGGAAGGCGATGATGGTGTCGGTGGGTTGGTAGCGGCCGGGCGTGGTGCCGGTTGGGGTGGTGCGGGCGAGTGCGCGTTCTTTGAGGGCGAGGTCTGCGTGAACATAGATCTGGGTGGTGGCGACGCTTTCGTGGCCGAGCCAGAGGGCGATGACGGTGGTGTCGACTCCGGCGTGTAGCAGTCGCATGGCTGCGGTGTGGCGGAGTGTGTGCGGGGAGATCTTCTTTTCGGCGAGGGCGGGGCAGGAGAAGGCGGCGGTTGCGGCGTGTTTGGCGACTCGCCGTTCGAAGGCGTCGCGGCTCATGGGTGTGCCGGTCCGGGTGGGGAACAACGGGTCGGTGGGGGGCCCTTCGCGTTCGTTCATCCAGCTTTTCAGCGTGGTGGCGGTGGCGTTGGTGAGGGGGGTGACGCGCTGTTTCCGGCCTTTGCCGGTGCAGCTGACGTGCGCTCCGGTGCCGAGGTGGACGTCGCTGTTGGTCAGAGTGGTGAGTTCGGTGGCGCGCAGGCCGGTTTGGATCGCGAGGGCGAGCAGTGCGTGATCGCGGCGTCCGGTCCACGTGGTCTGGTCGGGGGCTGCGAGCAGGGCGTCGATCTCGGGGTCAGTGAGGTAGGTGACGATGGCGCGGTCGAACCGTTTGGTGGGGATAGCCAGGACGCGCTGGATGACGGCGGAGTCTTCGGGGTGCCGGAGGGCGGCGTAGCGGAACAGGGAGTGGATGGCGGCGAGGCGGGCGTTGCGGGTGCGGGCGCCATTGCCTCGTTCGGTTTCCAGGTGGTCGAGGAACGCGCCGATCACGGGCGCGTCCAGATCGGCGATGCGTAGTTCGGAGGGCGCGTGGCCGGTTCTGGGTTCGGCGAAGGCCAGCAGGAGTTTGAAGGTGTCGCGGTAGGCGGCGATGGTGTGGTCGCTGGCGTGGCGTTGCCGGATCAGCCGGTCGGTGAAGAACGCTTGCAGGGCCGGAGCGAGGGTGCTCATGCGGCGTCTCCGATCGTCAGATGGTGTTCCAGGCGTTCACCGGCCAGGGCGAGGAGTTCTGGAGCCGCCGACAGATACCAGTAGGTGTTCTTCGGGTTGGTGTGTCCCATATAGGTGGAGAGGCGAGGCAGGAGCGCCTGGACGTCGTCGCCACGCCGGTAGGCGTCCAGCAGCGTCGCGACCGCGAAGGAATGCCGAAGATCGTGGATTCTGGGTCGGCAGGACGCGGAGCGGACCGCGATGCCGGCGTCCTGGGTGATCGCCCGGAACGCGCGACGGACCCAGGAGTAGTCCAGCGGGGTGCCGACCGAGGAGACGAACAGCCTGTCGCAGGCTCTGACCGGCAGGAGCCGGTCTCGGGTCCGCTGGTAGTCCAGCAGCGCGTGGAGGCCGGTGGGGTGCAGGGGCAGGAGCCGGGACTTGCCGAACTTGCCGTCCCGGACCGTCAAGATGGCCTGGTCGGAGTCGAGGTCCTGGACTTCCAGGGCGAGCGCTTCACCGATCCGCATCCCGGTGACGGCAAGGGTTCCGATCAGGGCGGGGTAGGTGGCTGCGCTCATGGGGTGGGGCCGGTGAGCGGCTGCCTCCATCAGGGCACCGATCTCGGTTTGCGAATACAAATATGGTGTCGCTCGTGGCTGCTGGTATGCGATCAGGCCCTTCGGCGGGACCTCGTTGCGTGCGTCTCGCGTGTGCAGGTAGGTGGCGAAGGGGCGGACCGCGTTCAGCCTCAGTGCCCACCACCAAGGGTCAGCGCTGGACGGCTCGGTCGCCCAGCCGAGGGCGTGTTCGATGGTGACGGTGTCGGTGTCCCGCTCGTCCAGGTAGTCCAGGAACTGGCCGATGAGCTTCTCCGCCCGCTCCAGTTTGTAACCAAGGGCGCGGCGGACGGCGAGATAGTCGGCGAGGGCTTCGCGCAGGGCGGTCACGCGGCGGCCTCCGATCCGGGCCACGACCGGGCGACCTTGCGCAACCCCGTGATGTCGACCTTCGCGTAGATGGCGGTCGTCGCCGCGTGCTGGTGGCGGAGGACCTGCCCGATCTCGGCGAGCGACCCGCCCGCCTCCAGCATCGCGGTCGCGGCGGTGTGCCGCAGCCGGTGCGCGCGGATGATCCCCAGCCCCGCCTTGCGGGCGGCGAGCGCCGCGACGTTGCTGACGGTGTCCGGGCTCATCGGCCGGAACGGCCCTCTGGCGCAAAGGAACAGCGCCCGCTGATCCGTCTCGGGCCTGCCGTCCTGCAAGTAGGAGACGATCGCACTGCCGACGTCGTCGGGGAGCGGCAACCGCTCGTGCCTGCTGCCTTTGCCGATGATACTGATCTCTCCGCGCCGCCAGTCGACACCCTCCAACCGGAGAGCGGCGACCTCACCGGCCCGCAGGGCCAGACGAGACAACACCGTCAAGATGGCCGCGTTGCGGACTCCGACCGCGGACGCCCTGTCGCAGGTCGCCAGCATGGCAGCGACCTGGTCCCCGGTCAGCGCCTTGGGCAGACCGGCCAGCCTCCGCCCGCTGGCCGTCGGCACCGCGTCAGCGAGCCCGGCGGCGATCGCGCCGTCGATATGCAGAAACCGCAGCAAAGACCGCAACGCGGTCACCGTCGGCGGCAGCGACGCGGGCCGCTCCCGCGACTCACCCACGACGAACGCGGCCACCTCCTCAGCGGTCAAGGACCACAAGTCCAGCTCACCACCCTTGGCGAGCCCCGTCAGGAATCGCCGGACCAGCTGCACCCTGATCTCGACCGTGGACGTCGCCAGCCCCCGCTCACCAGCCAGATAGTCGGCGAAACGCGCGAGCACGACGTCGACCGCGCCAGCGGGCCGAACCACCGGCGATACCCCGGCCACCCCCAACGACCGCAGATACCCCAGAAGCGGCTCCAACGAGCCGATCCTCAACGCGGCCAGATGACCGACGGCATGACGTTCCGCAAGGAACCGCTCCGCCACCTCCACGCTCAGCGCACAGGCCTCCAGCCGCCGGGCCTCCAGCCAACGACTCGCATGCCCCAGCAGCCGGTAGTGATGCAGCACCGTACTGGCCGCATATCCCCCACTCGCCAACTCGACCGCGAAACCCTCGGCATACGGGGCCAACGGCCCCGAAACAGCAACACCCGACAGATCCACCATGCCCATCCCTCCAGTCAAGAATCGAAGAGATAACGCAGGCCAACCCCCGATTATGCCGATATGTGATCAGAGGAACACCTAAAGCGACAGGGCCATCCCGGCCAGTTCCCCATAACGACGAGGTCCTCATAAGTCGCGTTATGCCGATGTCGGCATAAGGGCACGAACCCGCACGTCTGCTGGCCCCGGCTCACCAGGGCGGTGCCCTGGCGCTCCAGCACCCAGGACCGGGTCATGCCCTTGGTGCGGAGGGGGACGACGAGCCGGCCGCCCTCGGCGAGCTGCGCCGGCCACGCCGGGGGGACGTCCCATGACCCGACCGTGACGATGATCGCGTCGAACGTCCGGCCGGGTTCGATTGGGAACTCGGCGTCCTTGGGGATCACGTCTACGTCGGTGTAGCCCGCGTCGGCCAGGCACCGTTTGGCGCGGTCGGTGATCTCAAGGTCGATGTCGACCGAGGTCACCAAGCCGGTCGGTCCGACGACCTCCCGGATCAGCGCCGCGTTGTAACCCCCGCTGCCGATCTCCAGCACCCGGTCGCCGGGCTTGAGCTCGGCCTGGCCCAGCATCATCGCCTGGAGCCACGGGGCCGACACCGAGCTGACGGAGATTCCCCGCTCGTCGCGTTTGGTGATGATCGCGGTGTCTTCGTAGGCGGCCTCAAGTTCGGCGTCGCCCGTGAACAGGTGACGGGGGACCGTCCGCAGCGCCCTGTCGATCTCGGCCGGTAGCACCAAGCCCAGCGCCTGGTGCCGGGCCGCGACCTGTTCGGCCAGCGCGCCGCGAAGCTCATCGGCGCTCATCGTGTCCAACATGGTGCCTTCTTTCTGGCCAGGCCGCCGCCGCAGCCCCCCAAAGGCGCCACCGGGGGATCCGGTGACGGGATGAAACTCGACGGCCAGCCCAAAGCCGGATGTATGTGGTCGATCACTGCAGGCCTTGCTGGCTGGCGTTAACCTTCCACCTTCGCGGCTGACTCTCCGCCACGGCACGCAGGTGTGAGGTGTGCCCCCTTCTGGGGCTCGGACTGACGGCACGGCACTTCAGCGGCCCGCCCGGGCGTCACGTCGAACTCGCCGCGCTCGACACCCCGGACGAACGCCCGGAATCTCCTCAGGGGCGAACTCCAGGACGGGGCCTTTCACACCCCCGGAACGCCCGGGGGGCGCCTTTCGGTAAGAACCGGTCTCCATCTGACCTCCAAGCGTTACTATGCGGATCGCTGTTCCTCGGATGTCGCCACGGGCGACGTCAACCCGGGCCGGGTCAAGGGGCGGTGCGATTCCCCTGGCCCTGCTTCGCGCCTTGCTCACTGACAGTGAAGGGCCGCGACGCTGCGTTCGCAATAGGTCGGGGTATTGAATCGAATTGAATTTGAGCGCATGGTGGGAGCCGTACAGCTCTGGGTCCAGATGCTCGCTGGCGAGGGTGGGCGAAGAGTGCCACGTAAGCGGCAACATCCGATCGTGAACACCGGCCTGGCTGACGCCATCGGGCAGGCCGGGTGGAGCATGGCCGCCGTAGCGCGGGCGGTGAACGAGGCAGGCCGAGAGTCCGGGCGGCCTCTGCTCCACGGCGCCACCGCGGTGGCACACTGGCTGACAGGGGCGGTACCCCGATCCGACACGGTCCTAGCCGCAACGCAGGCGTTCACGCGCAGGCTCGGCCGGGACGTGTCGGCGGCCGATCTGGGCTGGCCATGCACCAGCCTGGATCCGGTTGACCCCTGGGAGGGGGATCCCGTCGCGGTGCTGGCCGCTCTCGGGGAGGACGACATGCTGAATCGCCGTACGGCGTTGACGGCCGGCCTGTACTCGCTCGCCGCCCTCGGACTCCCCGAAAGCCCAGCGTGGGCCGGGGAACGCGCCGGCGCCACCCGCCGGGCAGGGCCGGGGGATGTCGACCGCATCCGTGAGATGACCCGCCGCCTGGCTGACGCAGACGAACTGTATGGCGGCGGACACGCCCGAGCGGCGGTCGCCGCCTACCTGACCCACGAGGTGACGCCTCTGCTGAGGGGCGCCACGGGCAAGGCCCGGCCTGATCTGTTCCGCGCAGCCGCCGAGGTGGCGTATCTGGCGGGGTGGATGGCTGCGGACGCGGGTGCGGCCGGGCTCGCTCAGCGGTACTACGTGCAGGCGGTACGCCTGGGCGAGGAAGCCGCGGACCCGCTGGTCCGGGCGGCCGGGTTGCGGTCCATGGCGGTGCAGGCGGTCGAGTTCGGCCACGCCACCCAGGGACTGGCCCTGGCGGACGCCGCCGCAGCGGGGCTCCGTCAAGGCTGCCCGGCTCGGACCCGCGCGTGGATCACCGGGATGCGGGCCGAAGCCAACGCCGCTGCGGGGAACCGTTGCCAGGCGCGGAATCTGCTCCGGCTCGCCGAGAGGGACCTTGAGCGGGCGGACTCGATCCCTGAGTCCCAATGGGCGGGGGCCTACCGCCGGGAGTCCCTGGAGCACCAGGCAGGTCTCACCCTGACAGCGCTGGGCGATCTCCCCTCGGCCGAGGGGCATCTCGCCGCGTCGGCGGGATCGCGTCGCACGGTCGAGCGGCGGGCCCGTACGCTGATCGGTGCTCGCTTGGCGAACGTCCAACTCCAGCGCGGTGAGCCTGAGGCCGCGGCGGTGACTGTGCTCGGCCTACGCGATGACCTAGTCTCGGTGTCCTCGGCCCGGGTGACGGGGCATCTGCGGGCGCTGCGCGCCGCGTGGGTGCCGTACCGGGCCGAACCGCAGGTAGGCGACGCGGACCGGTTTCTCGCGACGCTGTAGTGCCAGGTGTAGCCGTCCCGGGCAGCGGTCTTCTTGATCCATGTGAAGAGGTCCTGGGTAGCGTCCGCACCGTCGCTGCGAAAGATGATCTTCCGCCGGTAGCGGGCCGGAAGCTGGGCGACTGGCCGCGTGCGCCGGATTCCTCGGCCAGCAGGCGTAGCAGGGGCACTCCGGCTGCGGGTAGTGAGGGACGTGACCTCGCCATGCTCGATCTGTGAGACACGGGCAACGCTCACACCCATGGCGCTGGCGACGTCCTTCTGTCCGTGTCCAAGTTGCTTGCCTCGGCAAGCTGATGGCCGCGCGCGTCGGCGAGGAGCTTTCTCATGCCCTCCTCGATCACGGAAGGGGAGACGCCGGCCTCATGCAGTTCCTGCTCCAGGTCGGCCCAGTCCCTCGGCGTCCTCGGCATGTTCACTCCTCTTCGTCGCCGGTGTAGTCGGTGGGCCGCGCCTTGCTGCTCGGACATCCCGCCCGGGCCAGGCTAGGCAGGAAGGTCAGGTCGGCTCGGGACGTGGGTCAGCTCAGGAAGGGGGAGATCGCGATCCAGCCGGGGTCGGCGGCCAGCTCGACGCCGGGCGATCCTTCCTTCCAGCTCGCGGCCAGCTCCCCGATCCGCGTCGCCGCGTCGCTCGACGGGTCGGCGTAGACGTGGAGCACGCGGGTGGCTTCCGAGCTCACGTGGACGGCGAGCACGGCGGTGCCGCCGAGCCGGTCGACACGCTCGGCCAGCCGCTCCTCGAACTCGCGGAGCGCGGCGGCCGACCCCCCGGTGGGCAGCCCGTCGTCGCCGGCCTCCGCGTAAGGAAGCGTGATCGCGATGTGCTGGTCGAACAGCGGGTGGTCGACCGGGCGCAGGGGATAGCGCGCGGTGGCGATCAGGCGCGCTCCGCCGGCCGTCTGGCCCTCCATGAGCGCCCACTGGCCCTGTGGGTACTCGGAGGCGAGGTCGGCCACCACGGCGGGGAGGTGCACGGCGGGCACGGCGTCGAGGGGCTGGAAGGTGGCGGCGACGATGTCGCCCACCCAGCGGGCCACCTCGTCCTCCCCGAGCAGCCAGTCGAGGGCGAGCACGGCCGCCTCGGTGCGGGTCTCGTCCACCAGGTCAGGAAATATCGGGTGATAGGCGGTGACGTCGATGCGGGGCGTGCCGTTGGGCACCCGCAGCCCGAGCACGAGCTTGTCGAGCGCGAACTCGCGCCCGCCCACATCGAGGGTCAGGTCGGTGGCGCCGGGGTTGGCCTGCCGGGACGGATGGAACTCCCACACAGCGTCGGCCCGAGGCGCGGCGAGCGCCCAGCGGTGGGCCAGCGGCCTGAGCTCGGGATTGCCGGCCGCCGAGACGACCAGGGCCTGCCGCGCGGCGCCGCCGGGCGCGATGTCCCACACCAGGCCCGGATCGAGGGCGTCGACGGCCGGGGCGAGCTCCTCGGCGAGCCCCGTGGTGTCGCCCGCCTCCAGCAGGGCGTCGATCCTCGGCCGGGCCTCTGCCCACCACGCCCAGAAGCCGGCGATCACCTGGTCCGGCTCACCCGGCTCGCTTCTCCGCCCGAACAGTCGCATGGCACTCGATCCTCCCAGGTGTCCGGCGCCTGTGCCAACGCCGACCGGCTCCCGGCGGGCGGGGATCTCCCGCACGCCCGCCGGTACCGCCGGGCGGGGTAACCTCGACAGTGTTATGAGTCTTCGTGTGCTTGCCGCCATGTCCGGCGGCGTCGACTCCGCGGTGGCGGCCGCCCGCATCGCCGAGGCCGGCCATGACGTCACGGGCGTCCACCTCGCGCTGTCCGCCAACCCGCAGTCCTACCGCACCGGCGCGCGGGGCTGCTGCACGCTGGAGGACTCCAGGGACGCCCGCCGCGCCGCCGACGTGATCGGCATCCCCTTCTACGTCTGGGACATGGCCGAGCGGTTCCACCGCGACGTCGTCGAGGACTTCGTCAACGAGTACGCCGCGGGCCGCACGCCCAACCCGTGCCTGCGCTGCAACGAGAAGATCAAGTTCGAGGCCGTGCTCGACCGGGCGCTGGCGCTCGGGTTCGACGCGGTGGCGACCGGCCACCACGCCCGGCTCGAAGGCGGCGTGCTGCGCAGGAGCGTCGACCCCGGCAAGGACCAGTCGTACGTCCTCGGGGTGCTCACCCGCGAGCAGCTCTCCCACGCGATCTTCCCGCTGGGCGGCTCCACGAAGGCCGAGGTCCGCGAGGAGGCCGCCGCCCGAGGTCTCGCGGTGGCCGACAAGCCCGACAGCCACGACATCTGCTTCATCGCCGACGGCGACACCCGCGGCTTCCTGGCCGAGCGGCTGGGCGCAGAGCAGGGCCCGATCGTCGACGAGACCGGCGCCGTCGTCGGCACCCACGCCGGGGCCTTCGGCTTCACCGTCGGCCAGCGCAAGGGCCTGCACATCGACCGGCCCACCTCCGACGGCCGCCCGCGTTACGTGCTGTCCATCGAGCCGGTGTCCAACACCGTGACGGTGGGCCCGCGCTCGTCCCTGGCGGTCAGCTCCATCGTGGCCGAGCGTCCCGTCTGGAACGGCCCGGCAGGCGAGCCGTACGAGCCGATGGCGTGCCACGTGCAGCTCCGGGCGCACGGCGAGGTGTACGGCTGCCGCGCCCAGCTCTCCGGCGGCGTGGTCCACATCGAGCTCGACAGCCCGGCCACCGGGGTGGCGGCGGGCCAGGCGGCCGTCCTCTACAGCGGGGACACCGTCCTCGGCTCCGCCACCATCGCCTCGTCCTCCTGACCTGGGGTCAACCGCCCAGGATCACGCTCTCGCCCGTCCTCAGGCGGCGGAAGTCGCCTCCCTGCGCCTTGCCGCGGCGGTCGAGGATGCCGTCGACCAGCATCAGCCCGATGTCGTTGTACAGGCCGTCGTGGATGGAGTAGGCGCGCTTGGGCGCCACCTCCAGCAGGTAGTCCACCATCTCGGGGGCCTTCATCCACGGGCCGCTGGTCGGCGTGAGCAGTGTGCCCACGGGCTGTCCCGGCACGGTGAACGCGTCGCCCGGGTGGAACACCTCGCCGTCGACCAGGAAGCCGACGTTCTGCACGACGGGCACGTCGAAGGCGATCACCGCGTGGTCCCGGCCGATCACCCCGACCTCGAAGCCCGCGGCCGTGAACGAGTCGCCGTCCCCGATGACGCCGACCTTGGCGTTCAGGCCCTCGAGCTGCTTGGCGACGGCCGCGCAGGTCCAGATCGGCACGCTGGGACCGAGGGCGGCGAGGCGCTTGACCTCCAGATGGTCGAAGTGCTCGTGGGTGATGAGAACGGCGTCCGCCCCGTCGAGCGCGGACTCCTCGGTGAGGCCACCCGGGTCGATGACGAGGGTGGCCCCGTCCTTCTCCAGTCGCACGCACGCGTGGCCGTGTTTGGTGAGCTTCATCTGTCCATCATGGCCCTCGCCTCGTCCGCCGATGGACCGGAGGGCCTGAAGCGGCGACCACGCTCCAGGCCCTCTTGTGAACGGATCACCGGCTCCCGGGCATCAGGTCCCGGTCCCCGGGTCGCCTCAGACGGAGACGCAGATGCCGGGCGGGTCGATGTAGATGCCGACGTCCACCCTGACCTGGCCACCGCTCAGCTTGTCGAGCTCGTTCTCGTCGAGCACCTGCCCGATGTTCTCCGGGTTGCTCACGCTGCCCCTCCTTTCGTTGCCGTTGGGAACGCCCCAACAGTCACTAGAGATATGAGGCCGCGCTTGGAATCGGCTTGGATCAGGCTGAACGGTTTCATGTCGCCCTCCCGGCCCCCGCGAGGCTCTGGCCCTCGACCAGGGTCACGTACTCGCCTCCGAGCGCCATGAGGTCCTCGTGCCGGCCGCGCTCGACGATCCGTCCCTCGCGCAGGACGAGGATCACGTCGGCGTCCCTGATCGTGCTGAGCCGATGGGCGATCACGATGCGCGTCTGCCGCAGCCCGGACAGCCGGGCCTCGATGCCGGCCTCGGTGGCCGTGTCGAGGTGGCTGGTGGCCTCGTCCAGAACCAGCATCCGAGGCTCGGTGAGCAGCGCCCTGGCCAGGGCGAGCCGCTGGCGCTGGCCTCCGGACAGGCCGTGGCCCTCCGACAGCGGCGTCTCGTACCCAAGGGGCAGGTGCGCGACGTCCTCATCCACGCAGGCCAGCCGGGCGGCGGCCATCACCCGCTCCAGCGGGGCCGACGGGTCCCCGAGGGCGATGTTCTCCCCGATCGTGCCGGTGAACAGCGCGGGCTCCTGGGTGACGACCCCGAAACGGCGCCGCAGCCCGGGCATGTCCGCCGCCGCCACGGGCACGCCGTCGTAGCGCACCTCGCCCTCCTCGGCCGTGTACAACCCGAGCAGGATCCTCGCGAGGGTGCTCTTCCCCGAGCCCGAGCGGCCGACCAGGGCGATCTTCTGGCCCGGCTCGGCCCTGAGCGAGACGTCGCGGAGGGTCCAGGCGCCTCTCCGGTCGTACCGGAAGCCGACTCCGCGCAGCTCGACGCCTCCCCGCAGGCCCGCAGGCCACGCCGCGACCGCGTCCCGCCCGGTCGCCCCCGTCTCGCTCTCCGGGTCGCTGTCCAGGATGTCGGCCAGCCTGCCGATCGCCGCTCCGGCGACCTGCAGCCGTTGCAGGGCGCTCATCAGCGAGTTCAGCGGGGTGACGGTGGCGAGCGCGATGGCGTTGAGCGCGAGCAGCGTGCCGAGGGTCATGCTGTGGTCGATCACCCGCCAGGCTCCCACCCAGAGCAGGGCCATGGGCGTCACCAGGTGGATGGCGTTCTGCACGGCCGCCATGCCGCCGATCGCCGTCGTGCTCCTCGCTCCGGCGGCCAGCTGCGCCGTGAGGAGCGTGGACCACCGGTCCATCACCCGGGACTCGGCGCTCATGGCCTTGAGCGACTCGATCCCCTTGATGCACTCGATGAGCCGCCCCTGGGCGTCGGCCTGGGTGGCGAGCTGCCGCTGCATGAGCGCGGCCGTACGGCGCCTGTTGCCGAACAGCAGCACGGCGTGCGCGGCCACGGCGGCGAGCAGGCACCCGCCCAGCACGGGATCGCCCACGGTCACGAGCGCGACGTACACCAGCGTGAGCGGCCCGTCCAGCATCGCCGGGAGCACCTGGCCGGTCGCCAGCTCCCGGATCGCCGTGACGCCCTGGATCCGGGTCACCAGGTCGCCGGTGCCCCGCTGGGCGAAGAAGCGGTACGGCAGGGCGAACAGGTGCCGCACCACCTCCGTGGTCAGGTCGCGGTCGGCCCTGACCTGGAGCGCCGTGAGCATCCTGACGCGCAGGTAGCTCAGCAGCAACTGGGTCGCCGCCGCGACGGCGATGCCCGCCCCGACGAGGGGCAGGAGTCCTGTGCCGCCCGAGGGCAGGATCCGGTCGACGATCACTCCGGAGGACAGCGGCAGCACGAGGCCGAGAGCCTGGAGCACCAGCGACGCCAGCAGGACCAGGGCGACCAGGCCGCGCGAGCGCCGCAGGACGTCCGCGGGCATCCTGCGCCGCCATGGGCGGGTGGGGAGGTCGAGGCGCCGGGGACGGAAGGCGGGGCCGGGCGTGGGCACGATCACGACCCCGTTGAACCCGGCGGTGAACTCGGCGGCCGTCAGCCGCAGGCGGCCCCGGGCCGGATCCACGATCGTCACGTGGCCGCGCCCGGCCCGCTCGACGACCACGAAGTGCGCGGGATTCCAGTGGGCGATGGCGGGGAGGGTCACCTCTCCTATGCGCTCGGGCGCGATCCTGAGCGCGACCGTGTCCATGCCGTACTCCCTGGCCACCGCCACCAGGGCTTTCGCGGTCAGCCCGTCGCGCGAGACGCCGGCCCTCTCGGTCACCTCGCGGGTCGTCGTGCGCAGGCCGTAGTGGTCCAGCACCATGGTCAGGCAGGCGGGGCCGCAGTCGGTCAGCATGTTCTGCCGCACGACGCGCATACGGCGGCTCACGTGGGCTCCCTCTCGTCGTCGTGACAGGTGCCGGTGGCCCGCGGCAGCGGCTTTCCGTCGCTGGCGGGAACCCCGGCAACGACCAGAGATAGGCGGGTGTTCTTGGAATCGGCTTGCAGGGCGCTGCGCCTGGCGGATGGTCTCCCGTGCGGCCTGCCCTCGAAGCGCTTCTAAGCTTGCGGTTTGTGAGCGAGTTTCCGTGGAACGCGGCGAGTGCCACCGGGGTGGGTTCCCACCCGGGTGATGACCATGTGGAGGCATTGCGCATGGTGTTCGGGGAGCTTCCCGACCTGCCGTATCTCCCGGAGCTGCCTGACCGGGGAGTTGGCGCGGACATGGTCGGGCGCACCGCGTCCCTGCTCGTGGAGCTTCCGGTTGAGGTGCAGCCGTCCGGCTGGCGCTTCGCCGACCGTCCCGGGCGAGACTTCCGCCGTGCCAGGGACCACCTGACCCGCGACCTGGACGTCCTGGAGGAGGTCGCGCAGGGGTACGAGGGACCGTTCAAGATCCAGGTGTGCGGGCCGTGGACCCTCGCGGGCGCCATCGAGCTGCGCTACGGCGACAAGACGCTCGCCGACCCCGGAGCGGTGCGCGACCTGACCGACTCGCTGGCCGAGGGCCTGGCCGCGCACGTCGCGGCGGTGCGCGCCCGAGTGCCGGGCGCGCAGGTCGTGGTGCAGGTGGACGAGCCGGGCCTGCCGGGGGTGCTCGCCGGCACCGTGCCGACCGCCTCGGGGTTCGGCAGGCTCGCCGCCGTCGAGGCGCCGGTCGCCGCCGAGCGGCTCCGCGCCGTGCTGCCCTCCGGCGCCTTCACCGTCGTGCACTGCTGCGCGCCCGACCTGCCCTTCGGCGTGCTCCGCACGGCCGGGTTCGGCGGCATCTCGCTGGACGCGCGGTTCCTGCGCCGCCGGGACGAGGACCGTCTCGGCGAGGCGATCGAGGCCGGCACGGCGTTCTTCCTCGGCGTCGTCCCCGGCACGGACACCAAGCTCGCGGACGTCGACGTGATCGCCAGGCCCGCCGTCGAGCTGTGGAGCAGGCTCGGCTTCGACCCCTCGCGGCTCGCCGAGCAGGTCGTGCTCACCCCGTCGTGCGGGCTCGCCGGAGCCTCTCCCGCGTACGCGCGGGCCGCGCTCGCCCGCTGCCGGGAGGCGGCACGCGTGCTGCGGGACGACCCCGACGACCGCGGCGGGGAGGAGCGCGGCCGATAGTGGCTTCCGTGCAAGTCCGCTGCAAGGACGCTGCTCTATCTCTTGAGGTGGTAACCGACCACATGTTCAGGAGAGAAAGTCATGCGTACCGGTCTTCGCGCACTGCTCGGGCTCACCGCCGCCGCCGCTCTGGGCCTCGGCCTGCCCGCCGCCGCGGCGGCCTCGGCGGGCGCTTCCACCACGACCCGGGCATCCGCCGCCGAATCATGGTCCTGGGGCCCCACCGCCTCGTCCGATCACAAGGGATGGGCGGGCGGCAAGATCCGTTCGACCAGTTCCGGCCTGCGGATCACCGGTGACCTGTACGACGCGGGCGGCGCGCGCACGTGCTCGTGGCTGAAGATCAAGTGGCTGACGGACAAGGGGAAGTACCGCACCGCCACCTTCAAGAACTGCTCGCAGTCACGGACCCTGTCGTTCCGCGTGAACGCCGGGTACATGCTGAGCTCCACGGCCAAGGTCTGCCGGGGCACGTCCAAGAAGATCACCGGCAAGTGCTCCCAGTGGGAAGGCGTCTGGGCCCAGGGCGGCTGACCTCCGGCCGGGACGCTCCGCTCACGCCGGCCGCCGTCACGAGATGACCGTTCCCCGCGGGGACGGTCACCCTCGCGAGGGTGGTCGGCGTTTCGCGTGTTCTGTCCCATGAGAGCGATACGCGGGATGTTGACGGCGACGGTCCTTTTCGTACAGAAATGTCGGTGCTGGATGGCATGGTGGAAGTAACGATTCCCCAGGTAGACCGCATTTGCGGAGGCGCGAGCACTCGTCGCTGGCCGTAGCGTTCTCCTTGGGTTCGACTGATGAGGGGAGAACGGGCATGGCTGCGGAGGTCGAGGGCGTGCCGGTGGGGGCACTGGAGCGCCACGCCGAGCTGGCGGAGCTGGCCGACGACGCCAACTGGCGCTATTACGTGCTCGACGCGCCCACGGTGAGCGACGGCGAGTACGACGCCTGGATGCGCGAGCTGCGCGAGCTGGAGGAGGCGCATCCGAGTCTGCGCACTCCCGACTCGCCGACGCAGAAGGTCGGCGCGCCGATCTCCACCGAGTTCACCCCCGTGCAGCACCTCCGGCGGCTCGAAAGCCTCGACAACGCCTTCAACGACGCCGACCTCGCGGGCTGGCAGGCCCGAGCCGAGCGGCTCGTCGAGACCGATCCCGGGCCCTACCTGTGCGAGCTGAAGATCGACGGCCTGGCCATCGCCCTGGTGTACGAGAAGGGCAGGCTGGTCAGGGGCGCCACGCGCGGCGACGGGCGCATGGGCGACGACGTGACCGCCAACGTCCGCACGATCGCCAACATCCCCCACCGGCTCACCGGTGACGACGTGCCCGACCTACTGGAGGTCAGGGGCGAGGTCTACCTCTCGGTCGAGGGCTTCGAGAAGCTCAACGAGCAGCTCGTGGCGGCGGGCAAGGCCCCGTTCGCCAACCCCCGCAACTCGGCGGCCGGGTCGCTGCGCCAGAAGGACCCGCGCATCACCGCCCAGCGCGCGCTCGGCATGATCGCGCACGGCGTCGGCACCTGGGAGGGCGCCCCGCTGCCCGAGACCCAGTCGGGCGTCTACGAGCGGCTGAAGGCGTTCGGGCTGCCGGTCAGCGACCTCTACAGGGTCGTCGGGAGCCTCACCGAGATCGACGAGTTCATCGAGCTCTACCGGCAGCACCGCCACGACACCGCGTACGAGATCGACGGCGTCGTGGTGAAGCTCGACCGGATCGAGCTGCAGCGGCAGCTCGGCTCCACCTCCCGCGCGCCCCGGTGGGCCATCGCGTTCAAGTACCCGCCCGAGGAGGTCAACACCAAGCTCCTCGACATCCAGGTGGGCGTCGGCCGCACGGGCCGCGTGACCCCGTACGGCGTGATGGACCCCGTCGTCGTCGCCGGGTCCACCGTGGAGCGGGCCACCCTGCACAACTCCTCGGAGGTCGCGCGCAAGGGCGTGCTCATCGGCGACACCGTGGTGCTGCGCAAGGCGGGCGACGTGATCCCCGAGATCGTCGGGCCGGTGGCCGCCCTGCGAGACGGGGGCGAGCGCGAGTTCGTCATGCCCACCCACTGCCCTGAGTGCGGCACCGAGCTGCGGCGCATGAAGGAGGCGGACGTCGACATCCGCTGCCCGAACGCCCGCTCCTGCCCGGCGCAGCTGCGTGAGCGCATCTTCTTCGCGGCGGGCCGGGGAGCGTTCGACGTCGAGGGCCTCGGCTACGTCGCGGCGACCGCGCTGACGGCCCCGCTGGATCAGGAGCCCCCGGTCCGCACCGAGGCCGACCTTTTCGACCTGACGATCGACCGGCTGCTGCCGATCAAGTCCGTCGTGCGCGACCAGGACACCGGCCTGCCCAAGACCGACCCGGAGACCGGAGAGCCGAAGGTCGTCACGTTCTTCGCCAACATGAGCGGCGAGCCGAGCAAGAACGCCGAGCACATGATGGAGGAGCTGGAGCGGGCCAAGTCCCAGCCGCTCTGGCGGGTGCTGGTCGCCCTGTCCATCCGGCACGTCGGCCCGACGGCGGCGCAGGCCCTGGCCTCGGCGTTCCTGTCCCTCGACCGCATCTTCGGCTCCTCGGTCGAGGAACTGGCCGTCGTGGAGGGGGTCGGCCCGACCATCGCCGCGTCCATCCACGAGTGGTACGCCGAAGACTGGCACCGCGAGATCGTCGAGCGCTGGCGCCGCGCCGGGGTGCGCATGGAGGACGAGCCCCCGGCCGGGCAGGGCCCGCAGACCCTCGCCGGCCTGACCCTCGTGGTGACCGGCACGCTTGAGGGCTTCACCAGGGACGAGGCGGGGGAGGCCATCCAGAGCCGCGGCGGGAAGGTGACCGGCTCGGTGTCGAAGAAGACCGCCTTCGTGGTCGCCGGCGAGAACGCGGGCTCGAAGTACGACAAGGCGCTGAAGCTCGGCGTCCCCATCCTGGACGAAGCGGGCTTCCACACCCTCCTCGACCAGGGCCCCGAGGCCGTCACCCCGGCAGAAGAGGCCCCCGCCGAGCCCGGGAGCGGGGCCGCCGAGTCCGGGAGCGGGACCGACGGGGCCGCGGGCGAGACGGCCGGGTCCGGGGGTGGGACCGCCATCGTCGAAGGTGACTCCGCCGAGCCCGAGAAGGTGCCCGCCGAGCCGGGAGGATCTTCGCCCGAGCCCGCCTAGCGGGACCCGTCATGGCGTCCATCCGGGCTTGATCCGCGCGTTTCCGGGCCTAGACGGATATTTCATGAAAATTTTGTCATCCGTGATCGTCGCTCGTCACGAACAGGAAGAGCCGGAACGCCGAAATTATCGGTGACGGAACGTGCCCAACCGGTTTCGCGAAGTGGCCCAGAGGTCGTACCCTCCCATAGTGACCTCTTGGGGGTTTACTTGCCTATGACGGACCCATCCGACACGCGCGACACCGCACCTCGGCCCTTCTCCCCGCTCTGGACCTACCTGACCGGGGTCGCCACCGCCGGGCTGGTGGCGCTGCTCGTCGCGGAGTTTCGGCTCGGTTTCAGCGAGCTGGCCGCACTCACGCGCACCCCGCTGTTCTGGGTGCTCGTGGTGCTGGTCGTGCTGGGAGAGCTGCGGCCGATCGTGGTCTCCACCTCGCGCCTGGCCGGTGGCACGGCCACCTCGACGCTGTTCACCTTCGCCGTGCTGCTGTACCACGGCCTGTCGGTGGCGGTGCTGATCCACTCGCTCGGGCTGGTCGTCAACGGCCTCTCGCACCACAGGGCCTGGCACCGCACGGTGTTCAACGTCGCGCAGGTCTCGCTGGCCTCCACCGCGGCGGCGGTCGTGCTCGCGGCCTTCGGGCACCATCCCAATCCGGCCACGCCCTGGGTGCCGGAGGGCACCGACATAACGGCGGTCGCGCTCGCGGCCGTGGCCTACTTCGTCGTGCGCGGCGTCCTGGTCTGCGGGGCCGTGGCGCTGCACGAGCGCAGGCCGCTGCTCCGGGTGGTCCGCACCACGATCGGGCACCAGAGCCTCGTCTACACCGCGCTTCTCGGGCTCGCCCCGCCGGTCGTGGTCGTCATGAGCCACTCGCCCGCCCTGGTCCCCCTGTTCGTCGCCCCC
Source organism: Sphaerisporangium viridialbum (assembly GCF_049674955.1). Lineage (GTDB taxonomy): Bacteria > Actinomycetota > Actinomycetes > Streptosporangiales > Streptosporangiaceae > Sphaerisporangium > Sphaerisporangium viridialbum. The sequence goes on along the minus strand of NZ_CP187232.1, from coordinate 8,692,228 downwards.
CTGGCCACGATGTACTTCACCGCCTCGCTGTCGGTGCGCCGCGACCACCAGGCCATGCACGACGGGCTCACCGCCCTTCCCAACCGCAAGCTGCTGATCCTTCGTACCGAGGAGGCGCTGGCCGAGGCGCGCGAGGACGTGCGGGTGGGCCTGCTCCTGCTCGACCTCGACCGGTTCAAGGAGGTCAACGACACCCTCGGCCACCCCGTGGGCGACCGGTTGTTGCAGATCGTCGCGCACCGGCTCACCCACAGCGTGCGGCCGGGCGACGTCGTGGCGCGGCTCGGGGGAGACGAGTTCGCCGTGCTCCTGCCGACCGTGCGCGACGCCGTCGCCGCCCGCGAGGTGGCCGCCCGGCTGAGGGCCGCGCTCACCCAGCCCGTACGGCTGGAGGGCATGACCTTCGACCTGGACGCCTCGGTCGGCATCGCGCTGTACCCCGACCACGCGCCCGACTTCGAGCTGCTCCTCCAGCGGTCCGATGTCGCGATGTACTTCGCCAAGGAGGGCCGCACCGGGGTCGAGGTCTACCTCGCGGAGAAGGACCGCAACTCGCCCGAGCGGCTCAACCTCCTCGGCGACCTGCGCAGGGCCGTCGGCGGGAGCGAGCTGGAGCTGCACTACCAGCCCAAGGTCAGCCTCTCGTCGGGCGCGGTGCAGGGCGTCGAGGCGCTGCTGCGGTGGTGGCATCCCGACCGGGGGCCGGTGTCCCCGGCCGACTTCATCCCGCTGGCCGAGCAGTCGTACCTCATGCGCCAGATCACCGAGCACGTGATCGACGCCGCGCTGGAGCAGTCGGCCTACTGGTGGCACTCCGGGCTCAAGGTGCCGATCTCGGTCAACGTGTCGGCCCGCGACCTGCTCGACTCGGCGCTCCCCGACCAGCTGGAGGCGGGGCTCGACCGCCTGCGGCTTCCCGCCGAGGCGATCCAGCTGGAGGTGACCGAGCGCATCCTGATGACCGACCAGGCCTACACCTCCGACTCGTTGCACGCGCTGGTCGCGCTCGGGATCCCGCTCGCGCTCGACGACTTCGGCACCGGCTACTCCTCGCTGGTACGGCTCCAGCGCCTCCCGGTGTGCGAGGTGAAGATCGACGGGTCGTTCGTCCAGCGGCTCGGGAAGTCGGTGGACGACGAGCGCATCGTCCGCTCGATCGTCGACCTCGTGCGCTCGCTCGGCCTGCGGTCGGTGGCCGAGGGCGTGGAGAACGAGGAGGTGGCCCAGCGCCTTCGCGACATGGGCTGCGACTCGGGCCAGGGATGGCGGTTCGCCGAGCCGATGCCCGCCTCGGAGACCACCGCCTGGCTCCGCGAGCGGCTCTGCGAGCCGTCGTACGGCAGGTGCGAGTCCGCCGAGGTCACGACCCTTTAGGGCCCCGGTCAGGCGGGTGCGGGCGTGGAGATCCCCGGCGACGGGGGGCCCACGGACGTCCGACGCGCTCATGGCCTCGGAGAACCATGGTTAATGGTTCGGCCACGTTCGGTCACTCGCCCTAGGATGACACTGTCCAATTGCCATCCATGAAACGGGTTAACGACTCATGTCCGCCATAACCCGCGACGAGGTCGCTCACCTCGCCCGGTTGTCCCGGCTGGCGCTGGCCGACACCGAGCTCGACCACTACGCCGCGCAGCTCGATGTCATCATCGGCGCGGTCGCTCGCGTCGCCGAGGTCGCCACCGACGACGTGCCGCCGTCCTCACACGCGTTGCCGCTGACGAACGTCTACCGTCCCGACGAGGCACGGCCCAGCCTGACGCCGCAGCAGGCGCTGGCGGCCGCTCCGGCCGTCGAGGACGACCGTTTCCGCGTCCCGCGCATCCTCGGGGAGGAGGCATGAGCCTCACCCGCAAGACCGCGGCCGAGCTGGGCGCCCTGATGGCCGCCGGCGAGGTCTCCGCCGTCGAGGTGACCCAGGCGCACCTCGACCGCATCGCCGAGGTCGAGCCCAAGGTCAACGCCTTCCTGCACGTGGCCACCGAGTCGGCGCTGGAGCAGGCCCGCGCGGTGGACGCCAGGCGCGCCGCCGGCGAGGAGCTCGGCCCCCTCGCGGGCGTCCCGATCGCGCACAAGGACGTCTTCACGACCAAGGACATGCCGACCACCGCCGGGTCGAAGATCCTCGAAGGCTACCGCCCGCCGTACGACGCGACGGTCACCGCGCGCCTGCGCGAGGCCGGCCTGGTGATCCTCGGCAAGACCAACCTCGACGAGTTCGCGATGGGCTCCTCCACCGAGAACTCCGCGTACGGCACGACGCGCAACCCGTGGGACCTCGGCCGGATCCCGGGCGGCTCCTCGGGCGGTTCGAGCGCCGCCGTGGCCTCCTACCAGGCCCCGCTGTCCACCGGCACCGACACGGGCGGCTCGATCCGCCAGCCCGCCGCCGTCACCGGCATCGTCGGCATGAAGCCCACCTACGGCGGTTCCTCCCGGTACGGGGTGATCGCCTTCGCCTCGTCGCTCGACACGCCGGGCCCGTTCGCCCGCAACGTGCTCGACGCGGCGCTGTTGCACGAGGCGTTCTCCGGCCACGACAACATGGACTCCACCTCGATCCACGAGGCGGTGCCGCCGGTCGTCGAGGCCGCGCGCCGCGGCGACGTCGCCGGGCTGCGCGTCGGGGTGGTCAAGGAGTTCGGGGGCGAGGGTTACCAGCCGGGTGTGCTGGCCCGCTTCCAGGAGGCCGTGGAGCTGCTGGAGTCCCTTGGCGCCAAGGTGGTCGAGGTCTCCTGCCCGAGCTTCACCTACGCGCTCCCCGCCTACTACCTCATCGCCCCGTCCGAGGCCTCGTCCAACCTGGCCAGGTTCGACGGCATGCGATACGGGCTGCGCGTCGGCGACGACGGCACCCGCAGCGCCGAGGAGGTCATGGCGCTGACCAGGGCGGCCGGCTTCGGCCCCGAGGTCAAGCGGCGCATCATGATCGGCACCTACGCGCTGTCGAGCGGCTACTACGACGCCTACTACGGCTCGGCCCAGAAGGTCCGCACGCTGATCTCGCGCGACTTCGAGGCCGCCTTCCACCAGGTGGACGTCCTGGTCTCGCCGACCACGCCCACCACCGCGTTCCCGATCGGCGAGCGTGCCGACGACCCGATGGCGATGTACCTCGCCGACCTGTGCACCATCCCCGCCAACCTGGCGGGCAACGCCGCCATCTCCGTGCCGTGCGGCCTCGCCGAGGAGGACGGCCTTCCCGTCGGCCTCCAGATCATGGCCCCGGTCCTCGGCGACGACCGCTGCTACCGCGTGGGCGCCGCCGTGGAAAAGGCCTTCGAGAACCGCTGGGGCGGCCCGCTGCTGAAGGAGGCTCCGTCCCTGTGACCACCACTCACACCGTCATGCCGTACGACGAGGCGCTTGAGCGTTTCGAGCCGGTGATCGGCCTGGAGACCCACGTCGAGCTGGGCACGACGTCCAAGATGTTCTGCGGGTGCCCGACCACGTTCGGGGCGCCGGCGAACACCCACGTCTGCCCGGTCTGCCTCGCGCTGCCCGGCGCGCTGCCGGTGGCGAACGACAAGGCCATCGAGTCGACGATCCGCATCGGCCTGGCGCTGAACTGCACCATCGCCGAGTGGTGCCGCTTCGCCCGGAAGAACTACTTCTATCCGGACATGCCGAAGAACTACCAGATCAGCCAGTACGACGAGCCCCTGTGCGTCAACGGCTACCTCGACGTCGAGGTGGGCGGCGAGACGGTCAGGGTGGAGATCGAGCGGGTCCACCTGGAGGAGGACACCGGCAAGTCCACGCACGTGGGCGGTGCCACGGGCCGCATCCAGGGCGCCGACTACTCGATCGTCGACTACAACCGGGCGGGCATCCCCCTGGTCGAGATCGTCACCAAGCCGGTGGAGGGCACCGACCGGCTCGCGCCCGAGGTCGCGAAGGCGTACGTCACCGAGCTGCGCGAGGTGATGCGCACTCTGGGCGTGTCCGACGTGCGCATGGAGGAGGGCTCCATGCGGTGCGACGTCAACGTCTCGCTCATGCCCCGGGGTACGAGCGTGTGGGGCACCCGCACCGAGACCAAGAACGTCAACTCCCTGCGAAGCGTCGAGCGGGCGGTGCGCGGCGAGATCGAGCGCCAGGCGGCGATCCTCGCCGACGGCGGCAGGATCATCCAGGAGACCCGCCACTTCCACGAGGACACCGGCGTCACCACGTCGGGCCGTTCGAAGGAGGAGGCGCAGGACTACCGCTACTTCCCCGAGCCCGACCTGCTGCCGATCGCGCCGGCCCCCGAGTGGGTCGACGAGCTGCGAGCCGAGCTTCCCGAGCTGCCGACCGTGCGGCGCAGGCGGCTCCAGGCCGAGTGGGGCGTCTCCGACCTCGACATGGCGGCGATGCACAACGCCGACGCCATCGGCCTGGTCGAGGCCACCGTCACGGCGGGCGTGCCCGCGGCCGACGCGCGCAAGTGGTGGATGGGCGAGCTGGCCCGGCGCGCCAACGAGGCCGGCACCTCGCTCGCCGACCTGCCGATCACCCCCGCGCAGATCGTCCGGGTGGTCGAGCTGGTGGCGTCCGGGGCACTGAACGACAAGCTGGCCCGCCAGGTGCTCGAAGGCGTGCTCGCGGGGGAGGGCTCCCCCGACGAGGTCGTCGAGGCGCGGGGCCTGCGCATCGTCAGCGACGAGGGCGAGCTGTCCTCGATCATCGACCAGGTGCTCGCCTCGAACGCCGACGCGGCCGACAAGGTGCGCTCCGGCAAGATCGCCGCGGTGGGCGCGCTGGTCGGCGGCGTGATGAAGGCCAGTAGGGGCAAGGCCGACGCCGGCCGTGCCCGCGAGCTGATCCTGGAGAAGCTCGGCGTGTCCGAGTAGCACCCCGGCCACCCCCGGCCGTACGAGCAGGCGCCACGGGCTCCGCGAGCGTTCGCGGGGCCCGTCGTGCTGTCCGGGGCCCGTCGTACTTGGTACGTGTTTCAAGTGTGAAATGTCGGTACGTGGGACTGGATTCATCCGGAGATGTAGAGGAATTTGCGAGTGGTGTTGGTTTAGGGTGATGCGGGGGAATCGGTACGGAGCGGGAGGAGACGAGGGCGTGCGGAACGCCGGAGCGTCCATCGACCCGCCGCCCGACCCGTTCGCGGCGGTGCGTCCGGACTCCCCCGTCGCATTGCCCGTCGACCGCCAGTATTCGAAGGACAGCACTCCCGCGCGCCCCCCCGGCGGACGCAAGAAGCTCCCCCCAGGGGTCTCGCCCCTCCCGCCCGGCGTGTCGCCCGACCTCTTCACGCAGACACCGCCCTCCGGCATCGGCGGGCAGTCGGGCCAGTCGGTGACGCTGCCGCCTCCCGCGCCCCCGGCCGAGCCGTGGCCCATGACCGCGAGCGCGCGGGTGCGCCGCGCCGACGACGTGGCGGTCGAGCCCTCTGTCGTCATCGTGCCGGAGCCGCAGGAGACCCGGAGCAGGTTACGCGTCTTCCTGATCCTCACGGGCGGGCTCGCCTTCCTCTTCCTACTGGCCTACGCGATCCCCGCCACGTACATGTGGGGCAGGGTGCTGCCCGGCACGCACGTGGCGGACGTGCACATCGGCAACCTGACCGAGACCGAGGCGATCGACCGCATCCACCAGCGTTTCGACGGGAACGACCAGGAAGCCGTCGGCCTCATGCTGAACGGTCGGCGGGTCGGAGTGCTCGACCCGCGCGACGCGGGGCTGACCATCGACGTGGAGGCCACGGTCGCCGACGCGAAGACCGGGTTCCCGAGCCCCCTCGCCGTCTGGCAGGCGCTCACCGGAGATCGCGATCTGCCGCTGCGGATCTCGCTGAACCCCGTCAAGCTCAGCCAGCGCGTACGCAAGATCGCCAAGGGCGTCGACCGGCCCGCCCGCGAGGGGGCGATCGTCTACAAGGGCACCACCCCGCAGGTCGTCCACCCCAAGGAGGGCGTGGTCCTCGACCAGCGGGCCACGGGTGAGGCGATCAAGCGGGCCTTCGTGAACGCCCCGGCCACGGTGTCGCTGCCGGTGACCCCGGTACGGCCGAGGGCGGGCAAGGCCGAGTTCGACGGCGCGGTCGAAGTGGCGCGCCGGGCGGTGTCGGCGCCGATCATCCTGGCGAACGGCAGCAGGCGGGTACGCCTGTCCGCGCCGGCCATCGCCGCCCACCTGAGCTTCGCGGCCGACGAGCGCGGGGTGGTGCGGCCCCGGTTCGACGCCTGGAAGGCCGTCAACGGCCTTTCGACCAGGCTCGTCGGCGTCGCGGAGACGCCGCGCGAGGCGGGGTTCGTCATCGAGAACGGCGCGCCGAAGCTCGTGCACGCCCGCACGGGCAAGGGCGTGGACGCCGCCAAGCTCGCCGCCGCGGTGGCCGGCGTGGTCACCGGGGGCGGGAGCCGCACCATCCCGGTGTCCCTCGCCATCACTCAGCCCGTCCTCACCGACGAGTACGCCATGAAGCTCGGTGTGAAGGAGCAGATCGGCTTCTTCACGACGTACTTCCCATGCTGCGCCGCCAGGGTGACCAACATCCAGAAGGCCGCCGACCTCGTGGACGGCCGGTTGGTGAAGCCGGGGGAGACGTTCTCGCTGAACGAGGCCGTCGGGAAGCCCGACGCCGCGCGCGGGTTCGTCCCGGCGCAGTCCATCGACGACGACCGCCTGGTCATCGCCCTGGGCGGCGGTATCTCGCAGTTCGCGACCACCATGTACAACGCGACCTTCTACGCCGGGATGGAGGAGATCGAGCGCACCGCGCACGCGTTCTACGTCTCGCGCTATCCCGCCGGGCGGGACGCGGCGGTGTCGTACCCCGACACGGACCTGCGATGGAGGAACGACACGGAGTACGGCGTGCTGATCAAGACCTCGTACAGCAGTACCTCCGTGACCGTGACCCTGTGGAGCACGAAGAAGTACGACCGCATCGAGGCCGAGACGACCGAGCGCTCCAGCGCGACCCAGCCCGAGAGCAGGTCCGACAGCGACCCCGGTTGCCTTCCGATGGAGGGCGGCCCCGGCTTCACCGTCACGGTCACCCGGGTCTTCTACAAGGACGACGAGGCCTTCAAGCGCGACCGGCAGGAGACCACGGTCTACAAGCCGCAGGACAAGGTCACCTGCGCGCAGGCGCGGCCGTCCTCGACGAGCGGTACGTCCGGGCGAGGAAGTTCCAGCGAGGACACCGGCGAGGACACCGGCGGGAACGCCGGCGGGGACATCAGCGTGGACATCGGCGTGGAGCCCCTGCCGGGGTGACCGCCCGGGTCAGCTCATGGGGATGACCAGGATGCGGTCGTCGCCCTTCTTGGGGGAGCCGCGCCCGTCCTTGTTGCTGGTGGACACGTACAGGTTGCCGTCCGGCGCCGCCGCGACGGCCCGCAGCCGGCCGTACTCGCCCTCGTACCGGGGAATGGGCCTGCCCGCCTGGCCGGAGGGGGACAGCGGGATCTGCCACAGCCGGGTGCCGCGCAGCGCGGCCACCCACAGCGACCCGCCCGCATAGGCCATGCCGGACGGGGACGACTCGTCGGTGGACCAGGTCAGCAGGGGGTCGACGTACTCGTCCCGGCCGCCGAAGCCCTCCACGGTGGGCCAGCCGTAGTTCTTGCCCTTCTTGATCAGGTTGACCTCGTCGTAGGTGTTCTGGCCGAACTCCGAGGCGTACATGCGGCCGGAGGGGTCCCAGGCCATGCCCTGGACGTTGCGGTGGCCGTAGCTCCAGATCACGTTCTGGAACGGGTTGCCGGGGGCGGCCTTCCCGTCGGGGGTCATGCGCAGGATCTTGCCGCCCAGCGAGCCGAGGGCCTGGGCGAGGGGACGGTCGCCGGTCTCGCCCGTCGAGGCGTAAAGGTACCCGTCGGGGCCGAACGCGAGCCGCCCGCCGTTGTGGATGCCGCCCTTGGGTATGCCGCTGAGGATCGTCTCCGGGTCCTTCAGGCCGCCGTCGTAGCGGTAGCGCACGATGCGGTTCTCGGTCGCCGCCGTGAAGTACACGAAGATGTGGTGATCCCGCGTGAACTTCGGGGACACCGCGACGCCGAGCAGGCCGCCCTCCCCGCTCGGGGACACGCCCTCCACGACCCCCACCGGGCTCGTCTTCCCGGCCGGGGTCACCCGTAGCAGGCGCGCGGAGTCGCGCTCGGTGACCAGCGCGTCGCCGCCCGGCAGGAACGCGATCGCCCACGGCACGGTCAGGCCCTCGACGAGCGTGCGGGGCGTCGCGGGCTCCTGCTGGGGAAGGGCGCTGGCCAGCGGGGACGGCGTGCCGCCCTCCTCGCCTCCACCGCGCGCCGCCGTACCGGGGGTGCACCCGGCGACCAGGGCGGCGGCCGTGATCGCGGCGAACGCCCGTCCGGCGACCGTGGCACGCCGAAGTGCGGTCCTGCGCGTGGCCCGGGGCCCGCCATCGATGGGACAAAAGGTTCGGTTCGCCATTATTGGACCTCCTCCGTGACTCCATACTGGTCCCGGCGCCGCCAGGTTCCCGGCCCAGTAGGGGATCGTTAGGCTTAACGGTCATGAAGATTTGGGCTCCCTCGCAGGCCATCGTCGAAGTTCTGACCGATCTGCCCGACGTGGACTGCGTCCTCTACGACGGTGGCCCGCGGCCGCCGGAGGGGGCCGAGGAGGTCGAGGTCTGGGTGCCCCCGCTGGTGCCGCCGCGCCAGACCCCGGAGCTTCTGGGCCGCATGGCGAAGCTGCGCCTCCTGCAGACCGTGACGGCGGGCGTGGAGGCCTACCGCCCGCACCTGCCCGACGGGGTCATCCTGTGCAACGCCCGGGGAGTGCACGAGGCGGGCACGGCCGAGTGGGCCGTGGGAGCGATGATCGCGGTGCTTCGCGACTTCCCCGGCTTCACCGACGCCCAGCGGCGCGGCGAGTGGGCGTACCGCTACACCGGAGTGCTGGCCGACGCCACCGTGCTGATCATCGGGTACGGCTCCATCGGCCAGGCCCTGGAGCGCCGCCTCGACGGGTTCGAGGTCGACGTCGTCCGGGTGGCGAGGACCGCCCGTGAGGGCGTCCACGGGGAGGACGAGCTTCCCGCCCTGCTGCCCGAGGCCGACGTGGTGGTGCTGCTGGTGCCCTCCACCCCGGGCACGGCGGGCATGGTGGACGCCGCGTTCCTCGCGAGGATGAAGGACGGCGCCGTGCTGGTCAACGCTGCCAGGGGCCCCGTGGTCGACACCGGCGCGCTCGTCGCCGAGCTCCAGCGGGGCCGCGTCCGCGCCGCACTGGACGTGACCGACCCCGAGCCCCTTCCCGAGGGGCATCCCCTGTGGACGGCTCCCGGGGTCTTCATCACGCCCCACGTGGCGGGCAGCACACCCGCCTCGATCCGGCGGGCGCGCAGGCTCGTACGGTCTCAGATGTTGAGATATATGTCCGGGGAACCACTGAACAACGTGATCACGGGGTCCTACTGACATGCTTGACACGTCTTCCTGACTCGGACCGATAGGAAAGCAAACCCAGACCGTGGCTGCCTCGTGACCTCGACTGCGTACGGTGAAACTCACCGCGCGAACCGCTGGAAGGCACCACGGCGGTTATCAGATCGGTGACGACTCAGCGGTTGTCGCCCCTCCCGCCGCCGGGCGGGCGCGACACTGGCGACGTGACAGGGATGAGCCGTATGGGCGACGACGTTGAACGGCCTTCGTGACCCGAGGGTCCCGTTGACCGCCGCCGCCGGCCTCGGCGCGGTGGGCCTCGCGGCTGCCCTTCTCGTCAGCGGGTCCTACTCCGTCGTCACCGCGATCGCGGGGGTGGTGGCGGGGCTTCTCGCCGCCTTCTCGCTCCTCGTGACGGCGGTGCGGGCCACCCCGCGTCCCCAGTCCTCCTCGTGGCGCTGGCTCACCGGCGGGTCGATCACCTGGCTCGCGGGTGTCGGCCTGCGGCCGATCGCCGAGGGCACGCCCTTCGTGCTGACCTTCGCCGACGTCCTGCTGCTCGTGGGCACCCTGCTGCTCGCCATCGGGTGCGGCGTCAGCGTGGGACGGCCCGCGTACGGCAGGTCGGTGCTCCACTACGTCTCCATCGCGTACATCAGCGCCGCTTCCCTCTCCGTGATCTGCTGGATCGTGCTGCTCGGGCCGGCCTACGCCAAGGCCGAGGAGCCGGGCACGCTGGCCCTGCCCGTGGTGTGCCTGCTCACGACCTGCGCCGTGGCCCCGGCCGTGCTGGCCGCGCGCTCAGGCGGCAGGCGGGTCGGCACGGCGGCCTTCGTCGTGCTCGTGGCGATCACCGTCGGTGAGCTCGCCACGGCGGTCGGGCGGCTGACCGTGGGAGGCACCCCGCCGCTCATCGCGGGCATGGTGGCCCCCGTCGCCTTCCTGCTGCTCGCCGCCATGCCCTGGGCGAACCGCGGCGGCACCAAGCCGGTGCGGTCCACTCCCTCCGCCGTGGTCGACGGCGCGCCGCTCGCCCTGGCGGGCGTCGCCGCCGTCGTCCTGGTCGTACGCGTGCTGGCGGGTCCGCTGGACGATCCGGTGGCGGTGCTGCCGATCGTTGGCGGCTCGGTCGTGTTCGTGCTGCTCGCCCGGGTGTTCGTGATGGCCCTTGAGACCGCGAGCATGCGCGGCACCGTGGAGTCCGGCGAGCGCCGGCTCATCCACCTGGCCGAGAGCGCCGGAGACGTCGTCCTGGTCTGCGACCACGACGGGGTCGTCCGCGAGATGGGGTCAGGGGTCGAGGCGCTGTACGGCTACAGCCCGCAGGAGCTGATCGGCACCTCCATCCTCGACTACGTGCACTCGGAGGACTCGCCCGCCGTCCAGGCGGCGCTGCGGGCGATGACGGCCGACGAGGAGCCCTCCGGCGACCGCCAGGGCGCCTGCAGGGTCTCCTGCCGGGTGCGCGCGGCCGACGGCACCTGGCGGCCCGCGGAGTCCGTCGCCACCCGGCACCCGCACGAGGGCGAGGACCTCGTCCTGATCTCCACGCGCGACGTCAGCGACCAGGTGGCGCTGCGCAACCAGGTCGCCCACCTGACCTTCCACGACGGCGTGACCGGCCTGCCCAACCGCGCCTACTTCGAGGAGCGCACCCGCGAGGTGCTCGCCCGCAGGGGCACGGGGCGCACGGCCGTGGTCTTCGTCGACCTCGACGGGTTCACCGGGGTCAACGACTCCGTGGGCCACGCCAGCGGCGACTACCTGCTCAGCCAGGCCGCCCGGCGGCTGCGCGCGGCCGTACGGGCGGACGACACGCTGGCTCGCTGGGGCGGCGACGAGTTCGCGGTGCTCCTGGAGTCCGGCAGCTCGGGCGGGTCCGCGTCGGGCGGCTCGGGCACGGCCGACGCGCAGACCGCCATCGACCTCGCCGAGCGGCTGGTGCGCGCGGTGTCCTCCGAGCCCTTCAGGGTCGCCGACCGCGACATCGCGCTGACCGCCAGCGTCGGGGTGGCGTTCGCCGAGGACGGCGTCCCGGCGGGCGACCTCATCCGCAACGCCGACGTGGCGATGGCGAGGGCCAAGGAGCTCGGCGGGCGCCGCGTCGAGGTGTTCGCCGCCCACATGCACGCCGACGTCGTACGGCGGCTCGAGCTCGCCGCCGACCTCCAGCGGGCCCTCCTCGCCAACCAGTTCGCCGTGGAGTACCAGCCGGTGGTCGACCTCGCGACGTCCCGGGTGACGGCGGTGGAGGCCCTGGTGCGCTGGTGGCGCGGGAGCACGTTCGTCCCTCCCCAGCAGTTCCTCGGCGCCGCGGAGGACACCGGCCTGATCGTCCCCCTGAGCGAGTGGATCCTGCGGGAGGCCTGCCGCGAGGTGGCCAACTGGCGGGCGTCGTCGTGGGACATCGGGCTCTCGCTCAACCTCTCCAGCCGCCAGATCACCGCCCCCCGGTTCGTGGAGACCGTCGAGGCGGCCCTGGCCGAGAGCGGCCTGCCCGCGAGCGCCCTGACGCTTGAGGTCATCGAGGAGATGCTCGTCGAGGACGCCGAGGAGATCATCAACCGCCTGTCGGAGCTGCGCGCCCTCGGCGTGCGGCTCGCGATCGACGACTTCGGCACCGGGTACGCCTCCCTCGCCCTGCTCCGCAGGCTTCCCGTCGACATGATCAAGATTGATCCGTCGTTCGTGTCGGGTCTGGGCCGCGATGAGACGCTCACGCTGCTGACCCGCACGATCGTGCGGCTCGGCCACGACCTCGGCCTGATCGTCGTCGCCGAGGGCATCGAACGTCCCGAGCAGCTGGAGCTCCTGCGCGAGATGGGCTGCACCCGAGGTCAGGGCTATCTGGTGGCCAGGCCCATGGCGGCGAGGGGGGTCGACTCGCTGATGCGCACGAGTCTGTCGCCACTCCAGAACACCGCTTAGCATCTCCGCCCGACATCCCATATGGTGAGACATGTGTCCGGGGATTTGACACGTCGGATGTGTCAGGGGCTATCGTTGCGGCATGCGTATCACTGGGGACCTCATCGCCGGGCTCTCGCGAGCCTGGTTTGACGGTGTAGTACTTCGCCGGCGCGCGGGTCGCTGACGAAGAGTCCCCAGCCTGCGCGCCAGCCCCAGCACCGCCTCTCCCGGCGGGCGGGGCATTTTTTATGGCCACACCCAGCTCAGCCACGCAAGGAAACGAGCCGATGACCGAAGAGATGACAGGTGCGCAGGCCCTCGTCAGGGCACTGGAACAGGTCGGGGTCGACACGGTGTTCGGGATCCCCGGCGGTGCCATCCTGCCCGCCTACGACCCGCTCTACGACTCCACCAAGGTCAGGCACGTGCTCGTACGCCACGAGCAGGGTGCCGGCCACGCGGCCGAGGGGTACGCCCAGGCGACCGGCCGCGTCGGGGTCTGCATGGCCACGAGCGGTCCCGGCGCCACGAACCTCGTGACCGCGATCTCCGACGCCTACATGGACTCGGTCCCGATCGTCGCGATCACCGGCCAGGTCGTGGCTCCTCTGATCGGCACGGACGCCTTCCAGGAAGCCGACATCTCCGGCATCACCATGCCGATCACCAAGCACAACTTCCTGGTCACCGATGCTGACGAGATCCCCCGGATCATCGCCGAGGCCTTCCACATCGCCTCCACCGGCCGCCCGGGCCCCGTGGTGGTCGACATCTCCAAGGACGCGCTCCAGGCGACCACCGCCTTCGCGTGGCCGCCCACCATGCGCCTGCCCGGCTACCGCCCGGTCACCCGGCCGCACTCCAAGCAGATCAGGGAGGCCGCGCGCCTCCTGGTCGAGGCCAAGCGGCCGGTGCTCTATGTCGGCGGCGGCGTGCACAAGGCGCGGGCGTCCGCCGAGCTGGCCGAGCTGGCCGAGCTGACCGGCATCCCCGTGGTCACCACGCTGACGGCCAGGGGCACCTTCCCCGACAGCCACCACCTGCACCTCGGCATGCCCGGCATGCACGGCACGGTCGCGGCCGTCGGCGGCCTCCAGCGCAGCGATCTGATCATCGCTCTCGGCACCCGCTTCGACGACCGCGTGACCGGCAGACTCGACAGCTTCGCCCCGAACGCCAAGGTGATCCACGCCGACATCGACCCGGCCGAGATCTCCAAGAACCGGCACGCGGACGTCCCGATCGTGGGCGACTGCCGCGAGGTCCTCACCGACCTGGTCGCGGCGGTCAAGCACGAGCACGACGAGGGCCGCGCCGGCGACTACACCGCCTGGTGGACCACGCTCCAGGGCTACAAGGACACCTACCCCCTCGGGTACGACAAGGCGGAGGACGGCTCGCTGGCCCCGCAGTACGTCATCGAGCGGATCAGCGAGATCGTCGGGCCGGACGCCTACTACCTGGCGGGAGTCGGCCAGCACCAGATGTGGGCCGCGCAGTTCGTCAAGTACGAGAACCCCGGCACGTTCATCAACTCCGGCGGCGCGGGCACCATGGGCTTCGCGGTCCCGGCCGCGATGGGCGCCAAGATGGGACAGCCCGAGGCCACGGTGTGGGCCATCGACGGCGACGGCTGCTTCCAGATGACCAACCAGGAGCTCGCCACCTGCGCGATCGAAGGTGTGCCGATCAAGGTGGCCGTCATCAACAACGGCAACCTCGGCATGATCAGGCAGTGGCAGACGCTGTTCTACAACCAGCGCTACTCGAACTCCGACCTGAAGACGGTCCGTCGCATCCCCGACTTCGTCAAGCTGGCGGAGGCGTACGGTTGTGTCGGCCTGCGGTGCGAGCGGCCCGAGGACGTCGACGCGACGATCCGCAAGGCCATGGAGATCAACGACGTCCCCGTGGTCATCGACTTCGTCGTCCACAAGGACGCGATGGTCTGGCCCATGGTCGCGGCCGGCACCGGCAACGACGAGATCAAGATCGCTCGGGACATGGCTCCCGTGTGGGACAACGAGGAGCTGCTGTGAGCCGCTTCGCACGCCTGACGGGTTTCTCGGGAGGGAACGCATGAGCCGCCACACGCTGTCGGTTCTCGTCGAGAACAAGCCGGGCGTCCTCGCCCGGGTCGCCTCGCTGTTCGGCAGGCGGGGCTTCAACATCGACTCACTGGCCGTCGGGCCGACGGAGCACGCCGACGTCTCGCGGATGACCATCGTCGTCAGCGTCGCCGAGCTACCGCTCGAGCAGGTCACGAAGCAGCTCAACAAGCTGGTCAACGTGATCAAGATCGTCGAGCTCGACCCCTCCCAGTCCGTGCAGCGGGAGCTGACACTGATCAAGGTCCGGGCCGACGCCGAGACGCGCAGCCACGTGCTGGAGCTCGTGCAGCTCTTCCGCGCCCGCTGCGTGGACGTCGCCACGGACGCGGTGACCATCGAGGTCACCGGCACGCCGGACAAGCTCGACGCCTTCATCAGGGTGCTTGAGCCGTTCGGCATCAAGGAGCTCGTCCAGTCGGGCATGGTGGCCATCGGCCGCGGCGCCCGTTCCATCACCGACCGCTCGCTCCGGGCCCTGGACCGCAGCGCGTAAGCGTGCTGCCGGCGAGCCGTACGAAACCACGAAAGGCAAGCTAGTGACTGAGATCTTCTACGACGACGACGCCGACCTGTCGATCATTCAAGGTCGGCACGTGGCCGTGCTCGGGTACGGCAGCCAGGGCCACGCCCACGCGCTGTCGCTCCGCGACTCCGGGGTGGACGTCCGGGTCGGCCTGCCCGAGGGCTCCAAGAGCCGCGAGAAGGCCGAGAACGACGGCCTGCGCGTCCTCAGCCCGGGGGAGGCGGCCGAGGAGGCCGACCTCATCATGATCCTCGCGCCCGACCACATCCAGCGTCACCTGTACGCCGAGCACGTCGCGCCGAACCTCGTCGAGGGCGACGCGCTGTTCTTCGGGCACGGCCTCAACATCCGGTACGGCCTCATCGACGCTCCCGAGGGCGTCGACGTCGCCATGGTGGCGCCCAAGGGCCCGGGTCACCTGGTCCGCCGGCAGTTCACCGCCGGCCGCGGCGTCCCCGTCCTGGTCGCCGTCGAGCGCGACGCGACCGGCGACGCCTGGCCGCTGGTGCTCTCGTACGCCAAGGCCATCGGCGGCACCCGCGCCGGCGCGCTGAAGACGACCTTCACCGAGGAGACCGAGACCGACCTGTTCGGCGAGCAGGCCGTGCTGTGCGGCGGCGTGTCCGAGCTGATCAAGACCGGCTTCGAGACGCTGATCGAGGCGGGCTACCAGCCCGAGGTCGCCTACTTCGAGTGCCTCCACGAGATGAAGCTCATCGTCGACCTCATGTACGAGGGCGGCATCTCCAAGATGTACTGGTCGGTCTCCGACACCGCCGAGTACGGCGGCTACTCGCGCGGGCCGCGCATCGTCAACAGCGAGACCAAGAAGGAGATGGAGCGCATCCTCGGCGAGATCAAGTCGGGCGAGTTCGCCCGCGAGCTCGTCGACGAGTTCGACAGCGGCCAGAGCAACTTCCGCAAGTACCGCGAGGAGCTGGCCGGGCACCCCATCGAGAAGACCGGCGCCAAGCTCCGCCCGATGATGAGCTGGCTCAAGGAGAAGTAACCCTCCTCGGCCATTCCGCATGACAGTGATCGCCCGAGCACAGCTCGGGCGATCACTGTTTTCCGGCTCGACCTTCAGCTTGTCCCCGCTCCAGCGTCCCGCGCCGTGCCACGGCTGCGAGTTGACGTTCTGCCCGTTTTATTCACTGCCCGCCGGTAACGCATCCTCCGCCACCTCCCGCAGGACTCGCGACTAGCGTAGGGCCCTCGGCCGAGTCGGGACCCAGGTACCATTGGGTACTGGAGGTTGTTGTGGCTGGCTCAAACGTGGCTCCCTTGAAGGTGGATACCGAAACCGATCGCCTGATCTCTCATGGTGCGCACTTCCTGCACGTGACGAAAAAGGAGTTCGTTGCACAAGCCGTACGCGTGTATCTCCAGGTCCGTCAGGCAGAACTACATGCGGCGATGCAGGAGGCGATGGCCCAGTTGGACGGGACACATGCCGCGAGGGTGGCCCTCGTCTCCGGACTGACCAAGGAGCAGATCGAGGAACTCGGCGGCGTGGAGGAAGGGTGAACCCTACTCGTCCGACCATCCGTTGCCTGCGTGAGGACCTCGGCATCGCCAAGCTGCCGCCCGCCCGCGTGGCGCTGGACGAGATCGATCACCCATTGATCCGCAAGGCGTCCGCTCAGTTCGCCGGGGACAGCGCCCGGGAGCGCATCGTCTCGGTGGATGACAACGTGCTCTTCAAAGTCAAGATCCAGCGATGGCGGGGAGCGGTTTGGCCGGACAACCGCTGCCCGTGGCTGGTGGCAGCCGGACGTCGCGAGGACGGCAGCCCGGACGACTTCTATGCGGCGCTCACCGAACGAGCCCGGCAAGCCCGGAAGGCATACAACAGCTCCCACACGTCGGCGCTGACCAGCGACACCTGCACAAAGAACCTACTTCCCGGCCCGCTGGATGAAGCTCGCCTGCGGCTTGAAGAGGCCGAACGCAGCGTCCTCCGGATGGAGGCATGCGTTCGGACCCTGGTCGCCCACGCCCTGCTGACCGGGCGCGAACAGCGGGAGGATCTTGCTGGTTATACGCTTGCCGTCCTCGTCCGCGCGGACGAAGGGCACGAGACCTACGTGGGCATCCGCATCATCGGCCACGTAACCATCGCCGACCAGGCCGCCATCCTCGATGCCGTGCCTGGCTGCGATCGCGACAGCTGGTATCCCGATGTAATGCCTCACCGCGATGTCGAATCCGGCGAGGTGATCTGGTCCAATCTCATGGACCTGCATGCCGCGGCGGCGCTCCTGGCCGAAGGCGAGCAAGAGTAACGACTGTACGGCAGGCCTCGACGATTGCTCGCTGGAACCACGATCACGTCTGGTCTGTCGAGGACCCTCGTTCGACGGCGGCCAGAGCAACTTCCGCAAGTACCGCGAGGAGCTGGCCGGGCACCCCATCGAGAAGACCGGCGCCAAGCTCCGCCCGATGATGAGCTGGCTCAAGGAGAAGTAACCCTTCCTCCGGCACGCTCTCCGGCATGTCGAACGTCACCGGCTCCGCCCCGTGTCACACACGGGACGGAGCCGGTGGCGTTTCGGCCTCAGGACGGGATCACAGCACCGGCCCCTCAGGTGCGGGTCAGCACTGGACGGGCTTGCGCCACGAGCATTCGAGGTCGCTCTCCGGGCCCTCGGGGGTCGCGTTCTTGAGCTGGATGGTGGCGTCCACCGGGGTGTCCCGTTTGAACTGCGCGAGCCGGACCGCGATGGCGTCCTCCACGGTCGTCTTCGGACTGCCGGTCAGGTAGTTGTTGGTCAGGATCGAGAACACCAGCGGCTCGCCGTCGGCGCTGGTCACGTAGCCGGACAGCCCGGTGACGCTGGTCAGCGAGCCGGTCTTGGCGTGCACGTTGTTCGCCGCCGGGGTGCCCGCCATGCGGCTGCGCAGCGTACCGCCGGTGAAGCGGTCGGAGTTGCCCGCGATGGGCAGGGCGTCGTACCAGGTCTTGAACCACGGCTTGGAGCGCATGGTGATGAGGAACCCCGTGAGTTCGCCCGGGGTCACGCCGTCCAGCCGCGACAGGCCCGAGCCGTCGCGCAGCCGCACCGCCTTGACCCCGTTCTTCGCGGCGAATCCGAGCGCGACGGCCAGCCCGGCGTCCCAGGTGCCCTTGCCGGACACCTTGCGGCCCATCGCCTTGGTGAGGATCTCGGCGTGCATGTTGTTGCTGAGCTTCAGGAAGGGCACCAGTAGCTCGCTGAGCGGCATGGAGTCGCGCTGGGCCACGCTCTTGGCGGCCTCCGGCGTCGCGCCCCGGCCGGTCGTGCCCAGCACGCGGACTCCGTGCTTGGCGAGCGCCTTCCTGAACAGCGACGCGGCGTACCCTGTCGGGTCGTCGACCGTGACCCACTCGTCGTACTTGCCGGCCACGGTGCCGGTGATCACGACCTTGTTGGTGCCGTGCACGCGGTTGACCTGGACGTCGGTCTCCGCGCCGGTGGTGGCGTGGTTCTCGATCGTGATGTAGTCGGTCGGCGGCGTGGTGGTCACCTTGGCGGCGGCGCCCGCCGACGCGCCGGGGGCGACGGAGACGATCACCGAGCCGGCGTCGTAGTCGGTGTCGGGGGAGGCGGTCAGCGCCGAGATCTGGGCCGCGTAGTAGTACGGCTCGTCGTCCCACGCCCAGTCGGTGCCAAGCCGCACGTCGTCGAACCAGGTGTCGTCGGCGACGAGCCTGCCGGTGACGACCTTGACGCCGGAGCCGGCCACCTTGGCCGCGAGCGCGTCGTAGTCGGCGGCCAGCATTGTCGGGTCGCCGGTGCCCCTGAGGTAGAGGTCACCGGCCAGGGTGGAGCCCAGGCGGTGTCCCGAGCTCAGCACGCTCGTGGTGAAGCGGTAGTCGAGGCCCAGGGTGTCGACGGCGGCGGTGGAGGTGAGCAGCTTGGTGTTGGAGGCCGGGAGGAACACCTTCCCGGGGTCCTGCGCGTAGAGCTGCTCGCCCGTCGAGGCGCTCTTGACGACCACGCCGGAGCGGGCCACGGCGAGGTTCGAGGCATTGAGGATCTGGTCGAGGTCCTTGACGAGATCGGCGACGCCGGGCGCCGGATCAGCGGCGTTCGCAGGGGCGCCCGCGCCCGACGCCCACGTCACGGTGAGGGTGAGGAGTACTGCCGTCAGCAGTCCGGCCGGTCGTCGGGGCATCCGCACGGGTTCCTCCAGAGATAGATGGCCCGGATCATGCCGCGATCATCGAGAACCTCTGCCCAGACGGCAATACGGAAATGTTCGTATCTTGTCCGGCCGGAACCGCTTACTGCGGCAGGGAGACCAGGAACGCGCACTCGCCGAAGGAGATCTCGTCGCCCGCGCGGACGTGGGCGGGCCCGACCAGACGCCAGCCGTTCAGCCGGGTGCCGTTGAGCGAGCCGAGGTCTACGAGGAGCCACGCCTCGCTGTCTCGGCGGAGCTCGGCGTGCACGCGTGACACCGTGAGGTCGGTGAGGATCAGGTCGCAGTCGGAGCCGCGGCCCACCACGTAGCGCGTTCGGCTGTCGCCTGGCAGGGCGAGCCTGGGGAGGCGCGGGCGGCGCCACGCGGTCTCGATGCGGGTGGTGAGGTCGGAGACCGAGGCCACGGCGTCGGTCAGCCTCCGCCGCCATCTGCCGCTCGGCGGCAGATCGGAGACGAGGTCGGTCAGCTCGACGCGGCTGCGGGCACGCAGCGCTCGATCGACCCGTCCGAGAAAGGTGTCATGCGAGATCTGTCCTTCGAGTGCATGATCGCGGAGCTCACTGATCGCGCGATCACGGTCCCCGTCGGAGGCGCGCACAGGCGGGTGCGTCGAGCTCATCTCCCGAGTATCAGGCTGGCAACGGCAAGGTGTCCAGAATATGCGGGATCTCTTGTCGAGAGCATACTCGGTATGCATACTGAGTATTCATGTCGATCCGCCACGGCCTGCTCGCCCTGCTGACCCAGGGGCCGCGCTACGGCTACCAGCTTCGTGTGGAGTTCGAGGCGTCCACGGGGGCGACCTGGCCGCTGAACATCGGCCAGGTCTACACGACGCTCTCCCGCATGGAGCGCGACGGCCTCGTTGCGCCCGGCGAGCAGGATGACCAGGGCCGGGTGGTGTACGCCATCACGGAAAAGGGCCGGTCGGAGCTGTCGCGATGGTTCGGCACCCCCATCGCCCAGGCCGACCGGCCCCGCGACGAACTGGTGATCAAGCTGGCCATGGCCGTCACCGCGCCGGGCGTCGAGGTCCGCCAGGTCGTGCAGGCCCAGCGCACCGCCACCATGCGCACCCTGCAGAACCTGACCCGCGCCAAACGCGCCGAGGCCGGAACCGCGCAACGCCTGGTGCTCGACTCCATGATCTTCCAAGCCGAGGCCGAACAACGCTGGCTCGACCACTGCGAGGCAGTCATCGCCACTTCCCAGGAGACAAGCAATGACCACTGAACGGGTCGTCCGGCTCGCCGGCGTCACCCGCGTGCACGGCGAGGGGCCGCAGGCCGTACGGGCTCTCGCGGAGGTGAGCCTGGAGGTGGCGGACGGAGAGCTGGTGGCCGTCATGGGTCCCTCCGGGTCGGGCAAGTCCACCCTGCTGAACCTCGCGGGAGGGCTCGACCGGCCCACCTCGGGGACCGTGACCGTCGAAGGCACCGATCTCGGCTCCCTGTCCGCCAGGGAGCTGGCCAGGCTGCGGCGCAGGCACGTCGGCTACGTCTTCCAGGACCTGAACCTGATCCCCTCGCTGACCGCCGCCGAGAACGTCATGCTGCCGCGCGAACTGGACGGCGTGAAGACCCGCCAGGCCCGTGACGAGGCCCGCGCGGTACTGGACGAGGTAGGGATCGCGCACGTGGCAGACCGCTTCCCCGACGAGATCTCGGGCGGCCAGCGGCAGCGCGTGGCCATCGCCCGCGCTCTGGTGGGGGAGCGGCGGCTGCTGCTCGCCGACGAGCCGACCGGCGCCCTCGACACCGCGACCGGGGAGGACATCCTGGCCCTGCTGCGCGCGCGCTGCGACGCCGGAGCGGCCGTCCTGCTGGTGACCCACGAGCCCCGGCTCGCCGCCTGGGCCGACCGGGTCGTCTTCCTCCGTGACGGAGCCGTCGTCGACAGCACCGTGACGGTGACCGCGTGAGCGCAGTACGGGCGGCGCTGCGCATCTCCCGGCGCGACGCCTGGCGCTCCAAGGGCAGGAGCGCTCTGGTCCTCACCATGATCGGCCTCCCCGTACTGGTGATCACCGCTCTGGCCACCCTCATCGCGACCTTCGACGTGACCCCGGTGGAGGGCCTGAGCCGGGACCTGGGTACGGCGGACGCCCGCATCCGTGTCGCGCCCGGCCCGCCCGGGGTCGCCGAGCAGGACTACACCGGGAGCCGCGCGGGCACGGTGGGACCGTTGCCCAGAGGGGCGAAACCCTGGACGGCGGAGGAGGTCGCCGGGCTGCTGCCGCCGGGCAGTCGCGTCGTGCCGATCATTTCCGGTTCGCGGGTCTACCGAGGGAGGTGGTTCGAACCCACGCCGGTGGTGGAGCTCGACCTGCGCGACCCGCTGACCCGTGGCATGTATCTCCTCAGGCAGGGCCGGTTTCCCGCGTCCGCGGAAGAGGTGGTCGTGTCGCCGTGGCTGGTCCGGCACGGCGTCGGCATCGGATCGGCGATCTCGCTCTCCGGTTCGAGCATCTCCCATCGCGTAGTGGGGGTCGTCGACGACGCCCACCAGTTCGGCCGCGACCTGGTGGTGGCGATGCCCGACAGCACGCGGGGGCCGACCAAGGAATGGCTCGTCGACACGCCGGCGGCCGTGGTGTGGAAGGACGTCCGCCGGCTGAACGCCCAAGGGCTGGTCGTCCAGTCGCGTGCGGTCATTTCCGCTCCGAATCCCCCGCGTGCGGCACTCGACAACATGACATCCCGTGTGGAGACATCGCAGCTCGTCGTCCCGGGTCTCGTCGTCATGATGATCGTGCTGGAGGTCGTCCTGCTGGCCGGGCCCGCGTTCGCGGTGGGCATCCGACGCCGCCGCAGGGAACTGGCACTGATCGCGGCGCAGGGGGCGTCGGCGCGTCAGCTGCGTTCCATCGTGCTCGCCGACGGCGTCGTGCTGGGCGGTGCCGCGACGGCGCTGGGAGTGGCGGCGGGACTCGCCGTCGTCCTCGCGGCGATCCCGATCGTGGAAAGCGTCAACAGGTGGGCGGCGGGTCCGTACGAAGTGCCGCTCGGCCAGGTCGCGGGCGTCGCGGCGCTCGGGCTGGCCAGCGCGGTGATCGCCGCGGTGGTACCCGCCCGGCAGGCCGCGCGCACCGATGTCGTGGGCGCGCTCGCAGGACTTCGTGGGGAGGTGCGAACCCACCGAGGCTGGCCGCTCGCCGGTCTGGCCCTGCTCGTCGTGGGGTTCGCCGGCACGCTCCTCGCCGCCCAGAGGGGAGACCTGCGCTTCTTCGGTCTCGGCACCGTAGGGATCGTCGGAGGATCGTTCTGCGCGATGGTCGGTCTGGTCCTGCTGACGCCGTGGCTGGTCGGGGTGGTCGGCCGCCTCGCCGCCCGCCTGCCACTCCCGTTCCGGCTCGCCGCGCGTGACTCGGCCCGTAACCGAGCTCGTACGGCCCCTGCGCTCGCCGCCGTGGCCGCCGCCACCGCGAGCCTCGTGGCGTTCATGATCGGCGCGGCCAATGAGGACGCGCGGCGGGCCGGCCTGTACCGGCCGGATGAGGTGTACGGCGCGTTCAGCGTGGACATGGTCGCACCCACCCAGGACCAGGCCCTGCGCCTGCGCGCGGCCGTCGAGCGGGAGCTGCCCGGGGTGCCCCTGATCGATGTCTACCGGCCGACCTACGCGGGCGACGACAGCATCAGACTGGATTCCCTTCCCTGCGACCCCGAGCCGTACTGCCGTGCGACGCGCCCTATCAGAGTGGGAGGCCCCGATCTGCTCCGCTACCTCGCCGGCAGGGACGACCCCGCCGTGGCGGCGGCGCTGGCGGCGGGAAAGGCGGTGGTCTTCCACCCGGGTGTGGTCCGCGATGGGAAGGCCACGTTGAGGAGGATGTCCTTCGTAGACGAACCGGCCCGTCTCGACTTCCAGGTGCCCGCGGTCGAGATGCGGCCCGTGCGGGCGGGTCTCGCGGACGCTCTGCTTCCGATGTCACTTGCCACGCGTTTCGGCCTCAAGCCGGAGTTGCGCCAGTTCGTCGTCGATCCCGCACGTCACGGGGTGACGCCCGCGGAGGAGGACCGGATCACACGCATGCTCGCGGACTGGGGACCCAATGTCTCCGGCCGTGTGGAGCGGGGCTATCAGAGCCCGTTGAACCTGGTGCTGCTGCTCATGGGCGCGGCGGCGGTCATCCTGGTCCTCGGCAGCACGTTCGCCGCCACAGGGCTGGCCGCCGCCGACGCGCGGCCCGATGTCGCCACTCTCGGCGCGATCGGAGCGCCGCCGGGAATCAGGCGGCTGGTGACCATGGGGCAGGCGTGGTTCATCGCCGCGACGGGCGTGCCCTTGGGGGTCCTCGTGGGGTTCGTGCCCGGTCTCGCCGCCGTCTTGTCGGCGAGGAATTTCCTGCGTAGCCCGCAGCTCTACGCGACGGACACCACGCTTGTCATCCCCTGGCCCGCCATCGCCGCTCTCGTGGTGGTGCTTCCCTTGGTGGCCGGTCTGGTGGCCGGTGTGTTCGCGCGGACCCGGGTCACGCTGACGCGCCGGGTGACATGACCTGAGGGGTCGCGCCGGCGAGGTCGGTGGCCGTGAGTCTGTATTTCAGGGTCATCAGGATGCCGGTGAGGATGATGACGCCGGGGATGACGGCCTGGGTGAGGATGATGGCGGTCAGGGCGCTGCCGGGCTGGGTGACGGGGTGCTCGGGATCGGAGGAGATGAAGCCTCCGGCCCCCAGCACCGCGCCGACCACCAGGGCGCCGAGGGCGGTCACCGCGCTCTCCACGGCCGTCCACAGGCCGGTGAAGACGCCACCCCTGCGCTTCCCGCTCCTCGCGGAGTCGTGGGCGATCACGTCGGCCAGCATGGAGAACTGAAGAAGCTGGAGACCGGCGTACCCCACGCCGATGATCAACGTCACCAGGTGGGCGTACAGGGCGCCGAAGGCGGGGGTGAGGGCCGCGAGCAGCGCCCCGATCATGAAGAGCGCGCCCGAGAGGATCATCGCGCCCCGCTTGTCCATCTTGCGGGCGATCCACACCCACAGGGGCATCGTGATCAGCATGGGGCCGACGAGCGCCGCGAAGAGCGTGCTGGTGGCCGCGGGGTTGTCCAGGGTGTACGAGGCGAAGTACGGGGCGCTGGCGAGCATCACGCCCACGGCCAGCGTCTGCGCGCTCGACAGGCCGAGCAGCCAGAGGAACGGCCGGCTGGCCTTCGCCGCCGCGAGCTGGGCCCTGAGGGTCGCCTCCGGCTCGGAACTGCCCGTCAGCGGCGCGCGGGCCGTACCGAAGAAGGACGCGAGCATGGACACGAGCAGCACGGCCGCGAAGATGATCCCCATCATGCGGTAGCCGTCGAGGGAGTGCGACGCGATGGCCGGGGCGATGATGCCGCTCAGCGCCACCGCGAGGGCGACGAAGATCATGCGCCACTGCAGGAGCGAGGTGCGCTCGTGGTAGTCGTCCGTCATCTCGGCGGGCATCGCCTTGAACGGCACCTCGTACAGCGCGTACCCGGTCGCGGCGATGAGGAAGAAGGCGCCGACGAACAGGGCGGCCGGGGTGCCGGTCAGGGGAGGTCCCGCGAACGTGAGCGCGAAGGCGATGGGGAGGATGATCGCCCCGCCGAGCAGCCAGGGACGCCGTGGGCCCCACCGCGAGACCGTGCGGTCGGACCACTGGCCCACGAGTGGGTTGATCACCAGATCCCACGCCTTGGGGGCGAAGACCACCACGCCCGCCAGCCACGCGGGCACCGCGAGGATGTTGGTGAGGTAGAACAACAGCAGCAGGCCCGGGATGGCGCTGAACGTCGCGGTGCAGAACGAGCCCACACCGTAGCCGAGCCGCACGCCTCGCGAGACGGCCTGGGGCCGGGGTGCCGCCGTCGAAGGGATCATTGCGTAATTACAGCCCACACGGCCTTGGGCCGCCAGCCCCAATCACCGGCGTTCACGGGGGATTCGGATCCGAAGTGCGAAACGGCGGTTCGGACCCGAGGTCCGCGATGGGGACGGTGACGGCGGTTCGGATCCGAAGTCCGTGGTGCGGCGAGGGCCGGGTGGCCGTGGACGGCGGCCGGTCCGCCGGACACGGCTGGGCGCCGGGTCCGGCGGTCGGTCAGCAGTCGGAGACGTCGGCGCACACCACGTGGGCGCCTAGCTCGATCATGCGGCGCTCGGTGTTTGCGTCGGCGACGCGGGCCATGAGCACGGGCGCCTCGCTGGCCGCCAGTTGCGGCAGCCGGGCGCGGACCATGCGGTGCAGGTCCCTCACGATGTCCTCGGCCGCCCGCGTGTGCACCTTGACGTGGAGCATGATGCCCGAGGACCCCGAGACCGTACGGGCCTCGGAGATCCACACGTGGTGCACCAGGGGGAAGTCGCGGAGCAACTCGGAGATCGCCACGCGCAGCGCGGGCAGGATCGGGTGGACGCACCGCTTGTACCCCGGGTCGACCTGTTGCATCGGGCCCGACAGGTGGGGTCTCGGGGAGGGGATCCACGGCCGCGCGGGCGTGTCCGGCGGGCTCTGCGGCACCGGCGAGGCGTTCCGCTCCAGGACGGGCGAGCCGGGCACCGTGGTGTGGCGCGAGACCGTCGCCATGGCGCCCGTGGCGTACGCCGTGGGCGACGCGCTGGACAGGGCCGGAGCGTGCTGCCCGCTGCGGGTGGCGGCGAGGTAGCGCTGGAGGTCCTCGATGGGGACGGCCGCCGCCGCGGGGCCCGCGGCGTCGATGACGATCTCCCGCACGCCGGTGACGCGCTGGATGTCGAGGATGGTGTCGGCGTCACAGGCCGACAGCGAGTGGTTGCCGCGGTGCCGCGCGTAGGTGTTCGGGCCGGTGTACCCGAGGAGCACACGTTCGCCGGTCTGCGTCGTGCCGAGCACGACGGAGCGGTCCGGCCGCACGGCTACCAGGATGCCCCACTCGGCAAGGGCCGCCAGAAGCCGATGGGGGCTGCCGTGCTGCGCGAGCACTTCTCCGAGAGCGGGGTTCCCGATGCTCATACGACAAACGATAGGTAGTGGGACACAGCTTATCAGCCTAATCGTCAAGAAATGTTGTGATCAATACCAAGATGGCGGCTTGCGCGTGGAATCCAGTTTAGAAGGGTACGCGCCGGTGTCTCGGATGGCGGGACGTTCGTGAGTGGATTCACAAGCGCGGATAGACTCGAACCTTGTCCGTGCATCCGCACTTCCCAAAGGACCCACCAGTGAACAAGCCCGTCGTCCTGGTCGCAGAGGAGCTCTCCGAAGCAGGTCTCGCCGTGCTCGGGGCCGACTTCGAGGTCCGTCACACCGACGGCGCCGACCGATCGCAGCTCCTGCCCGCCCTCGCCGAGGTGGACGCGCTCATCGTGCGCAGCGCCACCCAGGTGGACGCGGAGGCGCTGTCCCACGCGCCTCGGCTGCGCGTCGTCGCCCGAGCCGGGGTCGGCCTGGACAACGTCGACGTCGAGGCCGCCACCAAGGCCGGTGTCATGGTCGTCAACGCGCCGACGTCCAACATCACCAGTGCCGCGGAGCACACCGTCGCCCTGATCCTCGCCAGCGCCCGCAACGTCGCCCAGGGCCACGGCGCCCTCAAGGCCGGCGAGTGGAAGCGCTCGAAGTACACCGGTGTCGAGCTCGACGAGAAGGTCATCGGCGTCCTCGGCCTCGGGCGCATCGGGCAGCTCGTCGCGCAGCGCCTCGCGCCCTTCGGCGTCGAGCTGATCGCGTACGACCCCTACCTCCAGCCGGCGAGGGCCGCCCAGATGGGCGTGCGCCTGGTGTCGCTGGAAGAGCTGCTCATGCAGGCCGACTTCATCACCGTGCACCTGCCGAAGTCCAAGGAGACCGTCGGGCTCATCGGCGAGCGCGAGCTGCACACCGTCAAGCCGTCGGTCCGCATCATCAACGTCGCCCGCGGCGGCATCGTGGACGAGAACGCCCTCTACTCCGCCATCAAGGAGGGCAGGGTCGCCGGGGCCGGCATCGACGTCTTCTCCAAGGAGCCCTGCACCGACAGTCCGCTGTTCGAGCTCGACAGCGTCGTGGTGACCCCGCACCTGGGCGCCTCCACCCACGAGGCCCAGGAGAAGGCCGGCACGCAGGTGGCGCGCAGCGTCAAGCTCGCGCTCGCCGGCGAGTTCGTGCCGGACGCCGTCAACGTCCAGGGCGGCGCCGTCGCCGAGGACGTCAAGCCCGGCCTGCCGCTGGCCGAGAAGCTCGGCCGCGTCTTCACCGCCCTCGCGGGCGAGGTGGCCACCCGGCTCGACGTCGAGATCCGCGGCGAGATCGCGGCCCACGACGTGCGCGTGCTGGAGCTCGCCGCCCTCAAGGGCGTGTTCACCGACGTCGTCGAGGACGCCGTGACCTACGTCAACGCCCCGCTGCTCGCGAAGGACCGCGGCGTCACGGTGGAGCTGGTCACCAGCGACGAGAGCCCCGACTGGCGCAACGTCGTCACCGTCAGGGGCGTGCTCGCCGACGGCCGCACGGTCTCGGTGTCGGGCACGCTGTCGGGCCCGCGCCAGATCACCAAGATCGTCGAGGTCAACGGTTTCCAGATGGAGATCGAGCCCACCGACCACCTGGCGTTCTTCACCTACGCCGACCGGCCGGGCATCGTGGGCATCGTCGGCAAGATCCTGGGCGAGCGCCAGGTCAACATCGCCTCGATGCAGGTCGCCCGGGACGCCAAGGGTGGCAAGGCGCTCATCGCGCTGACCGTCGACTCCGCCATCCCCGCCGAGGTCACCGACCAGATCGTGCAGGAGATCGGCGCCGAGGGCGGGCGCACGGTCGACCTCGGCGACTGAGCCCGCGTTTCCGTCCCGCAGGCCGAGCCGTACGGTCTCACCGGCTGGACGGAGTGACCACGTGAAGGCCCACCACCCGCCGGGTGGTGGGCCTTCGTCGTCTCACATGGCGAGATACTAGGTCGTCCTACAAGACACCTCGCCTACTGGCAGGTAACGTGGAGAGCGATGACGCGCCAGGTATCCGTACTCATTACCTGCCGCGGCGGGGCCTGATCAGGGCAGGCCGGCGACCCGCCGCGGTGTAGGCGTTCGTCGGCTGTGAGACCAGTCCCGATCCGCGATCCGGATCAGGGGCAGGAGCCCGGTCCGCATCCGTGACCGGAGTCCACCTTCCCGTCCCCATCGCGTGCGCCGTGCGCATGCTCTCTAGCGAGCGAGACCTTGCCATGTATGACATGTATCCCTGGAACCGTCCAGAAGAGCACCGTCCCGAGGACGAGGCGCCCGACCCCGTGCAGACCGCGCTGGACCGGCGCGACAACGGTGGCGTGCCGGTCCGCTAGCGGACGGCTCTCCCCGAACCCCTCTCCGGCCGGTCCATGCGACCCGATCGGCCGGTCATCCCCTCCCCGTACGCGTCATCCCCTCGCGGTCAGCGCGAGCGCCAGCGCGCCGTACAGAGGGGCGTCGTCGATGAACCTCGCCGCCATGATCTCGGGCGGGAACGGCACCGCCCGGCGGATCTCGGCCGTCAACCTGGGCATGATCTGGCCCGACGCGCCCATCAGCCCGCCACCGATGACCACACGGTCCGGGTCGAGCACCACGCACACGTTGGCGACCGCCATGGCGAGCGCCTCCACCGCGCCGTCCAGCAGCGCCCGTACGGCGGGGTCGCCGCCGGCCTCGAACAGCGAGGCGGCGCTCACCGGCCGGCCGAGCAGGGCCGACCCTCGCTGCGCGAGCGCGTGCCCTGAGACGACCTCCTCCAGGGGCGCGTGGCCCTCGGCGAAGGCGGGATCCCCTGGCCGGCTGAGCAGGTAGCCGATCTCACCGGCCGCGCCGTGCGCCCCGGGCACCACCGCCCCGTCGACCACGAGCGCCGCCGCGAGGCCCGTGCCGAGGTTCAGGTACAGGCCCGTGCGCGCGCCCTGGAGCGCGCCCCAGCGCAGCTCGGCGGCCGCCGCCGCGTTCACGTCGTTGTCGATCGCGACCGGCGTGTCGCCGAACTCCTCGCGGAGCAGCCGGGGGAGCTCCAGGCCCTCCCAGCCGGGCACCGTCGGCGCGAGCCGCACCGTCTCGCCCCTGACCACGCCGAACGTGGAGACCCCGACCGCCTGGAGCGTTCCTGACGAGCCCCCCAGCTCGCGGGCCGCGTCCAGGGACCTCCGCAGCACCTGCTGGGCGCCCTCGCCGCCCAGGGTCGGCAGCCGCATCTTGCGCAGCGGCCGGTCGACGCTGTCCGCCGAGGCGGTGGCGAGGGCGACCTTGGTGCCGCCGAAGTCGATGCCCAGCACGAACTCCCGGCTCACTGGGCGCTTCCACGGCGGGCCAGCGAGTCGATCGCCACGGCGAGGGCGAGGACGCCCGCGGTGACCATGTAGCGCACCGAGGAGTCGACGTTCAGCAGCAGCATGCCGTTGGTGATCGACTGGATCACCAGGATGCCGAGCAGCGCCGCGTACGTCCGTCCCCGGCCGCCGAACAGGGACGTGCCCCCGATGACCGCCGCGGCGATGGCCATGAGCAGGATGTCGCTGCCGCCGGAGCTCTGGTTGACGGCCGAGAGCCGGCTGGCCGCCAGGATGCCGCCGAACGCCGCGAGGCTCGCCGACAGCACGAAGGCGAGCAGCCGGATGCGGGTGACGTTGATGCCCGCCCGCCGCGCGGCCTCGGCGTTGCCGCCCACGGCGTACATCCAGCGCCCGAAGGCGGTGTGGCGCAGCACCAGGTCGAGCACGACGACCAGCGCGCCGAAGATGACCAGCAGCAGCGGTACGCCCCGGTCGGCCTGGAGCACGAGCACGGCTCCCGCGAGCACGACCGCGAGGCCGCCCACCCGTACGGCCGCCCAGTAGGCGGGGCCCACCGGCAGGTCCGCGGCGAGCCGGAGCCGCCGGCTCAGCAGCAGGGACCCTCCGTAGACGCCGGCCAGCACCACGGCGAGCGTCCAGGCCACTCCCGGCGGCAGCCACGTGTCACTCAATTTCGCGATAAATCCGTCGAAGGGCAGGTTGATGGTGCCGTGCTCGCCCAGCAGGTACAGCAGCAGCCCCTGCCAGCCGATCAGCCCCGCCAGCGTCACCACGAACGACGGCATCCGGATGCGGGTGAACAGGAACCCGTGCAGCAGCCCGACCGCCGCCCCCGCCGCCACGGCCACCACGATGGACAGCAGCGGGTTCCAGCCGTGCCGCACGTTGAGGATGGTCATCACGACCGCGCACAGTCCGCTGACCGACCCGGCCGACAGGTCGATCTCGCCGAGGAGCAGCACCATGATGATGCCCAGCGAGATCGTCCCGGTCGCCGCCATCTGCAGGGCCAGGTTGGTCAGGTTCTCCGGCGACAGGAAGTGCTCGTTCAGCGAGCCGAACACGATCGCGATCGCGATCAGCCCGCCGACGACGGGCCAGGCGCCGAGGTCGCCCCGCCGGGCCCGCTCGATGGCCTGCCTCGGGCTGTACGGCTTGCGCGGGGGGCTCATGGTGGTCGCGCTCATGCGGCGGCTCCGGTGATGGCTGCCACGATGGACTCCTGCGAGGCGTCGGACGTACGGAACTCGCCGGCGTTGCGCCCGAGACGCAGCACGACGACGCGGTCGCTGACGGCCCGTACATCGGCGAGGTTGTGGGAGATGAGCAGCACGGCGAGCCCCCGGTCGCGCAGCCGGCGGATCAGGTCGAGGACCTGGGCGGTCTGCTCGACGCCGAGGGCGGCGGTGGGCTCGTCGAGGATGACGAGCCTGGGCTCGCCGATCAGGGCGCGGGCGATCGCGACCGACTGCCGCTGGCCGCCCGACAGCATGGCGACCGGCACCCTGATGTCCCGGATGCGCACGTCGAGCTGGGTGAGCAGGTCGCGGGTCGCCCGTTCCATGCGGATGTGGCCGAGCACGGACCAGCGGCGGCGCTCGGAGCCGAGGAACAGGTTGGCCACCACGTCGAGGTTCTCGCACAGGGCGAGGTCCTGGTAGACCGTGGAGATGCCGAGGGCCTGCGCGTCGTGGGGGTTGCCGATGCGCACCGGCCGGTCGTCCATGGTGATCTCTCCGGAGTCCGGTGACAGGACGCCGGAGATGGCCTTGACGAGTGTGGACTTGCCCGCGCCGTTGTCGCCGACCAGGGCCACCACCTCGCCCGGGGGCAGGTCCAGGCTCACCCCTTCGAGGGCCTGGACCGCGCCGTACCGCTTGGAGATGTCCTTCGCGCGGATCATTTAGCTGATGCCCGCCTTGGCGCACGCGGCGGCCGTCTCGTCCTTGCAGATGTCGGCCGCCTTGTAGAAGCCGTCCTTCACGATGGTGTCCTTCACCTTGTCCGCGGTGACCGCGATCGGGTCCAGGAGGAAGGAGGGGATGTCGGCGGTGCCGTTGTTCACCGTGGTCGTGGCCGAGGGCTTCTCGCCCCTGCCGACCGCCACGGCCAGCTCGGCCGACTTCTCCGCCTCGCTCCTGATGTCCAGGTAGATGGTCATGTACTGCTCGCCGGTGAGGATGCGCTGGACCGCCGCCAGCTCGGCGTCCTGGCCGGTGATGGGAAGCGTCGGGTCGTACCCGGCGCGCTTCATGGCCGCGATCGCGCCGCCCGCCATGCCGTCGTTCGCCGAGAGCACGCCGACGATCTTGTCGCGGCCGAGCGCGGTGATGGACTGCTCCATCTCCTGCTGCGCCTTGTCGGGGCTCCAGTCGGGGGTGTCGAACTCGCGCCCGATCTTGACCTTGCCGTCGAGGACGTTGTGGGCGCCCTTCTTGTAGTCGGCGGAGCTGGGGTCGGTGGTCGCGCCGTTGATCATGACGATCTGGCCCTTGTCCGTCGTGCCGTTCTTGTCCAGCGCGTCGAGCAGGGCCTGGCCCTGCATCTCGCCGACCCGGACGTTGTTGAACGAGACGTAGTAGTCGTAGGCGATGCCGGAGATCAGCCGGTCGTAGGCGATGACCGGGACCTTCTTCTGCTTGGCCTGGTTCACCAGGGGCGCCACCGCGGCGGCGTCCACGGCGTCGAGCACGAGCACGTCGGCGCCCTGGGTGAGGGCGGCCTCCACCTGCTGCTGCTGCTTGGCGGCGTCCTGGTCGGCGTTGGAGTAGAGCAGCTTGCAGTCGGCGCAGAGCGCGCTGACCTTGGCCTCGAACAGGGGCTTGTCGAAGGCCTCGTACCGGGTGGTCTTGGACTCGGGGAGGAAGAGCGCGATCGTCGGAGCCTTCTCGCCGCCGCTCGTCCCGCCCGTTCCTGCGGTGGTCGCCTTGTCGGTGGAACCACCGCAACCGGTGGCCAGTACGGCTATCGCAAACGGAACCGCGAACCATTTCGCCCGCATGATTGCCTCTCAGGGTGTTCGGAGGTACTTCAGGTGCTTGGCAGCATGCTGAACTGCGCGTAGAAATTTGGCAAGGTCTCTAACAAAGTTCGTCCGCGACCTTGCCGCGGTAAAGCGTGTGCCAGTCTTGGGGGCGTGGTGGGTATCGGCGGTACGGCAAGCACGACAGCGGTGCTGCGAGTCATGAACGAGCGCGCGGTCTTCGGTGAGATCTTCAAGCTGGGAAAGGTCTCGCGGCCCGAGCTCGCGCAGGCCACGGGGCTGTCCAAGCCGACCATCTCCATGGCCCTGGCCGATCTCGAACGGGCGGGCCTGGTGCGCGCGATCGGCCTGCGCACCGGCAACGCCGGGCGCGCGGCGCTGCTGTACGAGATCAGGCCCCAGGCGGGCTGGGTCCTCGCGGTCGACGTGGGCAGGGAGTTCGTCCGGCTGGCGCTCGCCGACCTCGTGGGCGACATCGCCGCACGCAGGGACGAGCACCGCAAGGGCGGCGAGACCCCCGGCGAGCTGGTGGCCCGGCTCGGCGAGCTCACCCGCGAGCTGGCCGAGGAGGCGGGAGCGGCAGTGGCCGACATCACGCTGACGGTCTTCGGCACGCCCGGCATCCACGACAAGGAGACCAGCTCCCTCCAGCTCGCCCCGAACCTCCCCGGCTGGGAGCGGCCGGGCGCCGTCGAGCTGCTCGGCGGCGTGGCCGCCGACGCGCCGTACGTCGTCGAGAACGACGTCGACCTCGCCGCTGTGGGGGAGGGCGCCTACGGCCTCGGCCAGGGCGTCGACCACTTCGCCCTGGTCTGGATCGGCACCGGCATCGGCATGGGCGTCGTCATCGACGGCAAGCTCTACCGGGGCGCCCAGGGGGCCGCTGGGGAGATCTCCTACCTCCCGGTGGGCGAGGGCGACCCGCTGGTCAACCGTGGGCGGGGCATGCTGGAGTCCGTGGCCTCGGCCGACGGGGTGGTGGCGCTCGCCACCCGGCTCGGCATGCGCGGCGTGACCAGCGCCAAGGACGTCTTCGACGCCGCCCGCACCGGCGACCCGCTCGCGTGCGAGGTCGTCGGCACCGAGGCCGACCACATCGCGCACGCCCTCGCGGGAGTGATCGCCGTGCTCGACCCCGAGCTGGTCGTGCTGGGCGGGGGCATCGGAGTGCAGGCCGGTGACCTGCTGATCGGCCCGGTCACCGAGTGCCTGCGCGACCTCGTGGCGCTGCGCGTGCCGATGATCAAGGCCTCCACGCTCGGCACGGAGGCGGTGCTGCTCGGCGCGCTGGCGGTGGGCCTCACGACGGCCCGCGACCTGGTCTTCGAGCGCGCCGTCGCGCAGGTTCCGCCCGGCTAGGCCGCACGACTCTTGTCCGATATGTGAGACCCTGTGTTCGAGTA
Organism: Sphaerisporangium viridialbum; assembly: GCF_049674955.1. GTDB lineage: Bacteria > Actinomycetota > Actinomycetes > Streptosporangiales > Streptosporangiaceae > Sphaerisporangium > Sphaerisporangium viridialbum. The sequence goes on along the minus strand of NZ_CP187232.1, from coordinate 8,658,521 downwards.
CCGAGACGGAACGGTAGGGTACGAGCATGCGGGATTCTCACAACATCCGTCTGGCGGTCATCCCGGGTGACGGCATCGGCAGTGAAGTGGTCGCCGAGGGGCTGAAGGTCCTCGACGCGGTCGGCCTGAAGGTGGAGACCACCACCTACGACCTCGGCGCCGCACGCTACCACGCCACCGGCGAGACCCTCCCCGACGAGACGCTCGCCGAGCTGCGCGGGTACGACGCGATCCTGCTGGGCGCGGTCGGCGACCCGAGCGTGCCGCCCGGCGTGCTCGAGCGCGACCTGCTGCTCAAGCTCCGCTTCGAGCTCGACCACTACGTCAACCTGCGCCCGGTCAAGCTCTTCCCCAGCGTGGAGACCCCGCTCGCCAAGTCCCGCCCCGAGGACATCGACATGATCGTCGTCCGCGAGGGCACCGAGGGGCCGTACGCCGGAGCCGGCGGCGTCATGCGCCGGGGCACCTCGCACGAGATCGCCACCCAGGAGAGCCTCAACACCGCCTTCGGCGTCGAGCGCGTCGTGCGCTTCGCCTTCGAGAAGGCCATGACCAGGCCCCGCAAGAAGCTCACACTGGTCCACAAGACCAACGTGCTCACCTACGCCGGCGATCTGTGGGCGCGCGTCGTCGAGCGGGTCTCAGCCGAGTATCCCGAGGTCACCACCGACTACTGCCACGTCGACGCGGCCTCGATGTTCTTCGTCACCCAGCCGCAGCGCTTCGACGTGATCGTCACCGACAACCTCTTCGGCGACATCCTGACCGACCTCGGCGCGGCCATCGCCGGCGGCATCGGCCTCGCCGCAAGCGGCAACGTCAACCCGTCGGCTCCCGGGTCCGCCACCTGGGCCCCCAGCATGTTCGAGCCCGTCCACGGCAGCGCCCCCGACATCGCCGGTCAGGGCAAGGCCGACCCAACCGCCACGATCCTTTCCGTCGCCATGCTCCTCGACCACCTCGGTTTCGCGGACGACGCGGCCCGGGTCGAGCAGGCCGTCGCCGACGACCTCGTCGAGCGCCAGGTGGCCTGGGTCCCCCGCACCACCAGGGAGATCGGCGACGACATCACCGCACGAGTAGCCGGCTGAGGGGCTACCCGACGCCGGCAGACGCGCATGGTGGCCCCGCACGGGCCGCCATGCGCTTTTTCGTGTCCAGGGCCCAAGCGCCACGCACAGCCTGGACGCCACACTCCCGTATGTCCAGATGATGCAGTAGTTTCCCGTTACCTGGTCCGTCGCAGAATGGATGCAGGCGCGACCGACAGAGAAGAGAAGGATCTTCGACATGACCACCGCTCAACAGCTCAGCTTCGACGTGCAGCTCTCCGACGCCGCTCGCACTCCGGCCGAGCGTGAGCGGGTACTGGCGGATCCGGGGTTCGGGCAGACGTTCACGGATCACATGATCTCGATCGACTACACCGAGGGGCAGGGCTGGCACGACGCCCGCCTCATGCCGTACGGACCGCTGACGCTCGACCCGGCCACCTCGGTCTTCCACTACGCGCAGGAGCTCTTCGAGGGGCTCAAGGCCTACCGGCAGGCGGGCGGCTCGATCGCGAGCTTCCGCCCCTTCGCCAACGCGGCCCGCTTCAACAGGTCCGCCGACCGCATGGCGATGCCCGAGCTGCCCGAGGAGACGTTCGTCGAGTCGCTGGAGCTGCTCGTCCAGACCGACCGCGACTGGGTGCCCACCACCGAGGGTCACAGCCTCTACCTGCGTCCTTTCATGATCGCGACGCAGCCGGCGCTGGGCGTCAACTACCCGTCCAGGACCTACAAGTACATGGTGATCGCCTCACCCGCAGCGGCGTACTTCTCTGGTGGCGTCAAGCCGGTCTCGGTCTGGCTCTCCCAGGACTACACGCGCGCCGCGCCCGGCGGCACCGGCTTCGCCAAGTGCGGCGGCAACTACGCCGCGGCCTTCGTCGCGCAGCGGCAGGCCGTCGCGCAGGGGTGCGACCAGGTCGTGTGGCTGGACGCGTTCGAGCACCGCTACGTCGAGGAGATGGGCGGGATGAACCTGTTCTTCGTCTTCGGCGACCGCCTGGTCACCCCTGACCTGACCGGCACGCTGCTCCCCGGCGTCACCCGCGACTCGCTGCTCACCCTGGCCGCCGACCTCGGCATCGCCGCCGAGGAGCGCAAGATCACCATCGAGGAGTGGCGCGCGGCGTGCGAGTCGGGCGAGCTGACGGAGGTCTTCGCCTGCGGTACCGCCGCGGTGATCACCCCCGTCGGTTCGGTGAAGGGCGTGGAGGGCGGCTGGACGATCGGCGACGGCACCCCCGGCGAACTGACGCTGCGACTCCGCGACGAGCTCATGGGCATCCAGTACGGCACCCGCCCCGACCCCCACGACTGGGTCCGCAAGATCTGCTGACCGCGGCCCGCGAGAGCGCGGGAGCCCGGCCGGTTTCCGGCCGGGCTCACCGCGCTCGTTCACGCCGACCGCTCGTTCACGCCGACCGCTCGTTCACGCCGACCGGTCGACCAGCTTGCCCGTGTCGATCGTGAGCCCCCACGGTTCCGGCAACTCCAGCGGCTCGCCCAGCACGACGGTGGTCGTCATGCCGTACTCCCCGTCGCGCGGGTGGCTGAGCAGCCGGGCCGTCCTCTCGAAGGTGTCGATCACCAGGTACAGCGGGATGCCCGCCACCGCGCACTTGGCGGGCTTGACGATGTGATCGTCATGGGCGCTGCTCTTCGACACCACCTCGACGATGAGGTGGGTCGCGTGGCCGTACACCTCGTCCGGCTGCCACATGGGCGGGTCGGCCGGCACGACCGTGGCGTCCGGTCGGTAGCGATCCATCTGGGGGCCGAGGAAGATGGCGATATCGGGCAGTATCTCCCAGCCGCGCTCCATCACCATGGGGATGAGCTGGAGCAGCAGGCGGTAGACGACCCTCGCGTGTTCGATCGTGGGCATCTCTCTCACCACGACCCGGCCGTCGACGAGCTCGACCTTGCGCGTGCTCTCGAACCGGGACCCGAGATCGTAGTAGATCTTTTCCAGCTCGACGGGGTCGTCCGGGACGTCGGGACGGATCTCGCCGGTGTGGATCTCCTGCTCGACGGGTGACACGTCCTGCTCTCCCATCGTTGGTGCGGTGGGCTTGTCCAAGACCTTGACCATGAGGCCATCATCCCCTCCAGGCGGGTTCGCGTAACGTGGTTTTGCCATTACGTAAAGTAATGGCAAGGGGTTACGGTCCGCCCGGAATTCGTCAATGTTTGCGGATGAAGGTCAGGCCGTCGGCGATGGGGAGGAGGGTGCTGGTCACGCGGGTGTCCCTCATGACCAGGTCGTTGAAGTCGCGCATCGTCGCGGCCTCGCCGTCGGTGTAGTCGGCCACGCTGCCGTGGCGCAGGGTGTTGTCCATGAGGATGATGCCGCCGGGGGCCAGCCGGGACATGATCGCCTCGTAGTAGACGGGGTAGCCGGCCTTGTCCGCGTCGATGAAGGCCAGGTCCACCTCGGGCCGTACGGGGAACCGCTGGAGCGTCTCGGCGGCGGGGCCGAGCCGCAGCTCGATGAGGCCTGCGACGCCGGCCTTCTCCCAGTACTTGCGGGCGATCGACGTCCACTCGTCGCTCACGTCGAAGCAGGTCAGCCTGCCGTCGGCGGCCAGCCCCCGGGCGATGCAGATCGAGGAGTAGCCGGTGAACGTGCCGATCTCCACGACGTTACGGGCCCCGCTGATCTGGGTGATCATCGTCAGGAAGGTGCCCTGCTCAGGCGATATCTGCATGCCGGCGCTGTCGCCGGTGGCCGTGAGCGTCTCCTCGGCCAGCTCTTTGAGGACCTCGTCGGGCGGGGTCGTGTGCCCGACGATGTACTCGGCGACGTCGGCGTTGATGAACGAGAATGCCTTCATGCGGGCCATTCTCCGCCCTCCGGCGCCTTTGGCACGGCGAACCGCGCGGGCGGGGCCACTTCACGACATCAGCCCTCGCAGGTCCCGGATGCTGAGATCGATGTGCCACATGGTGGCGAGGTGTGGCACACTTCGTAGCACCATGTTCTACGGTCTGCTCATTATCAGCAGGCGCGCTGGCTGAAAAGGGACACCGCCAGCGCGCAGACCTCTCACGTCCGTGAGGGGTCTTTTTGTTTGGGCCAGGTTCCGGCCTTAGGCGGAAACCGCGCGCGGCGAACGAAAAGCACCCCCTCGAAGGAGACGAAACCATGGCTGACGACCGCTTCCACGTGTACGACACGACGCTGCGTGACGGCGCGCAACAGGAGGGGCTCTCCCTCACCGTCGCCGACAAGCTCGCCGTCGCACGCCATCTGGACGGCCTGGGCGTGGGCTTCATCGAGGGCGGCTGGCCCGGCGCCAACCCCAAGGACACCGAGTTCTTCCGGCGGGCTCAAACAGAGCTCGACCTGAAGCACGCGCAGCTCGCCGCGTTCGGCGCGACCCGCCGAGCCGGTGTGAAGGCGGCCGACGACCCGTTGGTGGCCGCGCTGCGCGAATCCGGCGCGCCGGTCGTGACCCTTGTCGCCAAGAGTCACGACCGGCACGTGGAGCTGGCCCTCCGTACGACTCTCCAGGAGAACCTCGCGATGATCCGCGACACGGTTTCTCACCTTCGTGCGGAGGGACAGCGGGTCTTCCTCGACGCCGAGCACTTCTTCGACGGCTACAAGTCCAATCCAGCGTACGCGCTGGAGGTCCTGCGCACCGCCGCCGAGGCCGGGGCGTCCGTCGTCGCCCTGTGCGACACCAACGGCGGCATGCTGCCGGACGAGCTGGCCGACGTCGTGCACGAGGCGGTCGCCACCGGCGCCCGCGTCGGCATCCACTGCCACGACGACACCGGCTGCGCCGTCGCCAACTCCCTCGCCGCGGTCAAGGCCGGCGCCACCCACGTGCAGGGCTGCGCCAACGGGTACGGCGAGCGGTCGGGCAACGCCAACATCTTCACCGTCGTGGCCAACCTCCAGCTCAAGCGGGGCTTCGACCTGGTGCCGGCGGATTCACTGGCCGACATGACCCGCATCGCGCACGCGATCACCGAGGTCACCAACGTCACGCCGAACTCCCACCAGCCGTACGTCGGCGTCTCGGCCTTCGCGCACAAGGCCGGCCTGCACGCCAGCGCGATCAAGGTCGACCCGAACCTGTACCAGCACATCGACCCGGCCCAGGTCGGCAACGACATGCGCATGCTCGTCTCCGACATGGCCGGCCGCGCGTCCGTGGAGCTGAAGGGCAAGGAGCTCGGGTACGACCTCACCTCCGGCCAGTCCCGCGAGCTGGTCGACCGGGTGAAGGACCTGGAGTCCAAGGGTCACACCTTCGAGGCCGCCGACGCCTCGTTCGAGCTGCTGCTCCGCGACACGGTCACGGGGGAGCGCAGGCGCCACTTCACCGTCGAGTCCTGGCGGGTCATCGTCGAGCGGCGGCCCGGCGGCGACGTCGTCAGCGAGGCGACCGTGAAGCTCCACGCCAAGGGCGAGCGCATCGTCGCCACCGGCGAGGGCAACGGCCCGGTCAACGCGCTCGACCGCGCCGTACGCCTCGGCCTGGAGAAGCTCTACCCCGAGCTGGCCGAGGTCGAGCTGATCGACTTCAAGGTCCGCATACTTGAGGGCACCCACGGCACCGACGCCGTCACCCGGGTCCTCATCACCTCCAGCGACGCGAGCGGGGAGTGGGCCACCGTGGGCGTTGACGAGAACATCATCGAGGCGTCCTGGCAGGCCCTGGAGCAGGCGGTCACCTACGGCCTCCTGCGCGCGGGCCACACCGCCTGACGACCCCGCCTGGCCACCTCGCCTGGCCACCCCGCCTGGCCACGACGCCCAGATCGCGCACCGACCTGACCGCACCGCCCTGCGCCATGATCACCCGTCGCGCAGGGCGGCCAGCTCGCGCCATTCGCGCAGCGGAAGGCCGGCGGAGCCGGGGGTGAGGACCTGCAGGCACACGTGGTCGGCCCCGGCGTCGAAGTGCTCGCGCACGCGTTCGGCGATGACCTTCATGTCGCCGTAGGCGACGATCGCGTCCACCAGCCGGTCGCTGACGCCTCCGGTCATGTCGGCGTCGCCGAACCCGAGCCTGCGCAGGCTCGCCTGCTGGTGCGGCGCCGCTGCGGCGTAGAAGGCGACGTGCTCCGTGGCGACCTCGCGGGCCCTCGTGAGGTCGGTGTCCAGCACCACGGCCTGCTCGACCGCGAGGAAGGCGTCCGGGCCCATGATCTCCCGGGCTCGCCGGGTGTGCTCCACGGGCACGAAGTACGGGTGCGCGCCCCACGTACGCGCGGCGGCGAGCTCCAGCATCTTGGGGCCGAGCGCGGCCAGCACCCGCTGCGGCGGCGCCGCCGGTGCCGCGGAGCTGAGCGGGATCGCGTCCATGGCGTCGAGGTAGGCGTTCATGGTCTGTACGGCGCGGCCACGGCTGGGGATGCTGTAGCCGTCCATCTGGATCGGGGTGTCGCTGATCCGGTGCCCGCCGAGCCCGAGCAGGAACCGGCCGGGGAACGCCTCGTTGATCGACCTCTCGCCGGCGGCCATGGCGATCGGGTTCCGGAAGGCGATGTTGGCGATGCCCGCCGCGACGACCAGCCGCTCGGTGGCCGACAGCAGCAGCCACGACTGGCTGGTGCTGTCGCGGCCGAACCCTTCGCCGAACCACAGGGCTCGGTACCCCAGCTCCTCGATCTCCGCCGCGGCCTCGCGCACCCTGGTCGCGGGCTGTTCCTCGAAGGCGAAGGTCCAGATGCCCACGCGTCCGAGGTCGAGCCGTCCGTCGTTCATGTCTGAAAGCTCCCACCCGAAATAATCCGGAGAGCTTCTCCGGATATCTTCGGCCTATAATACGGAGAACTTCTCCGCTTGCAACACCTCTGGAGCACTCGATGGGAACGCGGCCTCTGCGAGCCGACGCGCGGCGCAACCGCGATCACCTGGTCACGGTCGCCACCTCGGTGTTCGCCGAAGAGGGGCCCGAGGCGTCCCTGAACGAGATCGCCCGCCGGGCCGGGGTCGGCCCCGGGACGCTCTACCGCCACTTCCCGACGCGGCAGGAGCTGCTGGTCGCCGTGTTCAAGGACAGGGTGACGACGCTGTGCGCCAAGGCGGAGACGCTGGCGGCGGGGTCCCCGCCCGGGGAGGCGCTGACCGGGTGGCTGCACGCCCTGCTCGCCCACGCCCTCACCGACCGGGGGCTCGGGACCACGATGATGAGCGCCGGGCCCGTGTCTGGCTTCGACTGCTCGGCGCTGATGCGCTCGGCGGCGGACGGCCTGCTCACCACCGCCAGGGACGCCGGAGCCGTACGTCCCGACCTCGAACTGGACGACCTCTTCGAGATCGTCACCGGCCTGGCCCTGGCCACCGGCGACCTCGGCCGAGCCACCCGCCTGCTCTCCCTCGCCTTAGACGGCCTGCGCAACCCCGCTGGTTGATCGTCGGCGGGGGGTTCAGCGCCGGGAGAACGACGTTCGCCTTCGGGTCACTGATCCGCATATCCCCCGACCGTGACGTGGATGCCGCGACCCCGGGGGAGATCGAACCCCGGGGTCGCGACGTTCACGTCCTCCGGCTCTCGGAGGAGGCTCCCGCCTGCCGTCCGGCGAGGTGCTCGGCGGCGTCCGGCATGTCGGCGGAGACGACGACGCCATCGCATCGGACGATGCGGAAGCGGGGCCTTCGCGGATCTGCGACGTAGACGGTCGCGACCAGAGCCGGCCCGGCGTACACGTCCATGTGCGGTGCCATCAGAACCGTCCTGCTGAACCGGGTCCTGGGCCCCTGCAGGGTGAGGCGGATCCGATCCACGGGCCGGCATCGGAAGCCCGGCAGGATGTCGCTCAGCTCGGCGAGTGCACGGCGGTACGCGCCCGCCTTGGCCGGGGAGACGCTGCCGGCCGGCGGCTCGTCCCGGATCACCATCCGCGACCGTCTCGTACGCGCTGAGCCTCGGCGTCGCGCATCATCCGTCGCAGTTCCGCGGCCGTACGCGCTTCGACCACCTCGTCGCCGAGCCCCTCAAGGCACGCGAACGCGCAGAACCGGCGCCGGTGCGTCAGATAGACCACCACCCACCCGGGCTCCAGTACGTCGAGCTGCGCGGCCTCCGCTTTCTGAACGACGTCACGCGGCCGGCGAACCACCTCCTCCACAGGCCTCCCCGAACGATGCCGCCCGCCCACCTGCCGCCGAACAGCAAGGACACTCACCGCGCCCCCCTTCGTCCGCTGAAGTTCTGCGTTCGACGAGGATCGGATTTACAGTCATGCATGGGTCGCACCTCCAGTGTGCGATCAAGGAGCCCGCCAGGTGTCCACGCCTCGGCGGGCTCGCCTTCTCGGGTGACGTTGCGCTATCGAGCAAGCGCATCGCGTAGGGCCTCTGTGTCATGCTGGAGGTGATCAGACCTGATTCCAAGGGCAACGTTTTGGCAGAATACGCTGGCCAAACGGGACCAAAACGAGGAGCTGGCATGCCTCGCACCCCCGACCCGGTAGACCCTGCGGCATCCCCCTGGCATCTCTTCGGAGCCGGCCTGCGGCATTGGCGGGAACAACGCGGTCTGACGCTTCAACAGGCAGGAGCGGAAACCCTGGGCGACTGGTCGAATCTGGCCCGATGGGAACGAGGTGAGCGAAAACCGTCAACTGATGCTGTGAAGAGGCTCGACCGCCTCTACGGCGCGGACGGGTTTCTTGTGGCCTTGCATGCTTCCGCGCTTGCCAATGTGGCGTTGTCAGCCGATTCGGCTTCTCCCGCACAGTGGGATGGTGTGGGTATGGACCTTCTGCGCCGTCGTCTCCTCGCTGGAATGGCCGCTGTTGGAGCCGCTGCGGCCGTGCCGCCCATGGATGGCCTCGAAAGCCTCAGGACAATCATCGACCACAGGATCGGACGTCCAAGGATCGGCGACTGGGAGGAGAGCGCGTGGGAATATGCCCACTTGGTGTTTTCCTCTTCCATCCATGAGGTGATACGCGACCTGTCAGTGGACCTGCTCGCTCTCCAGCAGGCCATGACCTCTGTCGCGTCCACTGAGATGACCAGATGGCTGCGGGTCAACACCCAGATGACGATGCTGCTGGCCTACGCGCTCGGTTGCGCGGGGCAAGCGCGTGAATCCCACCATTGGTGGAGGTCCGCACAGCGCTCGGCCGATCAAACCGGCGACCATGAACTCCTGGCGTTGGTATACGCGCGCGAGGCGGTACAGGCACTTCACGAGGGGCGACCGGTGCCGCTGGTGCTGTCCCGCATCACCAAGGCACTGGAACTGACTCAGGGCCGCCCTTGCGTCGCCACCTCCCAGGCCTACGGTGCCCGGGCCCACGCGTTCGCCCTGGTCGGCAACACCGCCGACGCGTACATCGACCTCGAGGCGCAGGCGCGCGTGTACGACTGCCTCCCCGATGCCGTCACCTCGGACAGGCAGTCGATCGATGGGTGGCCAGAGACCAGACTCCTGTACTCGCGGTCTCTGGTGTACACCCTCAAAGGACATTGCGACGTTGATGAGGTTCAACAGGAGGCGATCAACGCCTATCCGTCCGAGTCGAGTCGGCAACGCGCCCAGGTCGAACTACACCGTGCCCATACGGAAGTGCGGCGCGGCCACATCGACTCTGGGCTCGAACACGCGGGCACGGTCCTCACCAGGATGAGTCCCGATCTCATCAACCGGTTCGTGCTGCACAACGCGGCCTTCGTCGCCTCGGCTGTACCTGCGGTAGAGCACACGCGGTCAACAGCGGTCGCATACCGCGAACTACTCATGTCATCGGCAACCAAGAGGAACTGATGGGCATCACGTTTGCGCACTTCGATGGGGAGCAGGCAGCGGACGTAATTGGTGAGGAGTTCGCCACCGTCTATCTGGATATCCGCGCTGAGCCGCCGTACAACTCCGGGCCGCTGTACCAGAGGGACCGATTCCTGGACCGTACCCGCAAACAGATGGCGGGGGAGGGGTTTCATCTCGTGTCCGCCCGAGATGGCGACGCTCTGGCCGGGTTCGCCTTCGGGTTTCGCATTCCCGCCGGGCGGTGGTGGGGTGGCGGTCCAGGTCCTTCTGCGGAACTTGTCGATACCGACAACTTCGCCGTCGTGGAACTCAATCTGATTCGCGAATATCGCGGCAAAGGATACGGCAGGCAGCTCCTGGAGGAATTGCTGGCCACCCGCCCCGAGCCATGGGCGATTCTGCTGTCCTTGCCCGCCGCCCCGGCCCATGCCATGTACGAGCATCTGGGCTGGCAGGTCGTGGCTACGATGCAACCCTTCCCGGACGCCGAAACAGCCGACGTGATGGCCCTCAAGCTCCGTGGCTGAAGTGCCATGGGCGCAGTGGGGGCGCTCTCCTTGCTTGGAAGCGGTGTCCGGTTGCCGCTTCGATCGGGGAGCGCGAGGGGCTTGCCCCTCGTTGGAGGTGTGGGGGCTTGCCCCCACAGGGCGCGGCCCGAGCCGTTCGGCGCGGAGCGCCTGTTTGTGAGGTGCCCCGAACCTTCCGGACTCGGACCCAAGTAGGGTCAGAGGTATTCCGGGAAGGAAGCACGTGGCGAAGAAGCCGAGAATATATCCGCCCGAGTCTCAGCGCGGGCCGATCAGCGATGATAGGGCCACGGGCACGGCTTCCTCCGAAGATCGAACGGTGTCAGATACCGCCGATCTTCAGGAGCCGTGCCCTTTTTCGCACTCGAATTTGGCTTCCGAACTCCGTAAAGGCCCTAGAACGGCCTGACCGGAGTGCACTCCAGCTGTATCTCAGCCAGCATGTCCTTCGAGCGGGATTCGTTTTTGAAGAAGACGGACAGCTGCTGCCGGTATTCCTTCAGCGGATAGGGCGGGGTCCCCGACCAGGTGTAGTAGCCGGTTATCACCGCGGTCGTGTACCACGGGTGGGTGTCGGGGCACTTGAGGAACAGGTTGGTGCCGGTCTGTGGTTCTAGGATCTTGCTGGTCCTGATGGTGACGGTCGCTGGTTGCTGGTCGGCGGCCGAGGCCGGGAGCGCCGGGACAAGAAGCCCACCGGCCAGGGCGGTGGCGATCGCCACACCGGTGATTCCGCGTGTTCTCATGACCTTCTCCTTCACTTCCTTGCCCGAGGGGGGGAAAGTCGTGCCGGAACAGCGTGAACCGGCGAAGCCGCAGGTTCCCGCGCCGTGTCCGGTCACCGGCCAACACGGTTTCTCCCCCAGGGGATCTCCCGGAGAATTCTTCTCACACGATCTTGGGTGCGACTTGCGCCCTGCTTGGACGCCGGTCCAATTAGGGCGGTGGGGGTGGGAGTGGGGAGCGGGAGGGGTCGCGTCCGCTGAGCGGGGAAAGCCATCAACCCGCAGCGTGGGTTCCACTGACCCATGATTGGGACAGTGCCTTCCCTGCGGATCGCCTGCGAATTCGGCAGTACGTTGAGCAGCTCAAACCTAAGAAATCTAGATGAACCGGGTGCCTGTGTTGATCTGCGTCAGGTCGCTCAATTGAAGGAATGAAGATGAAGAGACTGATTGTCCGGGTCTGGCGGCTTTTGCAGGGGCCGCTTCAGTGGTGGGTTCTGTGGATCCGGCATGCCAAGTTCATGGTCGGCGTCACAGGGGTCGTGAGGGACGTCGACGGCAACGTGCTCCTGCTCAAGCACCGGTTCTGGCCGGAGGGGCGGCAGTGGGGGCTGCCGAGCGGGTACGCGAACAAGGGCGAGACCTTCGAGGACACGATCGTCCGCGAGGTACGCGAAGAGGCGGGCTTGCACGTCCGTGTCGGACGGCTCTCCTACCTCAAAAGCGGCTTCAAGCTGCGAGTGGAAGTGGCGTACGAGGCGGAGGCGACCGGCGGAACGATCACCATCGACTCCTTCGAAATCCTGGAGGCGCGCTGGTTCTCACCGGACGACCTTCCAGAAGACATCCAGGAGTCCCATCGCCTCCTGATCCACGGCAAGCCGGATTAGCAAGAGCCAGTGTGCAACCTTGACCGAACTTCTCCGACGCCGCGCGAGATCGGTCTTCCTGCGCCTTCACGCGACTTCATCTAGATTGCTTCGCGTGAATGACGGACAGCCGATCGACTATGACGCCGTTCGCCGCCGGTTCCCATTGGCCGGCCTGGTGAACACGGGGCAGCATGATCTCTCCGCGCGATACAGAGAGATCATGCTGCGCCGCGATGGGGCCCCAGCTTGTGCTACGAGAGGTTTCCGGAGGCGGCTCGGAAGGAGGTGGCGCCGTCGGAGGTTTCGACCTTGACGCGGGTGCCGGAGCAGGTGATGTCAGGCTTGTCCGTGCCCGGGACGACGACGGTGAGCAGGGAGCCCGTGGCGGGGGAGACCACCACTGAGGCGGGCACCTTCTTCATGTAGGACGGCGACACCCACCCCTGGTACGGGTTCGTCTGGCCGCGCACGACCGACTGGCCGGAGATCGGCTTGCACGACGGCATGGCGAGCTGGACGAGTGTGGCCTTCCACCCGGACTTGTCCTTCACCACGATCTGGCCGCCGCTGGTGGAAACCGGGGTGAGCGCCGGGTCGAGGTGCCAGTAGCTGCGGGCCTGCGCGCCGGACGGCACGGTGTCGAGCACCGCCATCAGGTCGTCGCCGTGGTTGACCAGCACCGATCGGGTGCGGCTCACGCCGTAGGCCTTGTCGGTGAGTTTGTACGACTGCCGGTCGCCCTTGATCGAGGAGTTGACCAGCGGCGTGGCCGTACGCCCCCGGAACGGCTTGCCCACCACGACCGGCACGTTGTGCGCCTCGGGGGACATCGTCCAGTAGCGGTAGGAGGTCTGCTCGTAGGAGTGGAAACCGGCCTCCACCAGCACGTCATGGCCCTGCGCGTAGTAGGTCACGCCCATGTGGTCCTCGTGCCCGTGGAACTTCAGGGCCGGGCCGAACCGGATGGAGTAGTACGCGGACTCGGGCTTGTCCCACGCCGTACGGCCGAAGGCGTAGCCGGCCTTGAACACCTGCACGGTCTTCTTGGAGTGCTTGTAGCCCGAGGGCTTGACGTCGGCGCCGCCGTCGCCGATCGGCACCATGAAGCCGTTCGGCCCGGTGGCGTGGGTGATGTACGCCTCCAGCGACTCCCAGCGCTTCTCGATCTCGGACGGAATCTTGCGCCCGCAGTCGGTGATGGCCTCCATCCCGACCTTCAGCCGCTCGTGGACGTAGATGCCGTAGCGCGGAGCCTGCTCCTGGAGCGCGCCCTGCGAGTCGATGTCCAGCTTCACCGATCCGGTCATGCGCCGGATGGCGAGGTCAGTCCATTCCTTGTGCCCGGTACGGCAGCCGATGCGCAGCAGCGCGATGTCCTGGTCCATGCCGTGGTTGTGGCCCTTCTCGTACAGGGCCGGGTTCGACAGCATCTTGGCGTGGTCGGCGAGGCTGCCGGTGAGCCATGACGCCTTGACGTGCCTGCTCAGGCACACGAGCACGGGGGCGCGCAGCGCGATGGGGTGCTCGGCCCAGGCGTACTGGCTGGCGCGGGAGCTGCCGCGCGGGTTGCTCTCCACCCAGCTCTTGACCAGCTCGGTGGCACGCTTGAGGTAGCTCTCCTCCCCGGAGGTCTCGTAGTCGGCGACGAGCCTGCCGACCCAGCGCAGCGAGGAGAAGACCATGTCCCAGGAGCGGTTCTTGTACGGGCTCCAGCGCCAGTCGATCGTCTTGCCGATCTTGACGGGCGGCAGGTCGAGGAACTGCACCTCGCCCGACATGACCTGGGCGGAGGTCGGCGTGGCGGGTAGCCAGTCGCCCTGACACTCCGCGCTGGGCTTCACGGCCGCCAGCGTGTCGAGGGCGGCGGCCGGTGCCGCCTGGGAGATCCCGCCACCGGTCAGGAGGAGGGTGAGGAGAAGACCGAGAGCTCGTGTGCGGCGGCGCACGCCAGTTCCTTCCGTGGCCATAGTGGGGGCGGATCATGCTGGCCGAATCCCACCAAATAGGTCAAGTCGCACGGGGCTCATCGGTCACATCGTTAACAACCAGTTGCCGGAGCCCCAGGTAATTCCCAGATTCCGGGGTACCCGTACGCCTCCGGCCGCGAGGCGCGCGACCGGAGGCGTATGAGGGAAGGTCACATGGAGTGGGCGCGGGCCTGCCTCGGGAGGCGGAACCCGAGCGCGAACGCGAGCGCGATCAGGCCGATGGTGACCAGCGAGGTCGTCTCGGCGGCGTCGAGGGCGTCGCGCACGGTGTGGTGGGCCTGGGTGCCGAGGACCGCGAAGAAGATCGTGCCGATCACGGCGACGCCCAGCGACATGCCGAGCTGCTGGACGGCCTGCAGGGCGCTGGAGGCCGAGCCCACCTCGTGGTCGGCGACGTCGCCGAGGATGATGTCGAAGAGCGGCACGAAGATCATGCCCATGCCGACGCCGCCGATCAGCAGCGGGACGATGAAGTCGGTGCTGCCGATGCCCACGCCCGACTGCCTGAGCACCACGCAGAGGACGGCCAGCCCGATGCCCATGCCGGCCAGGCCGAGGTGCAGCAGCCTGCGGCCGAGCTTGGCCATCAGCGCGCCGCTGACGCCGGATCCGATCATCGCGCCCAGCGCCCACGGCATCGTGGTCAGGCTGGCCCTCAGGGGCGTGTAACCCAGGCCGACCTGCATGAAGACGCCGAGGGTGAGCATGGTGCCGCCCATCGCGCCGGTGAACACGATCGCGAACAGCACGCCCGAGACGTACGAGCGCCTGGCGAACACGCTGGGCTCGACCAGCGGGGTCGCCCCCGCGCGCTTGCGGCGGAGCTGGTGCCACCCGAACAGCACGAGCACGGGGATCGAGCACGCCAGCATGGCGAAGATCCAGACCGGCCAGCCCAGCTCACGCCCCTGGACCAGCGGGAAGATCAGCATGAACGTGCCCGCCGCCGCGAGGACCACGCCCAGCGTGTCGAGGCGCGCGGAGCGGACCGCGGGAGGCGTGGCCGGCAGGAAGCGAGCCGCGACCACGAGGACGAACCCGCCGATGGGCGCGTTGACCAGGAAGATCATGCGCCAGCCGGTGCCGAACAGGTCGGCGTCGATCAGCACGCCGCCGACGATGGGCCCGAGCACCGCCGACAGGCCCATGATCGGCCCGAAGGCGGTCCACGCCTTCTTCATCTCGGCGGGCGGGAACAGGTCGCGGATGAGGCCGAAACCCTGCGGCAGCATCACCGCGCCGAACGCGCCCTGCAGCCCCCGTGCGGCGAGCAGCATCTCGGGCGAGACCGACACGGCGCAGATCATCGAGGCGAGGGTGAACCCGCCGACGCCGACCAGCAGCATGCGCTTACGGCCGAACATGTCGCCGAGCCGCCCGCCGATGAGCAGCATGACCGCCAGCGCCATGGTGTAACCCGCGGCCATCCACTGCACGGTGGCATACGAGCCGCCAAGGTCCGCACGGATCGCCGGCGCGGCGGTGTTCATCACGGTCGAGTCGAGAAGGTCCATCACGCTCGAGGCCATCACGGCCGAGAAGGCGAGCCAGCGCCACCGGTACGGGGACGCCGCTCCGGCCGCGGGAGGGGCTTCGAGTATTGCGGTCATCAGGTCTCCTGAGTACGACGACGATGAGACCACGCTAGGGTCGATAGCGGCCACTTTCTGACCTGAATGACGAGCACCCTGAAGATATGGCGAACACGAGCTCACGAACGCTGCGGCTGCTCTCCCTGCTCCAGACACACCGCTACTGGCCGGGCACTGAGCTGGCCGGAAGGCTGGAGGTCTCCGTCCGCACCCTGCGCCGCGACGTCGACCGGCTCCGCGAGCTCGGCTACCCGGTGGAGGCCCATCGCGGCGTCGACGGGGGCTACCAGCTCGCCGCGGGGGCCGCGCTGCCGCCGCTGCTGGTCGACGACGAGGAGGCGGTCGCGCTGGCCATCGGCCTCCGGCTGGCCGCCCAGGGAGCGGTCGCCGGCATCGAGGAGTCCTCGGTACGCGCGCTGACGAAGATCGTCCAGGTCATGCCGCCCCGCCTGCGCAGGCGCATCGAGGCGCTGCGCGCCGCCACCGTGCCCACGGTCTGGGGCGCGGGGCCGACCGTCGACGCCGGGGTGCTCACCGCCGTCGCGCAGGCCTGCCGGGACGAGGAACGGCTGCGCTTCTCCTACAAGGCGCGCGGGGGAGAGCTGACCGACCGCCATGTCGAGCCGCACCGGCTGGTCTCGCTCGGCCGCAGGTGGTACCTGGTCGCCTACGACCTGACCCGCCACGACTGGCGCAGCTTCCGGCTCGACCGGCTCGGCGACCCGCGCAGCACCGCCGAGCGGTTCCGTCCGCGCGAGCTGCCCGCCGAGGATGCCGCGACGTTCGTACGGGCCGGCATCGACAACATCGTCCCGCCGCTCGCCGTCGAGGCGGTGGTGCACGCGCCCGCCGCGACCGTGCGCGTCGCCGTCGGCCAGTGGGCGACGATCGAGGAGATCGACGACGGGCGGTGCCGGCTGCGCATGACGTCCGACACGCTCGACTGGCCGGCGATGGCGCTGGGCATGGTGGGCGCGGAGTTCGAGGTGATCCACCCGCCCGAGCTGGTCGACCACCTCCGCGACTGGGCCGCCCGCTTCACCCGCGCCACCGGCACATGATCGCCCGGTCCACCCATGTCGCCGGGCCCGCGTCACGTTCGCCCGTGGGCAGGTGCGGGAGGGCTGAGAGGCGCTACTTCTTGTGACCTGCGCTCTGCACGACCTCGAAGGACCACAGCTCGGACCCCGTCGCGGCCGGGCCCTGCCCGTGGCCGTGCCCCTGGGCCGCCGCCTGGCCGTGCCCGTGGCCCTCGCCCTGCCCCTGCGCCTCGGCCTCGGCCCTCGCCCGCGCGTGGCCGGCCTGGAACGCCTGGCTCTCCTGCCAGCGCTGGAAGTCCTCCTCGCTGCGCCAGCGCGTGTACACGAGATAGCGGTCGGTGCCCTCGACCGGCCTGAGCAGCTCGAACCACTCGAAGCCGTCGGACGACTCCACCATCCCTGCGCGGTTGCCGAACCGGCTTTCAAGCGCCTCGCGCATCTCGGCCGGGACGGTCAGCGCGTTGATCTTCACCACGGACATGTCCACTCCTCGTCAGGCGTGCTCGTACCCCTCGCCGGGCCGTCCTGGACGGTACCGAGCCCGGTAACGCCACCCTACGATCACCGGCCCCCGCCCGTACGGCTCCCGCCTCTTCCGCCGCCGATGCCGCGCATAAGCTGGGAGAACACCGTCTAGGTATCCCGGAGGGCGATGGCCATGAAGAAGGGCATCCATCCCGATTACCACCCGGTCGTCTTCCGTGACCCGAGCGCGAACTTCGCCATTCTCACCCGGTCGACGATCCGGAGTGACAAGACCATCGAGTGGTCGGACGGCAAGGTGTACCCCGTCGTCGACGTGGACGTCTCCTCGGCGAGCCACCCGTTCTACACCGGCCGCAGCCGCGTGATGGACACCGCCGGCCGGGTGGAGCGCTTCAGGCAGCGGTACGCCGGGCGCCGCGGCCAGGCGGACACCGAAGGCCAGGCGGGCACCCAAGACCAGGAGAACGCCGAAGGCCGGGCGGGCGCCGAGGAGACGACGACTCCTGAGCCGGAGGGACCCGCCGAGGGCTGACGTCCGGCCACGCTGGTGTCCTGGCGGGTTTGCGGGCGGCACTAGCCTTGTGTGGTGCGTATCGCAAGGTTCTCCACAGGTGAAGGTGTCGCGTTCGGCGTGGTCGAGGGCGCTCAGGGTGAGGAGTTCGTCTCCAGGGTCGCCGGGCACCCGTTCGGCGAGATCCAGTTCACCGGCGAGCGTTTCCCGCTCCAGGAAGTCCGCCTCGTGACGCCGATGCTGCCCAGCAAGGTCATCGCGGTCGGCAAGAACTACGCCGAGCACGCCCGCGAGATGGGCGGCGAGCCTCCGGCCGAGCCACTGATCTTCAGCAAGCCGTCCACGTCGGTGATCGGCCACGGCGAGGCGATCGTGTACCCCCACAAGCTCTCCGAGCGGGTCGACTACGAGGGCGAGCTCGCCGTCGTCATCGGCCGCCTGTGCCGCGAGGTGCCGGTCGAGCGGGCCCACGAGGTCATCTTCGGATACACCTGCGCGAACGACGTCACCGCCCGCGACCTCCAGCGCAAGGACGGGCAGTGGACCAGGGCCAAGGGGTTCGACACGTTCTGCCCGCTCGGCCCGTGGATCCAGACCCAGCTCGACCCCTCCGACCTCGCGATCACGACGACCGTCAACGGCGAGCTCAAGCAGAGCGCGCGCACATCCCAGCTCATCCACGACATCCCGAAGCTGATCGCCTACATCACCGAAGTCATGACCCTCATCCCGGGGGACGTGATCCTCACCGGCACGCCGGAGGGGGTCGGCCCGCTCGATGACGGCGACGAGGTCAGCGTGGGCATCGAAGGCATCGGCACTCTCACGAACCGGGTGGTTCCCCGTGACTGACCTCCAGCCCGAGCCCGCCCTCAGGGTCCGTTTCGCTCCGTCCCCGACCGGCATGTTCCACGTCGGCGGGGCCCGTTCCGCGCTGTTCAACTGGGCGCTCGCCGAGCAGACCGGCGGCCGGTTCGTCCTGCGCGTGGAGGACACCGACGCCGCGCGCAACCGGCCCGAGTGGACCGAGGGCATCATCTCGGCCCTCGCCTGGATCGGCATCCACGGCGAGTCCCCGCACTTCGAGGGGCCGTACTTCCAGTCGGCGTACGAGGAGCAGCACCGCGCCGCCGCGGCGAAGCTGATCGCGGACGGCAAGGCGTACCACTGCACCTGCACCCGCGACGAGGTGAAGGCGCGCACGGGCTCGGAGCACCAGGGGTACGACGGGTTCTGCCGCGACCGGGGCCTGCCGGAGGGCGCGGTGCGCTTCCGCACGCCCGACGAGGGTGTGACCGTGGTCGACGACCTGGTCCGCGGCCGGGTGGAGTTCCCGAACCAGGCCATCGAGGACTTCGTCATCGCCCGGGCCGACGGATCCCCGCTGTTCGTCCTCGCCAACGTGGCCGACGACATCGAGATGCGGATCACCCACGTCGTCCGCGCCGAGGAGCACCTGTCGAACACCCCCAAGCAGCAGCTGCTCTGGGACGCGCTCGGTGTCGCCCCGCCGACGTGGGCGCACCTGCCCGTCATCGTCAACGAGAAGCGGCAGAAGCTCTCCAAGCGCCGCGACAAGGTGGCGCTGGAGTCCTACCGCGACGAGGGCTACCTCCCCGAGGCGATGGTCAACTACCTCATGCTGCTCGGCTGGGGCCCCGGGGACGACCGCGAGATCATGCCGTGGTCCGAGATGGTGCCGCTGTTCAAGCTCGCCGATGTGAACCCCTCCCCGGCCTTCTTCGACGAGAAGAAGCTGCGGGCGTTCAACGGTGAGTACATCAGGGCGCTGCCGGTCGAGGTCTTCATCAGGCGCTGCGACCCCTGGCTCGACCAGAGCTGGGGCCGCGAGACCTTCGCCAAGGTCGCGCCGCTGGCCCAGACACGCATCACGGTGCTGTCCGAGATCACGGCCAACGTCGACTTCCTCTTCCTCGACGAGCCGGTCTTCGACCAGGCGAGCTGGGACAAGGCGATGAAGCCCGGCGCGGAGAACATCCTGGCCGGCTACCTCGCACGGCTGGAGACGGTCTCCTTCGACACCGAGTCGCTGAAGACCGCCCTGGAGGAGGTCGGCGCCGAGCACGGGCTGAAGCTCGGCAAGGCCCAGGCCCCGGTCCGCGTCGCGATCACCGGCCGCACGGTGGGGCTTCCGCTGTTCGAGTCGATCGAGGTGCTGGGCCGCGAGAAGGCCGTCGAGCGGCTGCGCACCGCTCTGGCGAAGCTCCAGGCACAGACCCCTGCCTGAGCGGCGGGCCATCGCTCCGGGCACAGACCTCTGCCTGAGCGGCGGGCCATCGCTCCGGGCGCGGACCCCGGCCTGAGCGGTCGGCCGAGGCAGGCCATCGCCGGCCTCGAAGGGGACCCTGCACGGCTCACCGCCGCGCCCGGAGCCGGGCGCGGCGGTGAGCCAGCCGTGCCTGTGGCCTCAGAGGAGGCCGCGGCGCTCCAGCAGGGGCGAAAGGTGCGGGTCGCGGCCACGGAAGCTCCTGAAGGCCGTCATGGCGTCCACGCTGCCGCCCCTGGAGAGCAGTTCGCGGCGGAAGGTGTCGCCGTTCTCCCGCGAGAGGCCGCCGTTCTCCTTGAACCACTCCACGGTGTCGGCGTCCAGGATCTCGCTCCAGATGTAGGAGTAGTAGCCCGCGCTGTAGCCGCCCGCCCAGATGTGGGCGAAGTACGTGCTGCGGTAGCGCGGCGGCACGAGCGGCAGGTCGACGTTGGCCTCGCGCAGTGCCCGGCTCTCGAACTCCAGCGGGTCGCCCGGCTCGCCGTCGACGGTGTGCCACGCCCAGTCGAGCAGGGTGGCGGCGAGGTACTCCACGGTCTCGAAGCCCTGGTTGAACTTCTGCGCCTCCAGCATCCGGTCGACCAGGTCCTGCGGCATCGGCTCGCCGGTCTCGTGGTGGCGGGCGTAGTTGGCCAGCACCTCGGGCCAGACGGCCCACATCTCGTTGACCTGCGAGGGGTACTCGACGAAGTCGCGCGGCACCGCAGTACCCGAGAAGCGCGGGAACTGGACGGCCGAGAACAGCCCGTGCAGCGCGTGCCCGAACTCGTGGAACATCGTGTTGACCTGGTCGAAGGTCATCAGCGTCGGCTCTCCGGCCGGAGGCTTGACGATGTTGAGGTTGTTGACCACCACGGGGCGCGTGCCGTCGAGGCGCGACTGCTTGACCAGGCTGTTCATCCACGCGCCGCCGCGCTTGGACTCCCTGGCGTAGAAGTCGCCGAGGAACAGGCCGAGCGGCGAGCCGTCCTCGTCCGACACCTCGAAGACCCGCACGTCGGGGTGGTAGCCCACCAGGTCGGAGCGCTCGCTGAAGTTCAGCCCGTAGAGCTCGTGGGCCGCGTGGAACACCCCGTCGCGCAGCACGCGGTCCAGCTCGAAGTACGGGCGCATCTGGCGGCTGTCGATGGCGTAGCGGGCCTCGCGAACCTTCTCGGCGTAGAAGGACCAGTCCCAGGCCTCGATGTCGAAGCCGGCCGTCTCGCGCAGCTCGCCGGCCTCCCTGTGGGCGTTCGCCACGGCGGCGGGGGTGAGCTTGCCCAGCATCTCGGTGACGGCCTCGGTGCCGGGCGCGGTCTGGTCGGCCACGACGTACGCGGCGTGGCTGGCGTAGCCGAGGAGCGCCGCCCGGTCGGCCCTGAGCTTCGCCATGCGGACGACCAGCTCGGCGTTGTCCCGGAGGCCCCGCTCCGTGGACGCCTTGTGGATGCGCTCGCGCAGGTCGCGGTTCGTCAGCTCGGTCAGCACGGGCTGGCCGGTGGGCAGCACCAGCGTGAGGACGTACTTGCCTTCGAGCCCGCGTGACTTCGCGGTCTCGGCGGCGGCCCTGATGGAGTCCTCCGACAGGCCGTCGAGCTCGGCGGCGTCCTCGACCACGATCGCGGAGGCGTTGGTGTCGGCGAGAAGGTTCTGCTCGAACTGGGTCGAGAGGGTCGACAGCTCCTCGTTGAGGCCCCTGAGCCGCTCCTGGTCGGCAGGCCCCAGCTCGGCGCCCGCGCGGACGAAGTCGGTGACGTAGCGCTCCAGCAGCCACCGCTGCTCGGCGTCCAGTCCGGCGGCGGAGATCGCCTTGATACGGGCGAAGAGCCGCGTGTTGAGGTGGATCGCGTCGCTGTGCTGGGCGAGCTTCGGGGTGACGTCCTTCTGGATCGCCTGGACGGCCGGGTTGGTGTCGGAGGAGGCCTGGTTGAAGAACACCGTGGAGACGCGGTACAGGAGCCGGCCCGACCGTTCGAGCGCCGCCACGGTGTTGTCGAAGGTCGGCGGGTCGGCGCTGCCGGCGATGGCCTCGACCTCCGCGAGCTGCTCGGCCATGCCGCGTTCGAAGGCGGGCGCGTAGTGCTCCTCGCGGATCTCCGCGAACGGCGGCAGCTCGTAGGGCAGGGCACTCGGGACGAAGAAGGGGTTCTCGGTCAACGCGCGGGCTCCTCACGTGGCAAAGGCTCTTCCTTGCAGCGTTACACAGCCGGAGCGGTCCTCGGCACTCCTAACGGGCGATCGGGTGCCACCGGGCCGGATCCAGGGCTCACCAGGGGTGATCCGCCGCTTCGGCAATCGTTTTGGTCTTGGCCCCCAAGCTGGGCTATTCTTTCGGAGTCGCAAGCGCGCCAGCTCTAAGCGGGCCGCGAGCAATGGGGTATGGGGTAATTGGCAGCCCGGCTGATTCTGGTTCAGCTAGTCTAGGTTCGAGTCCTGGTACCCCAGCAGGTTTACCTGTGCAGCGCCTATGCCTTGAAGTAAGGCATAGGCGCTTTCGCTTTCCAGGATCGCAATGGCCTCATCGCGGTGCGAGGACGTGCAAGATCTTGACGATCTCCCGCCACCCGGCTGTCGTGGCCGTGCGTACGTGCGCACGTCGAAGCGGTTGTGCGGTGTCAGGAGAACCGGCGATCGGCGAAGCGCCAGTTCGTCCGGCTTGCTCCGATCTTGGCGGGGCCCCCACCGCTCCGAGCGCGAGGCCGCCGAGCAGGGTCGTGGATCCCTCGGGCGTCATGATGTGGCGCTGCGGCCCTGGTGCTGGCCACGTTCGACGGCGACCGCCGGGGGCCTCTCGGCTGATCGCCCAAGGGTCTCCTGTCCTGCTTGGACGCCATCGTCGATTACGTGAAGGGGAATCGGTTTGGCCGTGCTCTGAAGGGTGCGGTAGAGTTACGCCCGTTGCCGAGGCGTCCGCAGGGGCGCCTCCGTCGGTTCAGAATCCGGTTCCGGCAGGCAGTGGCAAGGTCCCGTCGTCTAGTGGCCTAGGACGCCGCCCTCTCAAGGCGGTAACGCCGGTTCGAATCCGGTCGGGACTACCACACTGCCGCAACATGACCCAGGTCATGCACCACCTGGCTCCGTCGTCTAGTGGCCTAGGACGCCGCCCTCTCAAGGCGGTAGCGCCGGTTCGAATCCGGTCGGGGCTACAGATCGAGAACCCTCGGAAGCATTTCTTCCGAGGGTTTTTCGCGTTCACCGTAAAGCCGCCAGGCCGCGGGTGCGCCACCGTCCGACGGCGACGCACCCGCTGCCGGGTGGGGCTACTCGCGGCCGGCCCCTCCGGACCTGACCTTGAACAGGGCTCGCTTGGCCGCCTTGGCCACCTGCTTGTCGGGGTGGGCCTCGCTGATGGCCTCCAGCAGCTCCTCGACGTGCGGGTGGGGCACCTTCCAGATCACTTCGAGCAGGCTGCTCAGCACCGGCGAAGGGCCGATGTCGTGCAGGCTGCTGACGAACTCGGGCCTGCCCAGGCCCGCCGAGATCGTCCACATGTCGAGGATCAGCCAGTGCGTGTCGCTCTGGCTCGGCTCAGGGGCGTCCTCGACGCCGAGCTGGGCGAGGTGGGTCGCGGCGTACGGCCGCAGAGACGGCTCGTTGAGCGCCTCCTGCCAGGCCGGGACGGCGACGGGCCCGAGAGACCCCACCAGGCTGGCGGCCTGGACCCGGATGAGCGCGTCCGCCTCGTCCTCCGCGGCGGCCTCCAGGAGCTCCTCGGCGGCCGTGGCGGGCTGTCGCAGCTTCATCCAGGCGGCGAACTCGGAGTCGGCCTCCTCCTCGGGCAGATCGGCGCTGAACGACAGCAGGTCGAGCGCGGTCATCGCGTCGATCGCGGGACGCGCGTCCACCTCGATGTCGTCGTCGTCCAGCAGGTGGACCACGCCCTCGGTGCCGAGCGGCGTGAGCCGTACCTGGTCGCCGGACACGGTGATCATGCCGAAGCCGGTGAGCCATTCGAGCACGGAGGCGAGCGGGTCGCCCGCCTCGGCCCACGCGGAGGCGCCGAGGTCGTCGAACTCGGCCGCGGCCTCCGCGAGCTCCTCGCGCAGGTCGTCGACCGGGCGCTCGCCGCCCGCGACCAGCAGCCTGATCAGCAGCGCGCGGGTGAGGCCCGAGAGGGCGAGGGTCAGATCGTCGTCGTCGAGCTCGGGGTCGCCGTAGTCGACCGAGTGCAGGCCGAGCATCCAGGCGTCGAGGACGTCCTCGTCGTTCTCGAACGGCCAGGCGGCGGTGTCCTCGTCGACGCTGACGGTGTCCTCACCGTCGGGGGTGAGGAACTCCAGGTCGACGGCGAGGTTCCAGAGGTTCCACAGGGCGGGGACCTCGTGGGCGAGCGGCCCCTCGGCGGGCTCGGGAAGCCCGGCCACGGCCAGGGCCTGGCGGATCTCCTCGTCGCTCAGCAAGGTGTCCTCGCCGACCTTGCGCGACTTGCCGACCCAGACTGCCAGGTCGCGGGCCTTGGAGATCAGCGGCACCTCGCGGGCGGCCTCGGCCAGCTCGGCGTCGGGGCGCAGGCGGATGGTCGGCAGCTCGGCGAGCTCGTCGGCGAAGGGCTCGAAGTCGCCGAGACCCTCCACCTCCTCCTCGTCGAGGTCTTCCTCCTCCTCGTCCCAGTCGCGCTCGCCGAGGACCTCCTCCATCGCCTCGACGAAGTCGTCCTCGACGGCGTCGAGCTCGTCGAGCAGGTCGTCGAGGCTGTCGGAGCCCTTCGCCAGCCGGCCCGTGGAGGAGAGGAAGGTGAGGTAGGAGCGCACGGCCGGGATCATGCCGTCGGCCGCGGCGTCGGGATCCTCGACGACCTGGGGCATGCGTTCCACCAGGACCGGGCGGAGATCGTCACGCTTCCACAGGTGGACGTCGTCTCGAGCGATCAGGCGGTGCCAGAGAGCGGCGGGTCCCACCAGGTCGGGATCACTGTCCGGTGCGTTGTCTGATGCCCAGAGAATGAACTCTTGAAGGAGGGGACGCAGCTCCGTTGCCGCTGCCTCGATGCGATCTGTCACCCCGCCAGGCTAGTGCTTGGCGGCGGCCGTCTCTAATCAGTTCGCACGGCTTCGACGCCCAATCGGTCAGCACATGTCCGATTGGCGGGCTGGGTCACCGCCAGTTGGCACAACGCTTACCCGAATATGACGTTGCGTCAGTTCGCCCGGCGCATGGCCTCGGTGATGCGCTCGGCGGCGGCGACCACGGGAGCGGCGTGGATGCGGCCGGGCGTACGGGTCAGGCGCTCGATCGGCCCGGAGACCGAGACCGCGGCGATGACCTTGCCGCCCGCGCCCCTGATGGGGGCCGAGACGCTGGCCACGCCCTGCTCGCGCTCGCCGACGCTGTGGGCCCAGCTGCGCCTGCGTACGCTGGCCAGGGTGGCCGCGGTGAACTTCGCGCCGCGCAGGCCGCGGTGCAGGCGGTCGGGCTCCTCCCAGGCCAGCAGGATCTGGGCGGCGGACCCGGCGGTCATGGGCAGGGAGCTGCCGACGGGCACCGTGTCGCGCAGGCCGCTCGCGCGCTCGGCGGCGGCCACGCACACGCGCTCGTCGCCCTGCCTGCGGTAGAGCTGCGCGCTCTCGCCGGTCAGGTCGCGCAGGTGGGTCAGCACGGGGGAGGCCACGGCGAGCAGGCGGTCTTCGCCGGCCGCGGTGGACAGCTCGGACAGCCGGGGCCCGAGGATGAAGCGGCCCTGGGTGTCGCGGGACACGATGCGGTGGTGCTCCAGGGCGACGGCGAGGCGGTGGGCGGTGGGACGGGCCAGCCCCGTCGCCTGCACCAGCTGTGCCAGGGACGCGGGGCCGGCTTCAAGAGCGTTCAGCACGAGCACGGCCTTGTCCAGTACGCCGACTCCGCTAGAGTTGTCCATACCCCGATACTGCCGTCTCGCTATCCGAGATGCAACTGGCATTCGCGGGAGGGATGGGTAGGCTGTCCATATCCCGAAATTACCGTCTTATGATATGAGACGTTCCCAGGGATGAAACGCAAGGAGGCGTTCACGACATGGGTCGCACACTGGCTGAGAAAGTATGGGAGCAGCACGTCGTCCGCCGAGCCGACGGTGAGCCCGACCTGCTCTACATCGACCTGCACCTCATCCACGAGGTGACCAGCCCGCAGGCGTTCGACGGCCTGCGCATGGCCGGGCGGAAGCTGCGCCGGCCCGACCTCACGATCGCCACCGAGGACCACAACGTGCCCACGGTGCTCGGCCCGATCGCCGACCCCGTGTCGAAGACCCAGGTCGAGACCCTGCGCAAGAACGCCGCCGAGTTCGGCGTCCGGCTGCATCCGATGGGCGACGCCGGCCAGGGCGTGGTGCACATCATCGGCCCGCAGTTCGGCCTCACGCAGCCGGGCATGACGGTCGTCTGCGGCGACTCCCACACCTCCACCCACGGCGCCTTCGGAGCCCTCGCCTTCGGCATCGGCACCTCCGAGGTGGAGCACGTGCTGGCCACCCAGACCCTCCCGGCCTACCGGCCGAAGACGATGGCCATCGAGGTCTCGGGCGAGCTGCCGTTCGGCGTCACCGCCAAGGACCTCATCCTCGCCATCATCGCCAAGATCGGCACCGGCGGCGGCCAGGGCCACATCGTCGAGTACCGAGGCCAGGCCATCCGCGACCTCTCCATGGAGGGGCGCATGACGGTCTGCAACATGTCCATCGAGGCGGGCGCGCGGGCCGGCATGATCGCCCCCGACGAGACCACCTTCGAATACCTCAAGGGCCGCAGGCACGCGCCCTCCGGTGAGGCCTGGGACGCCGCCGTCGAGTACTGGAAGTCGCTCAGGACCGACGACGACGCCGCCTTCGACACGGTGGTGGAGATCGACGCCACCACGCTGTCGCCGTTCGTGACGTGGGGCACCAACCCCGGCCAGGGAGCGCCGCTCCGCGACGCCATCCCGGCTCCCGAGGAGACCTCCGACCCGGCCGCAGCCCAGCGGGCCCTCGACTACATGGGCCTGCGCGCGGGCACCCCGCTCAGCGAGATCCAGGTGGACACCGTCTTCGTCGGCTCGTGCACCAACGGCCGGCTGGAGGACCTGCGCGCCGTGGCCGACGTGCTGCGCGGCCGCACGGTCACGGCCCGCACGCTGATCGTCCCGGGTTCGATGCAGGTCAAGGCCGACGCGGAGGCCGAGGGCCTTCACGAGGTGTTCAAGGCCTCGGGCGCCGAGTGGCGCGAGGCGGGCTGCTCGATGTGCCTGGGCATGAACCCCGACACCCTCGCCCCCGGCGAGCGCAGCGCGTCCACCTCCAACCGCAACTTCGAGGGCCGCCAGGGCAAGGGCGGGCGCACCCACCTCGTGTCGCCGGCGGTCGCCGCCGCCTCCGCCGTGACCGGCCGTCTCACCGCGCCCGCCGACCTGTAAGGAGCTTGGAACCATGGACGCCTTCACCACCCACACCGGCCGGGCCGTGCCCCTGCGCCGCAGCAACGTGGACACCGACCAGATCATCCCCGCGGTGTGGCTCAAGCAGGTCAGCCGCACCGGGTTCGAGAAGGGCCTGTTCGCCGCCTGGCGCGAGGACCCCGGCTTCGTGCTGAACAACCCCGTCTACGAGGGCGCCTCGATCCTCGTGTCCGGGCCCGACTTCGGCACCGGCTCCTCGCGCGAGCACGCCGTCTGGGCGCTCCAGCAGTACGGCTTCCGCGCTGTGATCGCCGCCAGGTTCGGCGACATCTTCCGCAACAACTCCACCAAGATGGGCCTGCTCCCGATCGTCCTGCCCGCCGAGACCGTCGAGGCGCTGCAGGCCGCGATCGAGGCCGACCCCGCCACCGAGGTGACCGTCGACCTGGTCGAGCGCCAGGTGCGCTGGGGCGGCGAGTCGGCCGGCTTCGAGATCGACGACTACACCCGCTGGCGGCTGCTGGAGGGCCTCGACGACATCGGGCTGACGCTGCGTCACGCGGACGACGTCGCGGCGTACGAGAATGGTCGGCAGCCATGGCTGCCGACGACCGTTTGACCGATCCCGCGAGCCCTGAGTACGAGCTGGCGCGGCGGTTGCGCGACGCTTACCGCCGCGTGACCGCCGCGAGGCTTCCCCCTGAGGAGAAAGAGCGGTTCGCGAGGCGATTCGTCGCCATTTGTGACCTCGCAAAGCGGGACGTCGACCACGCCGGCGCCCGCCTGGACGCCTTTCTCGCCGATCTGGAAGAGGGCTCCGACACGCCGCGTAGGCGAAACATTGCGGAATGTGATTGAGTCCTGGACGCGTGTCCCCTAATTTCAAGCGGGTAAGGGGTTTCTGACCGTTGACTGGTGGGTGCGTGCCGAAACCCCGCACTTGGCAACACCGGGTGAGGCGGGGTACGGGCACTGCCCGCCGCAGCGCTCATCCTCAGACAGCGGTAACAGGGGGAGCAACCTAGATGAACAAGCGAGAACTCGTGGACGCGATCGCAGATCGGGTCGGCGACAGGAAGACGGCCACTGAGGCCGTGAACGCGATAATCGAGGCCATCCAGCACGCTGTCTCGAACGGGGAGAAGGTTTCGATCACGGGCTTCGGCGCGTTCGAGATGGCGCACAAGCCGGCCCGCCAGGCAAGGAACCCTTCGACGGGGGAGCCCATCAAGGTCTCCGAGAGCTGGGGACCCAAGTTCCGTGCCGGGGCCGACTTCAAGGACCAGGTCAACGCGGCTGGAAAGAAGGCCGCCAAGAAGAAGTGACGCCTTACCGGCTCAACTGCGCGCCCGGAAACCCCACCAGGGGTTCCGGGCGTCGCCGTGTCAGGGCCCTGTCACTCCGGCAGGGGAAAGGTCGAGAGGGTGATCGCGGTGATGGCGTCGTCCTCGACGCGGATGTTCACCCGCTGGCCGACGCGCAGCAGCCGCAGAGGGCCCGCGTCGAAGGCGGCGGCGCCGAACGGCAGCTCGGTCCCGTCGTCGAGGAAGACGGAACCCGCACGGGTGTCGAGGTCGAAGACGCGCACCGTTGCCTGCACGCCGGTCAGCTTACCGCGCGGGAAATCGCTCCACCGGAGACCGGCGCTCAGCTCTGATCGCGCGGCTGGATGTAGGAGGCCAGGCCCCGCAGGATGATCTCCAGGCCGAGCTCGAACCTGGAGTCGTTGTTCTCGTGGAACATCATGCGGGACAGCTCGACCAGGTTCGGGAACCGATCGGCGGGGAGCGCCTCGAAGTACTCCTTGAGCGTGACCTGCATCTCGTCCCACGTGTCCATGTTGGTGGTGCGGCGGCGCTCCTCCCACATGCTCTCCTCGAAGGCGAACCCGTCCATGTACGTGGACATCATGTCGCCCGCCGTCGCCGCCACCTCGTCGGGCAGCCCGGCGCCGCGCAGGATCGCCATCAGGTATTCGACGTGGGGGAGCAGCTCGGGGGTGAAAGGCACGTGGGCCATGGAGATGCGGGCCATGTCACGGTGCTGGAGTAGCCGCGCCCGGCCGTGCCGCGCGTAGTCCTTGATCTGCTCCTGCCAGTGCTCCGGGTCCGGATCGGGCAGCTCGTAGCCCTCGAACAGCCGGGTGTACATGTGCTCCAGGAGCTCGTCCTTGCTCGCCACGTGGGCGTACAGCGCCGAGACGGCCACGCCCAGCTCGGCCGCCACCTGGCGCATGCTCATGCGGTCGTAGCCCTCGCGGTCGAGCACGGCGAAGGCCGCGTCGATGATGCGCTCGCGCGTCAGCGGCACGCGAACCGCGGCCGGCCGCCTGCGGGCCCGCTCCCAGGGGGCGGCGGGCATGTTCTGGTCGTCGTGCCCTGGCCCGCTCATGCGTCACCGCCCCTTGAAGTCCGTGGTGATCGAGTCTAGTTGCCCGGGTGAACAGTGCTCGCCCGACTAGAACGCCACTCAATTTCGCGATATATCTTGTCTGTCCGGCAGATGCGACATATCTTGAGAACACCGCACTTTGCTGATGAACGTTGTTCGATGATAGAACACTGCTCGAATCAACTGAACACTGTTCTTACGAGCGTGGACGACGCTCGGTCCTGAGGAGCCCGCATGACAACGACAGACACCCCCCTGAAGGGATCACCGCCCGAGACGGCGCCGTACCGGTGGCGCTGGGCGGCCCTCTTCGTCATCCTCGCCGCCGAGGTGATGGACCTGCTCGACGCCATGGTCACCAACATCGCCTCGCCCACCATCCGGGCCGAGCTGGGCGGGAGCGCCGCGACCATCCAGTGGCTCGGCGCCGCCTACACCCTGGCGATGGCAGTCGGCCTGATCACCGGGGGCAGGCTCGGCGACATCTTCGGCCGCAAGAGGATGTTCATCATCGGCGCCGTGGGCTTCACCGTGGGGTCGCTGCTGTGCGCCATCGCCCAGGGGCCGGAGCTGCTGATCGCCGCCCGGGTCGTCCAGGGGCTGTTCGGCGCGGTCATGCTCCCGCAGGGCCTCGGCATGATCAAGGAGATGTTCCCGCCCAAGGAGATGCAGGCGGCGTTCGGCATGTTCGGGCCGGTCATGGGCCTGTCCTCGGTGGGCGGCCCCATCCTGGCCGGCTGGCTGATCGACGCCGACTTCTTCGGCACCGGCTGGCGCATGATCTTCCTGATCAACCTGCCGCTCGGCGTCGCCGCGGTGATCGGCGGGCTGCGGTTCCTGCCCGAGTCGCGGTCGCCGCATCCGCTGAAGCTCGACTTCGCGGGCGTGGTCCTCGCCTCGCTGGCGGGCCTGCTGCTGGTCTTCCCGCTGGTCCAGGGCCGGGAGCACGACTGGCCCCTGTGGTCGTTCCTGATGATCGGCGCGTCCGTCGTGGTCTTCGCGCTCTTCGGCTGGTTCGAGTCGCGCAAGAGCAGGGCCGGTGGCGACCCCCTCATCGTCCCCAGCCTGTTCCGCAAGCGCGCCTTCACCGGCGGCCTGGTCACGGGCCTGGTGTTCTTCTCGGGGATGATCGGCTTCTCGCTCGTCTTCAACCTCTACACCCAGCTCGGCCTCGGGTACTCCACCCTGAAGGCCGGCCTGTCGATGGTGCCGTGGTCGCTCGGCATGGTCGTCGGCTTCGGCCTCGCCCAGCCCCTCCAGAAGTACGGCCGCAAGCTCCTGCACGGCGGCACGCTGCTGATGGCCCTGGGCGTGCTGGCCATCCTCGTCACGCTCAACGTCGCGGGCATCGGCGTGACCCCGTGGCAGCTCGCCCCCGCGCTGCTCGTGACGGGCATCGGCATGGGCATGCTGATGGCGCCGTTCTTCGACATCGTGCTCGCCGGGGTCGAGCCCCACGAGACCGGCTCGGCCTCCGGCTCGCTGACGGCGATCCAGCAGCTCGGCAGCGCGTTCGGCGTGGCGCTCCTCGGCACGGTCTTCTTCGGGCTTCTCGGCAGCAGCGTCGCCACCGCCGCGGACGGCGTCACGCCGAAGCTCCGCTCGGACCTGGCCGCCGTGCAGGTCACCGGCCCCGCTCAGGAGCGGATCGTCACCGGGCTGCGGGCCTGCGGGCACGATCGCGCCGTCGCCAAGGACCAGGCCGAGGTGCCCGAGTCGTGCACGCGGCTCGAGGCCGACGCCAGGGCCGCGGCGACGTCCCCCGAGACCGGTGGCGCCATCCAGAAGGCCGTGATGACGGCCGGCGCCGAGGCGGGCAAGGAGGGCTTCAGCGACGCGATGAAGACCATCCTGTGGGTCGTGGACGGCATGCTGCTGCTGACGTTCCTCGTCGCCTTCCTGCTGCCGAAGCACGCGCGTGAGGGCGAGGCGGCCGGCCACTGACCCATACGAACGGCCGGCCACCGACCCCGTACCGGCTACGTACCGATCATGAAGGAGTCCTCCGTGCGGAGGACTCCTTCAGTGTCTTCACCACGGCCGCGGTGTGCGGGCCGACGCCGAGGGCCAGCGCCTCCTCAAGGTCCGACGGCGTGTCGACGTCGCGGCGCACCGAGGGGATGCCGTCCGGCGCCAGCTCCTTCGCGCCGGCGCCGAGATGCCTGGCCCGCGACTCGCCCCCGAACCTCGGGGCGAACGCCACTCCGGGCCGTACCCCGTAGAACGTCGTGCCGATCTCGGCCGCGTCCGGCACGAACGACTGGTCGAAGTCGGCGGCCAAGGCCAGCGCGACGCCCAGCTCCTCCGGTCGAAGGGCGGGCAGGTCGGCCTGGAGCGCGCCGATCGGGCTTCCCGGCGCCAGCCGCACCGCCTCGGCGCCGCCGAACCGTAGCGCGGCGTTGAGCCCGGCGTTCGGATCGGGCACCACGTGCGCGCCCAGCGCGGACAGGGCCTCGGCGGGCACGGGATCACCCGTCACCACGATGACCCGGGCCACGTCCTCGCAGGCCAGCGCCGCCGAGACCGTGTCACACGCGATCGCCACGGCGAGCGCGGCGCGGTAGGGCCCGGCCGCGGCGGCCAGGCGGGTCTTTGCGGCGAGCAGGGTCTTCACCGGCACCACAATGGTCCAGCCGGAGTGCCGGCCAAGGTCGCTACATTCCGTACCACGCATAGCCTTAGCATCCCGCCTCGACATCTCGTGGAGCCAACCGGGAGACTGATGGCGCACAGGCATGACTGGAGGAGTCAATGAGCCGCCCCGGACGTCCGCCCATCCCCTGGGAAGCCCTAGTCGTGGCGATCGTCAAACCGCTGCTGTATCTCTTCACCAAGCGCGACTGGCGGGGCCGCGCCCACCTGCCGCGCACCGGCGGCGTGATCATCGCGGCGAACCATCTGTCGTGGAGCGATCCGCTGCTGTTCGCGCACTACGCCTACGACAACGGCCGCTGGCCCGTCTACCTGGCCAAGTCCGGGGTGTTCGACATCCCCGTGATCGGCACGATCATCAGGAAGTGCAGGCAGATCCCGGTGCAGCGCGGAAGCACCGACGCCGCGCGCTCACTGAAGGACGCCGAGCAGGCGCTGCGGGACGGCTCGTGCGTGATCTTCTACCCCGAGGGCACGATCACGCGCGACCCCGAGTTCTGGCCGATGTCCGCCAAGACGGGCGTGGCCCGGCTCGCGCTGGCCACCGGCGTCCCGGTGATCCCCATCGCCCACTGGGGCGCGCAGGAGATCCTTCCGTACGGCCAGAAGAAGCCCAGGCTGTTCCCCCGCAAGACCTTCCGCGTGCTCGCCGGGCCGCCGGTCGACCTCTCGAAGTACGAGGGCCTTCCGATGCGCGGCAAGGTGCTGAAGGAGGCGACCGCCGACATCATGGCCGCCATCACCGCCCAGCTCTCCGAGCTACGCGGCGAGAAGGCCCCCGACGCACCCTTCGACCAGGCCGAGAGCCGCGCCGGGTGACCGCGGTCCGTCCGGTGGTGAGCGCCGGCCCGGCACGGTGCGGTGAGCGTACGGTGAACAGATGACCAAGGCAGTCGTTTTCGGAACCGGTTCGTGGGGCACCACCTTCGCGATGATCTTGGCGGAGGCGGGCACCTCGACGACGATTTGGGGGCGGCGCGCCGAGGTGGTGGAGGCCGTCGACCGGAGGCACGAGAACCCCGAGTACCTGCCCGGGGTGCGGCTCCCCTCGTCGCTTCGCGCCACCACCGACCCCGCCGAGGCGATGGAGGGCGCCGACTTCGTCGTCCTGGCCGTGCCGTCCCAGACCCTGCGGGGCAACCTCGCCACCTGGACCCCGCACATCCCCGACCACGCCGTGCTCGTCAGCCTGATGAAGGGCATCGAGCTGCGCACCTCCAAGCGCATGAGCGAGGTCATCTGCGACGTCGCGGGAGTCCCGGCCGAGCGGGTGGCCGTCGTGTCGGGGCCGAACCTCGTCGGCGAGCTGATCCGGCGCGAGCCGGCCGCGACGGTGGTCGCCAGCGTGGACGACAAGGTCACCGGTCGCCTGCAGGAGGCCTGCCACCTGCCGTGGTTCCGCGCCTACACCAACGCCGACGTGGTGGGGGTCGAGCTCGGCGGCGCCGTGAAGAACGTCATCGCCCTCGCCGTGGGGGTGGCGGCGGGCATGGGGCTCGGTGACAACGTCAGGGCCACCCTCATGACGCGCGGCCTGGCCGAGATCTCACGACTGGGCGCGGTGCTCGGGGCCGACCCGCACACCTTCGCCGGCCTTGCGGGCATGGGCGACCTCGTGGCGACCTGTACGTCCCCGTTGTCGAGGAACCGCACTTTCGGGGAGAATCTCGGCCGGGGCATGACCCTGGCCGAGACCATCGCCGCCACCAGGCAGACCGCCGAGGGGGTCAAGTCCTGCGAGTCGGTTCTCGACCTGGCAAGGAAGCACGACGTGGAGATGCCGATCACCGAGGTGGTGGTGGGCGTCGTCCACGACGGAATGACCCCGAGCGAGGCCGCGACGCTGCTCATGTCGCGAACTCCCAAGCCCGAACGGTACGGCGTGTGACATTCTCTCGACGTATGCGCAGGAGACTCGGCGAGAACTCCCGGGCCGTCCACCTGCCGCCCGCTCCCGTCCCCCGCCAGCTACCCATCGGGCTGCCCGTGTGGCGCAGCGCGGCCTGGAGCTTCGACAGCTCGGCCGAGTACGCCGACGTGGTCGGCGACCGCGTCCCCGGCTTCGCCTACAGCCGCATCGACAACCCCACCGTGGCGGCGTTCGCCTCCGGCATCGCCTCGCTGGAGGGCGCCGCCGCCCCCGAGGACGTCGCGGGCCAGGCGTTCTCGTCGGGCATGGCGGCCGTGAGCGCCGTGCTCATGACCTTCCTGCGCGCCGGCTCCCACGTCGTCGCGCCCGCCCCGGTGTACGGCGGCACGTACTCGCTGCTGTCGAACGTGCTGGCGCGCTTCGGCGTGTCGGTGGACTTCGTGGACTACTCCGACCTGCGCCGCGTCCACGCCACCGTGCGCTCCTCGACCAAGATCGTCTATGCGGAGACGCTGAGCAATCCCACGATGACGGTCGCCGACATCCGGGGGCTCTACCGCATCGCGCGCGACGCGGGCGCGCTGCTGGTGGTCGACTCGACCTTCGCCACCCCCGTGGTGTGCCGTCCTCTGGAGCACGGCGCCGACCTGGTCATCCACTCCGCCACCAAGTACATCGGCGGGCACGACGACTGCACGGGCGGTGCCGTGGTGGGCCGTCCCGATCTGATCTCCCAGATCCGGGAGGTCCGCATCGACACCGGGGGCACCCTCTCGCCGGACGAGGCGTTCCTGCTGCGCCGGGGCCTCGAGACGCTGCCCCTGCGGGTGCGCCGCATGTGCGCGACCGCGATGGTCTTCGCCGCCGCCGTGGCCAAGCATCCCGCCGTGCGCCGCGTCGACTACCCCGGCCTGGCCGACCACCCGGGTCACCAGCTCGCCCGCCAGCTCTTCGACTCCGGCCCCGAGGGCACCAGGTACGGCGCGTGCGTCACCGTCACCCCGCACGGCGGCTACGAGGCGGGGGTCATGCTGGCGGACGCCGTACGGCTCGCGCGCATCGCCACCTCGATCGGCGGCACGCACACCAAGGTCGCCCACGTGGCCTCCACGACACACCGGCAGCTCGACGAGGCGGCCCTGACCGCCTCCGGCATCGACGCGGGCGCCGTGCGCTTCTCCATCGGCCTTGAGGACTCCGAGGACCTCATCGCCGACGTCACGGAGGCACTCGACGCGCTGCGTTCGAACACCGCCACCCGTACCTGACAAGCAGGGACGACAGGGGCGCAAGGTAGATTCGTGCATCATGAGCCATCAGCATGAATCCCGGCCTCGTGTTCGGGTGGCGGTCGTCTTCGGCGGGCGCAACTCCGAGCACGCGGTGTCCCTGATGGGCGCGGGCAGCGTCCTCTCGGCCATCGACCGGTCCAAATACGACGTCGTCCCGATCGGCATCGCGCCGGACGGGCGCTGGGTGCTGGCCTCGGACGACCAGAGGTTCGAGATCGAGGGCGGCGAGCTTCCCGCCGTGGACGCGAGCGGCACCTCGCTCGCGCTGCCGTCCGACAGCGGGTCCATCGTGGCGCTCGACGCCGGGCGCATCCCCGGGTCGCTCGGCCAGGTCGACGTCGTGTTCCCCATGCTGCACGGCCCGTACGGCGAGGACGGCACCATCCAGGGCCTGCTGGAGATGGCCGGGGTGCGCTACGTCGGCTCGGGCGTGCTCGCGAGCGCGGTCGGCATGGACAAGGCGTACATGAAGGCGCTGCTGGCCGCCGCGGGGCTCCCCGTCGGACCGTACGTCGTGGTGCGCGACCGTGACTGGCGCCTCGACCGCGAGCGCGTCATGAAGGACGTCGAGGTGCTCGGCTGGCCCGTGTTCGTCAAGCCGTCCCGCGCGGGGTCCAGCCAGGGCATCTCCCGCGCCGGGGACTTCGAGGAGCTGGAGCGCGCGATCGAGCTCGCCCGCGAGCACGACCCGAAGGTCCTCGTCGAGGCGGCCATCGAGGGTCGCGAGATCGAGTGCGCGGTGCTCGAGTCCCTCGGAGACGAGCCGCCGGCCGCCAGCCACCCCGGCGAGGTGCTGGTCAACGAGAACCACGAGTTCTTCGACTTCTCGGCCAAGTACATCGGCTCCGACATGTCGCTCGCGGTGCCCGCCGATCTGCCCGAGGCGGTGAGAGAGGAGCTGCGGCAGATGGCCGTACGGGCGTTCGAGGTGCTCGGATGCGAGGGGCTGTCCCGCGTCGACTTCTTCTACACCCCGGCGGGCGGCCTGATACTGAACGAGATCAACACGATGCCGGGCTTCACGGCGATGTCCGTGGCGCCGCAGCTGTGGGCCGCCTCTGGCGTGTCGTACGCGGAGCTGGTCGACCGCCTGATCCAGCTGGCGCTGAACCGTCCCGTGGGCCTGCGGTGAGTCGCGCCCACTGAGTCGCCCTCGTGGGCGCGTGGCGTTCGTGTCGCGCGTCCACGACGCGGGATTCGCGGGTTCAGGGTGTAGGGGCTTGCGGGTTCAGGGCATAGGGCTGCGGGGACTTGCGGGGGTTTGCGGGGGTTTGCGTGGGTTCAGGACGCGGGGCTTGCAGGCGCTTGCGTAGATTCGACGGGGAAGGCCGCTTTGATCGGCTCGGCGAGGTCGACGAGCACCCCGGCGGTCTCGTGCCTACGGGAGATCGTCACCTCGATGTAGCCGTCGCGGGTGATCGCCGTGAACAGGGCGGGCCTCACCGGGTCGGCGAACCACGCGACCCCGTTGATCTCCGGAACCTGCTGGAGGGGATCCATGGCGACGGGCCGTCGCACGCCGCAGCGGAGCGCGATCTCGGCCCCGCCCCACACCGCGACGTACGGCGAGCGGGGTTCGGACGGGACGCGCTCCGCGCCGTCGAGAGTGTGGGGCAGCCGATCGTTCAGCTTGGAGCAGGCGGTCGCCGTGGCGCCCTGCGGCGTGGGGGGATCGACCCTGACGGCCCCGCCGCATCCCGCCAGCAGCGCCAAGGCCGCCGCGGCCAAGACGACCCGGACCACGGCTCCCCCCGAAAGTTGTCGACGCTCAGATATGGACTATCGGACAGGTAAGGGTACGCGTGATTCCCTCAACGGCCTGAATCTGCGCGACGACGAGCTTGCCGAGATCGTCGACGTTGCTCGCCTCCGCACGAACGATCACGTCGTACGGGCCGGTGACGTCCTCCGCCTGGGTTACACCCTGGATGACCGCGATCGCACCTGCGACCTCGGCGGCCTTGCCAACTTCTGTCTGGATAAGGATGTAGGCCTGCACCATCACGTCCTCCCGCGGGGGCGAAGCTTTGTATCAGTCCGTAGCTAGATCAGTGCCGAATCGCCACCGTACATGCAACACACCTGGAGGTGTGCTATCAGAGTCGCAGATCTTGGTGAATTCGGGATCATTGCACGTATTGTCGGACGCTTGCCACAATTTCCGGCGGTATTGCTCGGCCCCGGCGACGACGCCGCGGTCCTTCGGGCTCCCGATGGACGAGTCGTGGTGACGACGGATCTCCTACTTGAGGGTAGACACTTCCGTCGTGATTGGTCCAGTCCGTACGACATCGGGCGAAAAGCGGCAGCGCAGAACCTCTCTGACGTGGTGGCGATGGGTGCCGATCCTACGGCCATTTTCGTCGGCCTGGGGCTGCCTGAGGACCTTCCGACGGCGTGGCTCGACGGGCTGACCGACGGGTTCGGGGACGAATGCGCACTTGTCAACGCAAGCGTTGCGGGGGGCGACATCGCCAGATCCGAGCAGGTCGTGCTGGGGGTGACCGCACTGGGTGATCTTGGCGGGCGTGCCCCCGTCACGCGGTCGGGGGCCCGTCCTGGCCAGGTGGTCGCGGTGGCGGGCCGGCTCGGCCACGCGGCGGCCGGGCTCGCGCTGCTCCTTTCCGGCCGTGAGGAGCTCTCCTACCCCGAACTGGTGGACG
This sequence comes from Sphaerisporangium viridialbum, assembly GCF_049674955.1. GTDB lineage: Bacteria > Actinomycetota > Actinomycetes > Streptosporangiales > Streptosporangiaceae > Sphaerisporangium > Sphaerisporangium viridialbum. The sequence goes on along the minus strand of NZ_CP187232.1, from coordinate 8,620,506 downwards.
CCCATCGACGTCCCCAGCCGCCGTACGGCTGCGGGCCCGGGGCCGCCGTACTCGGCGCCACGGCCATGGTCGACGTCAGCGACGGGCTGCTCCAGGACGTGGGGCACATCGCCAAGGCGAGCGGCGTGCGCGTCGAGCTGGAGCCCCAGGATCTGCCGGTACCGGAACAGCTGGCCGCCGCCGCGGGTGAGCTGGGGGAGGACCCGCTGCGGTGGGTGCTGACGGGAGGCGACGATCACGCGCTGGTGGCGGCCTTCCCTGCGGAGGTACGGCTGCCGCCGGAGTGGCGGGTCATCGGCCGGGTCGCCGAGGGGGAAGGTGTGCAGGTCAGAGGCCATGTTGAGACTCAGGGTGGCTGGGATCACTTCCGTTAATAAGGTGAAAATTGTGACAAAGAAGTGTTGAAGGTGTTATGAAGTGTGGCGCCGTGGTTTCTACAAGGAAGGCGCTTCATGGGACGGGGACGACGCCACAAGTCATCCCGAGGCCGGGAATCCGACCCCGAGTGGGCGGGCCGGCAAGGGGGTCCGGGATGGCAGGACGACGAGCGTGGCACCCAGGAGTGGCTGGCCGACGCGAGCGGACCAGCCTGGCTCGACCCACCCACCCCACCCCACACCCCCTCCACTCCGCCTGAGCCGGTACGCCCTGACGACGCCTGGAACCCCGGCTCACCGGACCCCGTACGTGCTGACGGCTGGACCGCCGCTCCCGCCCCCACAGAGCACCTCGCGGGCTGGGACACAGGCTGGGACACCGGTTCACAGGGTGTCCAGCAGGCCGCCGCCGGGGCGGTCGCGGAGCCGGAGGCCGGGCCGCAGGGAGAAGACGCGTTCCCGGACGCGGAGCCGCCGCGGATACGGCCCGAGCGTGCGGACACCCTGCTCGCCCCCGGCCCGGAGAAGCGGGGGAGCAGGGCGCGGACCAAGAAGCGGACACGGTTCTGGCGGGGGCGCCGACTCATGGCGCTCTCGGCGGTGGCGGTCGTAACCGCCATCGGCACCGTCGTCATCGGCGTCAAGCTCTCCTCGTCGCAGCTCGAACTCAGGCGTGCCCCGGACTGCCCTTCTGGCCAGGCCTGCGCCGCCATCGCCCCAGGCAAGCCCCCGGCGAGCACGTCGCCCGCACCCACGGACTCCGGAACCACGCAGGACCCGTCCGGCACCGAATCCGAGTCCCCCAGCGCGTCCAGGTCGGCCAAGCCGTCGGCCGGCGCCAGCGGTACCCCGGACCGGCGGACACCGGTCGCCTCCACGCGCCCCACGCCGGACCGTACGCGCACCCCCACCCCGAGGCCCAGCCGGACCGTTCGGGAGACTCCCGAGCCCGTCCCGTCGATCGAGGAGACCGACCCCGCCTCCCCGGACGCGACGCCACTGGCGGACGAGGGCGACCCGCTGATCTCGCCGGGCAGGGTGGCGGTCGACTTCGGCGTGTCAGAGGTGACCGACACCGGCTACAGCGGCCGGCTCACGGTGACCAACACAGGAGCCACGCTGGACGGCTGGAGCCTGCGAGTGCCGGTCGGTGGCGTCGTCACCGGAGCCGACGGCGCCGAGTGGACGCAGGAGGGCGACACGCTGGTCCTCAGCTCCGCCGAAGCGCTCGGCAGGAACGAGGTGGCCGTGATCTCGTTCGTCGCGGAGGGCGACTCCACGCCACCCGACGGCTGCGAGCTCAACGGCGGCACCTGCCGCCTCCGGGCAGCCGGCCCACCCCAGGTGGAACCCGGCCGGTGACCCACCCGGACGGGCGGATGGGCGGTGGCGGTGGGGGCCGCGCCGTCCTGGTTTGATGGGTGGGTGACTCCTCCCCGTGTGCTGACGATCGCAGGCTCCGACTCCGGCGGAGGCGCGGGCATCCAGGCCGATCTGAAGACGATGCTGGCGCTCGGCGTCCACGGCATGAGCGTGATCGCGGCCGTCACCGCGCAGAACTCCCTCGGCGTCCAGGGCTACTGGGAGCTTCCCGCCGAGGCGGTGCGCGCCCAGCTCGACTCGGTGCTCGGCGACATCGGCGCCCAGGCCGTCAAGACCGGCATGCTGGCGTCCCCTGAGCTGGTCGAGGTGGTCGCCGAGGTGCTGGCCGGTGTGGACGTGCCTGTGGTGGTCGACCCGGTGGGGGTCTCCAAGCACGGCGACTCACTGCTGGCGCCCGAGGCCGTGCACACGCTCGCGTCCCGCCTGCTGCCCGTCGCGACCGTGGTGACCCCCAACCTCTGGGAGGTCGAGCAGCTCACCTCGGTGAAGGTCGAGGACGAGGACGGGCTGCGCCCGGCGGCCGAGGCGATGCTGGAGCTCGGCTCCACCTGGGTGCTGATCAAGGGAGGCCATCTCCCGGGACCGCCGGTCGACCTCCTCACCGACGGCGTCAGCGAGTACCGCTTCTCCGCCGAGCGGCACGACAACCGGCACACCCACGGCACGGGGTGCACGCTGGCCTCGGCCATCGCGTCGTACCTCGCGCTGGGCGAGGAGGTCCCCGGCGCGGTCGAGAGGGCCAAGGAGTACGTCACGGGCGCCATCGCCCACGGTTTCCCCCTCGGCGCCGGCATCGGCCCGGTAGACCACGCCTGGCGCCTTCGCTGACCCCGTACGCCCTCACGGCCGTGGCCGGTCAGAGGAGGCGGGCGATCGGGTCGTCGGCGAGGCGGCGGAGCAGGGTGGCGGTGTCGGCGGCCTGGGAGGCGTCCACGTCCGACCCGGCGCGGGTGCCCGACTCGACGGCGTTGGCCAGGGCGTTCAGCTCGTGTGGCGGCAGCAGGGTGCGGGCCATGCTGTGGAGGCGGAGCCGGATCCTCCGCCCGTCGCCGGGGTCCTCGGCCACCAGGTGCGGCACGCGGCGCCCCGTGGGGATCGTGCCCTCGCCATGGGGATTCCTGACGTACTCCGGCTCAGAGTCGATCCAGACGCGCGCCGTCGCGAGGTCGGCCCGCCGGGTGCCGAGCAGGCCGCGAACCTCCAGCACGGTGCCGCTGAGTATCGCGCGCCGCCGGTACGTACCGAGCACCATGGTGCCGACGAACCCCACCATCAGCACGGCGATCACCGCGAAGAGCAGCTTGACCCCGGCACCGGGGAACCCGTCGAACGGCGTATCCATGGACCCGCTGTCCGGGAAATCGGGCGCGGGGCCCCCGATTACGAGGGTGGCCACACCGGCGATGCCACCGAGCACGGCCAGGAAGAGAAGCGCGATGACCGAGACCGTGACCTTCTGGCCGGTGGAGGCGTTCACGCTCAGTTGTACGGGCGGATTCAGCACGAGAACAAGTTACCCAGCAGGCCCCGCGCCACGCCTTGAGATCAACACCGGCCACGAAAGCCCGGCAGGCCCCGCGTCACGGTCTCGGATGGCTCGTGTGAGGCGGAGGCGGGCGCTCTGGGATCACGCCGGGAACGCAGAAAGCCCGCCGTCCTTGATGGGCGGCGGGCTTTCTGGAAGCTCAGGTCAGCGGGTGACCTTACCCGCCTTGATGCAGGAGGTGCACACGTTCAGCCGCTTCGGCGTGCTGCCCACCATGGCGCGCACACGCTGGATGTTCGGGTTCCAGCGGCGGCGGGTGCGGCGGTGCGAGTGCGAGATGTTGTTGCCGAAAGTCGGCCCCTTGCCGCAAACGTCGCAGACGGAAGCCACGGTCATCGCTCCTTAGATCAGTCAATAGGCCCGAAACCGAGGTAGAAGCGGTGGTCGGGCATGCCGGGACAACCGGCTGGCCACACGAGGCTATCCGATGTTGCCCGGTGCACGCCAAATGGGGGAACCGGCGAACGGAAGATAATCTCGTAGCACCAACCGTAGCGCATCCCCGGAGACCCCGTGTTCGCGAGTGTGCGAACCCGACGGGAACCCGTGCTCATCGTGTTCGCCGCCGTGTACAGGAAGGAGCCGCATGCCCACGGAGCCCCCCGATGCCGGTGAGCGCGTCCACGAGTCGCTCCAGATCCTCGATCCCCAGGCGGTGCGCCGCTGGTCCCGGCTGTGCGCCGACGTCCTCGGGCGCGCACGCGCGGAGATCGACGCGCTCAACGTCTTCCCCGTGCCCGACGGCGACACCGGGACGAACCTCCACCTGACCATGCTCTCGGCCGCCGAGGCGCTGGACGGGCTGCCGCAGGACGCCGACGCCGAGAGCACGTGGCGCACGCTGGCCCAGGGGGCCCTGCTCGGAGCCAGGGGCAACTCCGGCGTCATCGTCAGCCAGGCGCTGAGAGGCATGGCCGAGGTGCTCAAGCACGCCAAGGGCGGCGGCCGTGACCTGCGGGAAGGGCTGGTCAGGGCGGCCGAGATGGCGCGCAAGGCCGTGGCGAGGCCGGTCGAGGGCACCATCCTCAGCGTGCTCAGCGCGGTGGCGGGTGCCGTGGAGGACGCCTCCGACGAGCTGGCCGAGGTCGCCAGGAAGGCGGCGGTGGCCGCCCGGGGAGCGCTCGGCCGTACCACGGGCCAGCTGGACGTGCTCGCACGCAACGGCGTCGTGGACGCCGGCGCCGCGGGCCTCACGGTGATCATGGAGAGCCTGGCCGCCGTGGTCACCGACTCCTACGCCGATCGGTACGACGTGCCCGCGCCGGCCGCGAAGTTCGAGCCCGAGGTGGCGCGGGGTCCCGGGTACGAGGTGATGTACCTGCTGGAAGCCGGCGAGGACGCCGTGGCCGGGTTGCGGGAGGAGCTCGACGGCCTCGGCGACTCACTGGTGGTGGTCGGGGGAGACGGCCTGTGGAACGTCCACGTCCACGTGGACGACGCCGGGGCCGCGATCGAGGCCGGGATGCGCGCCGGGCGGCCGTACCGCCTCAAGATCGTCTACCTGGAGGCCCCGGCGCGCACCCATCGCGCCGGGGACGGCCGGGGCGTGGTCGCCGTCGCGGCCGGTGACGGCATCGCGAGGCTGTTCCGGGAGGCCGGGGCCGTGGTGGTGCGTCGCGAGCCGGGCTCCAGCCCCTCGCTGGCGGCCGTGCTGGCCGCGATCAGGGAGGCGGGCACCGAGGTCGTCGTGCTGCCCAACGACACCGGGGTCAACGCGGTCGCGGTGGCCGCCGCCGAGATCGCCCGCGAAGAGGGCGTCGTCGTCAGCGTGCTGCCCACCAAGGGCACCGTGCAGGGCCTCGCGGCGCTCGCCGTGCACGACCCGCTGCGCCGTTTCGACGACGACGTGGTGGCGATGACCGACGCCGCCGGCCACACCCGCCACGGCCACGTCTGGGTGGCCGACCGCGAGGCCATGACCAGCGCGGGCATGTGCCGCCCCGGTGACGTGCTGGGCGTCATCGACGGCGACGTCGCCCTGATCGGCTCGGCAGTGGAGGACATCGCGGTGGAGATCACCTCCCGCATGCTCTCGGTCAGCAGCGAGCTGGTGACCCTGATCATGGGAGTCGACGCCGACGCGCGGCTGGCCCGGGCCGTACAGGACCACCTCGACGCGGTACGCCCGGACATCGAGGTCGTCGCCTACGAAGGAGGCCAGGGCGGCTACCCCCTCCTGATCGGCGTCGAATGACCCGCCCACCCCCGGGAGCCGGGGCAGGGCGCGTTCTCGTGGACGGTGAGCATGGTGTCCTTGTCGGCCGGGAGCGGTAGAACTTGGTGACGTGACGCGTTTCGACGAGCCGCTCATCAAGGCGCTTGACCCCAAGACGGCCAAGCCGCTCGAGAGCTCGCTCAACATCACCACGGTCGGCGAGCTGCTGCGCCACTACCCCCGGCGGTACGCCGAGCGGGGCGAGCTGACCGCGCTCGACGCCCTCGAGGTCGACGAGCACGTGACGGTGGTGGGCGAGGTCTCGCGCCTGATGCGCAAGCCCATGCGCAACCGCGCGGGCACCTGGCTGGAGGTCGAGGTCGTCGACGGCAGGCGCAACACGATCTACCTGTCGTTCTTCGGCAAGGTCTCGCACGTGATCGAGGGCCGCCTGAAGGCCGGCACGCGCGCGATGTTCTCCGGGAAGGTCGGGCGCTTCGGGCGCGGCGAGCGGGCGAAGTGGCAGCTCAACCACCCCGAGTTCGAGCTTTTCGAGGAGAGCGACTCCTCGGCGGCCGAGTTCGCCGCCGCGCCCGTCCCGATCTACCCGGCGGCCAACGGCATCACGTCCTGGGTGATCCGCAGGGCGATCGGCATCGTGCTCGACACGCTCGGCCCGCTTCCCGACCCGCTCCCCGAGGAGCTGCGGTCGCGTCACCGGCTGCCCGGCCTGGCCGACGCGCTGGAGGCCGTCCACCGGCCGCGCGACCAGGGTGACATCTCGCGGGCGCGCAAGCGGCTGAGGTTCGACGAGGCGTTCGTGCTCCAGGCCGTGCTGGCCCAGCGCCGCCAGGCCGCCGCCGCGTGGCCCGCGACGCCCCGCCCGCGCCGCGACGACGGGCTGCTCGCCGACTTCGACGGCCGGCTCCCGTTCCAGCTCACCGAGGGCCAGGTCGAGGTGGGCGAGGAGGTCGCGGCCGAGCTGGCGCGCGATCACCCCATGCACCGGCTGCTCCAGGGCGAGGTCGGCGCGGGCAAGACCGTGGTGGCGCTGCGCGCGATGCTCCAGGTCGTCGACGCCGGCGGCCAGGCGGCCCTGCTGGCGCCCACCGAGGTCCTGGCGCAGCAGCACCACAGGTCGATCACCCGCATGCTCGGCGACCTCGGCACGGGGGGCATGTTCGGCGGCACGGCGGTGACCTTGCTGACCGGCTCGATGGGGGCCGCGGGCCGGCGGGCGGCGCTGCTCGACGCCGCGTCGGGCGCGGCGGGCATCGTCGTGGGCACCCATGCCCTGCTCCAGGAGCACGTCCAGTTCGCCGATCTGGGGCTCGTCGTCGTGGACGAGCAGCACCGCTTCGGCGTCGAGCAGCGCGACGCGCTGCGCGAGAAGGCGGGCGGCGGCCGTCCGCACGTCCTGGTGATGACGGCCACCCCGATCCCGCGCACGGTCGCCATGACCGTCTTCGGCGACCTGGAGGTCTCCACGCTGACCCAGCTGCCCTCCGGCCGCGCGCCGATCACGACCCACGTGGTGCCCGCCTCCGACAAGCCCCACTTCCTGGAGCGCACCTGGGAGCGCATCCGCGAGGAGGTCGGCCTCGGCCGCCAGGCGTACATCGTCTGTCCCCGCATCGGCGACCTGGAGGGCGACGAGGGCGATCTGGGCGACTCGGCGCAGGAGTCCGAGGAGGAGCGGCGCCCGCCTCTCGCCGTGCTGGAGATCGCCCCCATGCTCGCGGGCGGGCCGCTGGGCGGCCTGCGCGTCGAGGTGCTGCACGGACGCCTGCCCCCCGACGAGAAGGACGGGGTGATGCGCGCCTTCACGCGGGGCGAGATCGACGTGCTGATCGCGACCACCGTGATCGAGGTCGGGGTGGACGTCCCCAACGCCTCGGTCATGGTCATCATGGACGCCGACCGGTTCGGCGTCTCCCAGCTCCACCAGCTTCGCGGGCGGGTGGGCCGTGGAGGGCTGCCCGGCCTCTGCCTGCTCGTCACCGACTTCCCGGCGGGCACCCCGGCACGCGACCGGCTCGACGCGGTGGCCGCCACGCTCGACGGCTTCGAGCTGTCCAGGGTCGACCTTGAGCAGCGGCGCGAGGGCGACGTGCTCGGCGCGGCGCAGTCCGGGCGCAGATCCTCGCTCAAGATGCTGCGGCTGCTCCGCGACGAGGACGTCATCAGGGACGCGCGCGAGGAGGCCGCGAGCCTCCTGGCGGGTGACCCGGAGCTGGAGGAGCATCCCGCGCTCAAGGCCGAGATCGACAGGCTGCTCGGCGATGACCGCGCCGAATACCTGGAAAAGGCCTGACACGCTTGAACACCTGGGCGTGGCCTGGTTCTCGGTTCGGTACCAGGTGGCCGCAGGTGGGAGAGGGCTATGTCAGCTCAGGGCGCCGCCCTGGGTCATGAGAATGACCCAGGGCCCAGCCTTGGGACGGCCTCCCCCCGAATGCCGTCCCCGGCTGGGCCCACCCTCGGGTCAGGTGCCGAGGGCACCGGCGCGCGGAAGGGCTCACGATCACGCCGGTCGGCCTTCCCCTGGGTCACCATGAAGGCCGCAGAACTCATCATGTGGGTTCGGGCGGCGGTGGGGAACGACCCTTGCGCATTCGTCGCCGACACTTGGCCACTCTTGACCTTGCGGCTTCGGAAGGCGCGGCGAGCAGCGAGAATGGGCGGGTGACCCGAGTCATCGCAGGAACCGCCGGGGGGCGGCGCATCGCCGTCCCGCCAGGGCGTGCCACGCGGCCGACGAGCGACCGCGCCAGGGAAGGCCTGTTCTCCTCCGTCGGCTCCCTCCTCGGGCCGCTGGACGGCGCCAGGGTGCTCGACCTGTACGCCGGGTCCGGCGCGGTGGGCTTGGAGGCGCTCTCGCGGGGGGCGGCGCACGCGTTGCTGGTGGAGTCCGACGCGAAGGCCGCGCGCACGATCAAGGCGAACATCTCCGAGCTCGGGCTGCCGGGGGCCGTCGTCGTGGGTGACAGGGTCGAGCGGGTGGTCGCCGGCGCGTGCCCGGAGCCGTACGACTTCGTGTTCGCCGACCCTCCCTACGCCGTCAAGGACGAGGTGGTCCTCCAGGTGCTCGAAGCGCTCCGCGACAACGGGTGGCTCGCGCAGGACGCCTTGGTCGCGGTGGAGCGCGAGTCACGGGGGAAGGACTTGGTCTGGCCCTCCGGATTCGAAGAGGAGAGGGTCCGTCGCTACGGCGAAGCGTCTGTTTGGTACGGTCGCGCCGCCGGGAACCAGTCAAACTGGGGGTAAGCCTTGCGTCGTGTCGTCTGCCCGGGGTCCTTCGACCCCGTCACCAACGGTCACCTCGACATCATCGGCCGGACGTCGCGCCTGTACGACGAGGTCGTGGTCGCCGTGCTGATCAATGTCGAGAAGAAGAGCCTGTTCACCGTGGACGAGCGCATCGCGACGCTCGAGGCGGTGACGCGGGAGTACGGCAACGTGCGCGTGGAGAAGTTCTACGGGCTGCTCGTCGACTTCTGCAAGCAGCAGGGCATCCCGACCATCGTCAAGGGTCTGCGCGCGGTCAGCGACTTCGACTACGAGCTACAGATGGCCCAGCTCAACTACCGGATGTCGGGCGTGGAGACGCTCTTCATGTCGACCAACCCGGAGTACTCCTTCCTGTCGTCGAGCAGGCTCAAGGAGATCGCGAGGTACGGTGGGGACGTGTCCGGACTCGTGCCCGATCTCGTGCACCAGATGCTCGTCGAGCGGCTGCGCGGCTAAGTCCTGGTATTCTTTCTCATCGGCCTTGTACGACGGCGGTGATTCGCCATGCCTCAAGAGAGCAGGAAGACGCTGCATAGCCTCGACCCCCGCGCCCCCTGGGTGATTTCCACCCACGATCTGGGTCGGCGACCGGGTTCTATGCGCGAGACCTCCCGTTCCCTCCCGGCTCCGGTGAATCTCTCCGTCGGCATGATCGGCGTTCCCAAGGACGCCGAAATCGAGCTGGACATGCGGCTCGAGGCAGTGATGGAAGGCGTGCTCGTCACGGGCACGGCGAGGGCTCCCCTCAGCGGAGAGTGCTCGCGTTGCCTGGATCCGTTGACCTCGGAGATCGAGGTCGGCTTCCAGGAGCTCTTCTTCTACTCGGCGGAAGACGCCGCCGAGGACGATTCACTCCTCGACGGTGAACTCCTCGATCTCGAGCCGACATTTCGCGACGCGGTGGTGCTGGCACTGCCGTTGAGCCCGGTCTGCAGTGATGACTGTCCCGGGCTGTGCGTGGAGTGTGGGGCCAAGCTGGCGGAAGCCGGCCCGGACCACCGGCACGAGAAGATCGACGCCCGCTGGGCGGCGTTGCAGGGCCTGAAATCCGATAACAACAATGACCCGGAGGGTTGACGTGGCCGTCCCCAAGCGGAAGATGTCGCGGAGCAACACCCGCTCCCGCCGCGCGCAGTGGAAGACCGCCGCGCCCGCGCTCGTGAGCTGTAACCAGTGCCGGTCGCCGAAGCTGCCGCACGTGGCATGCCCGACCTGCGGCACCTACAACCGCCGACAGGTCATCGAGCCGTCGGCCTGATCACGCCTGCGGTGGCCGGTGATCCGGCCGGATGCCCCGCATCCGGCCGGGACGACCGTCCACCGTCCAAGGCGTGCGGTGGCGGTTCGCCCGCGACCGTGGTGGGCGCCGGGGTTGCCGCAATCTCCCGGCGTCCACCACGTTTTCGGGCATTTCCCGCGTTCCATCCGCCATCGCGACCATGGTCGTGACGTGCTACGTGACGGCCGGAGATTCCCGTCCGAGGAGGAGACGTGGCCGCAGGTGGAAAGCCGATCGCCGTAGAGGTCGCCAGAGACGAGCTTGAGCGGGTGCTCGCCGTCCGTCTGGACGACGCGCTTCTGGAGCGGGCGCTGACGCACCGCTCGTACGCGTACGAGAACGGTGGCCTGCCCACCAACGAGCGCCTGGAGTTCCTGGGCGACTCGGTGCTGGGCCTGGTGGTCACCGACACCCTGTTCCGCGGCCACCCCGACCTGCCCGAGGGCCAGCTGGCCAAGCTGCGGGCCGCGGTGGTCAACATGCGCGCGCTCGCCGACGTGGCCCGCGCCCTCGACCTGGGCCGCTTCACGCGGCTCGGCCGGGGCGAGGAGGGCACGGGGGGCCGTGACAAGTCCTCCATCCTGGCCGACACCCTGGAGGCGCTGATCGGCGCCGTCTACGTCGACAAGGGGCTGGACGAGGCGTTCCGCGTGGTCCACCTGCTGTTCGACCCGCTGATCAAGCGCTCCGCCTCGCTCGGGGCGGGTCTCGACTGGAAGACCTCGCTGCAGGAGCTCACGGCCTCCGAGATGCTCGGCGTCCCCGAGTACCACGTGGACGAGAGCGGGCCCGACCACGCCAAGTCGTTCACCGCGGTGGTCAGGGTCGGCGGGCAGGAGTTCGGCTCGGGCGCCGGCCGAAGCAAGAAGGAGGCCGAGCAGCAGGCCGCCGAGGCCGCGTGGACCGCCATCCGCGCCCGCAGCGACGCCCAGGAAAAGCTGGAGAAGGCGACCACCTAGCCCATGCCCGAGTTGCCCGAGGTCGAGGTCGTCCGGCGCGGACTCTCGCGCTGGGTGGCCGGACGCACCATCACCCACGCCGAGGTCCTGCACCCCCGCGCGATCCGCAGGCACGTGCCCGGAGCCGCCGAGTTCGCCGGCAGGCTGGCGGGCCGCACGCTGGTCTCCGCCGAGCGCCGGGGCAAGTACCTGTGGATGCCCCTCCGCGACGCCGAGAGCCCCTCAGAAGGCGTTTCGGGCGCCCTTGGGGCGAACGACTCCCTGGGCGGTTCGGACGCCCTGATGGCCCATCTGGGGATGAGCGGGCAGTTGCTGGTGGCCGACCCCGGTTCTCCGGCCGAGAAGCACCTGCGGGTGCGGCTCGGCTTCGACGACGGCGGCCCCGAGCTGCGGTTCGTCGACCAGCGCACCTTCGGCCACCTGCTGATCGCCGCGCTGGTGCCCCTCGGCCGGCCCGTGCCGGAGCCCATCGTGCACATCGCGGCCGACCCGCTCGAAGAGGCGTTCGACGACGACGTGTTCGCGACGCGGCTGAGCGCCAGGCAGACCGAGATCAAGCGGGCGCTCCTCGATCAGTCGCTGATCAGCGGCGTCGGCAACATCTACGCCGACGAGGCGCTGTGGCGGGCCGGGCTGCACGGAGGCACGCCGACCCGCTCCCTGAGCAGGCGGAAGATCGACGAGTTGCTGGCGGCGGTGCGCGGGGTGATGGGCGAGGCGCTCGGCCAGGGCGGCACGTCCTTCGATAGCCTCTATGTCAACGTCAACGGTGAGAGTGGTTACTTCGACCGGTCACTCAACGTGTACGGCAGGCAGGGCGAGCCGTGCGCCCGCTGCGGCGGGCCCGTCCTGCGGGAGGCGTTCATGAACAGGTCCTCTTACAGCTGCCCCCGCTGTCAACCCCGGGTCCGGGCATGACCGAGGCTCCTGATGCGGGCATGAGTGAGATACGTCTCAACGCCTGGGTGCGCGGGCGCGTGCAGGGCGTGGGTTTCCGCTGGTGGACGCGTTCTCGGGCGCTGGAGCTCGGCCTGGTCGGATCGGCGTCGAATCTCGCCGACGGGCGGGTCGAGGTGGTCGCCGAGGGGCCCCGTGCGGCCTGCGAGAAGCTTCTTGCCCTGCTCAGGGGTGGTGACGCTCCGGGGCGGGTAGATGCTGTGGTGGAGCGCTGGTCACCGGTTCGCGGTGGTTTTGGTGGATTTGTGGAGCGGTAGGCGCTTCCCTTAAACCCCCTAAATAGGGTACATTTACATGTCGGGAGTGCCCATTGGTGCATTCATGGGGAGCGTTCAACTTGACCGCCTCCATTGCCGGTGCGACTCTTGATAGGAAACACGCGCACCCCTCCCGCGGCAAGAAGTGCGCGAACCAGTTTGGTCACTCAGCGTGGAGGACCCTTAACCATGGCGAAGGCTCTACTCGGCCACGTCGGCGGTCTTGACCCTCGAATGGTCTCGGAAATGCGCCGTCTCCAGCAGCGAATCCGGGATCTGGAGGCTGAGCTCACAAGGCTCCAGGCCCAGAACGACGCTCTCGCCGCGCAGTCGCGCGATGAGGCGTTCGCACGTCTGCAAGATCGCGAGCCGGCCCTCACCTGAGAGGTTCGGTACGGCAACACACTGTCAGGGACGCCCCGCAAAGGCGTCCCTTGTCATTTACCCGGTTTTTCTTTACGTACTCGTTCCTCGCCGAGGCGGTTGCGAGACGTTCGAGCCGGGGTGAAGCGCCCTCCCCCTGCCTGAGCATCGCCGCAAGCGACACTCGAACGGTCCTGAGCCGGTAGTGTGCCCCGCAGGGATCGTCCCGAGGGCCTGCAGGCGATCTCGCAGCAGACGGGGAGGTCGGCGCGCGTGTACCTCAAGAACCTCACGCTGCGCGGCTTCAAGTCCTTCGCCTCGGCCACCGCGCTGCGCTTCGAACCCGGCATCACCTGCGTGGTGGGCCCGAACGGCTCAGGCAAGTCCAACGTCGTCGACGCGCTCGCCTGGGTCATGGGCGAGCACAGCGCGAAGTCCCTGCGCGGCGGCAAGATGGAGGACGTCATCTTCGCCGGCACGTCCTCGCGCCCGCCCCTCGGCCGCGCCGAGGTGACGCTGACGATCGACAACACCGACGGCGCGCTCCCCATCGACTACACCGAGGTCACGATCAGCCGGCTGATGTTCAGGTCCGGCCAGAGCGAGTACGCCATCAACGGCGACACCTGCCGGCTCCTCGACATCCAGGAGCTCCTCTCCGACTCCGGCATCGGCCGCGAGATGCACGTCATCGTGGGCCAGGGCCAGCTCGACACGGTGCTCCACGCCGGCCCCGAGGAGCGCAGGGCCTTCATCGAGGAGGCCGCGGGCGTCCTGAAGCACCGCAAGCGCAAGGAGAAGGCGCTGCGGAAGCTCGATGCCATGCAGGCCAACCTCACCCGCGTGCAGGACCTCGCCAACGAGCTCCGCCGCCAGCTCAAGCCCCTGGGCCGCCAGGCCGAGATCGCCAGGAAGGCGGCCGTGATCCAGGCCGACCTGCGCGACGCCCGGCTGCGCCTGCTCGCCGACGACGTCGTACGGCTGCGCACCCACCTCGACCGCGAGGCGGCCGACGAGGCCACGGTGCGCGCCCGGCGCGCCCAGGTCGAGGCCGATCTGGAACAGGGGCAGGCCCGCGAGAGCGAGCTGGAGGCGGCGGAGGCCGCCGCCCAGCCCCGCCTGGCCACCGCCCAGGAGACCTTCTACCGCCTGGCGGCACTCAAGGAGCGGCTGCACAGCGTCGAGACCCTGGCCGCCGAGCGGCACCGCCACGCGATCGAGGCCGCCTCCATCGAGCGCCGAGGGCGCGACCCAGAGGACTACGAGCGCGAGGCCGCGGAGGTGGCCGAGCGCGAGGAGGCACTCAAGGTCGAGCTGGAGCAGACCGAGGAGATCCTGGAGCAGGCCGTCTGGCGGCGCACCGAGGCCGAGAGCGCCCTGGCGGCCGAGGAGAGGCGCCTCGCGGCGGCGGCGCGGCAGGCGGCCGACCGGCGCGAGGGCCTGGCCAGGCTGAGGGGCGAGGTGGCCGCCGTGCGCGGCCGGGCCAGGGCCGCCGAGGAGGAGATCGGGCGCCTGGCCAAGGCACTCTCCGAGGCGCGGCAGCGCAGCGAGCGGGCCCAGGAGGAGCACGACGCCCAGGAGCTCAGCGAGCCCGCCGCCGACCCGGTCCTCGCCGAGGAGCTCGCGCGGGCCGAGCAGGGCGTCGCCGAGGCCAAGGCCGCCGTCGAGGAGGCCAGGGCCGCCGTCGAGGACGCCAAGGCGGCCGTCGAGGTCCCGAGGAGGGCCTTCGCCGAGGCGCGCTCGGCCATGGGCACGGCCAGGGCCGCCGACCAGGAGGCACAGCGGGCGGTCGCCGCGCTGGAGGCCCGCCGCGACGCCCTGGAGATGGGTCTCTCCCAGGGCGCGGACGGCGGCGCGACGCTCATGGCGGCGGGGCTGTCCGGGGTGCTGGGGCCGCTCGCCACGATGATGACCGTCCAGGCGGGGGCCGAGGTGGCCGTCGCGGCCGTGCTCGGCGCCGCCGCCGAGGCGGTCGCCGTGGAGTCGCTGTCCACCGTCGTAGACGCCGTCGAGCTGCTGCGGGCCGAGGAGGCCGGCCGGGCCGGGCTGGTCGTCGCCTCGGACGCCGCCGTCGCGAGGCCCGTTCCCGTCGAGGGTCACCCGTGGGCCGGTGACCTCGTGGTCGTGTCCGACGAGTTCCGTCCGGCCGTCGAGACCCTGCTGTCCGGCGTCGTCGTGGTGGACGACGTCCAGATCGCCAGGAAGCTCGTCGAGGAGCGCCCCGACCTGCGGGCCGTCACCTGGTCCGGCGACCTGGTCGGCGCCTACTACGCGCACGGCGGGTCCGGCGGCGGCACCTCGGTGCTGCAGGTGCGCACCGCTCTCGACCAGGCGATCGCCGATCTCACGGAGGCACGCGCCACCGCCGAGCGCACGGCCGCCGCGCTGGCGGAGGCCGCCGAGGCGGAACGCGCCGCCCAGCAGGCCGTCGAGGCGGCCCAGGCCTGGGCGAACCAGGCGCAGACCGGCGTCAACACCGCCCAGGCCGGGGTGAACACCGCCCAGGGCGTGCTCGACCGCGTGCGCGGCAGGCAGCGCGAGGCCGACCAGCGGGTCGCCGTGGCCGCCAAGCGGCTGGCGCAGCTCGACGCGCAGGCCAGGGCCGCCCGTGACGAGTGCGACCGGCTGGCGAAGAACGTCGCGGCGGCGGAGGAGGCCCGCGACCGCGATCTGGCAGGCGTGGTCGAGCTGGAGGAGCGCCTGGCCGAGGCCGAGTACGCCGACGAGCTTTCCGCCGAGCCGACCACCGAGACGCGCGACGAGCTGGCGAGCGCCTGTTCGGTCACCAGGCAGGCCGAGATGGAGGCCCGCCTGTCCGTCCGCACCGCCGAGGAGCGGGTCAAGGGCATCGCGGGCCGCGCCGACCAGCTCATGCGGGCGGCCAGGCGCGAGCGCGAGGAGCGGGCGGGTGCGGCGGCTCTGCGGGAGCGGCGCCGCGCCCAGGCCCAGGTGGCCGAGGTGGTGGTCCACGGCGTGGGCCGCGCGCTCGGGGTGCTGGAGGCCTCCCTGGCCCTGGCCGCCGAGGAGCGCGACGAGGCCGAGCGGGCGCGCGGAGAGATCGACGCCGAGCTCAAGGCCGTGCGCGTGCGGGTCCGCGAGCTGTCCGGCGAGCTCGACAAGCTGGTCAACCGGGTGCACGGCAACGAGGTGGCCCGCACCGAGCAGCGGCTGCGCCTGGAGCAGATGGAGCTGCGGGCGATGGAGGAGTACGGCGTCGAGATGGACGCCCTGATCTCCGAGTACGGCCCCGAGCAGCCCGTTCCCGTCGCCGAGGGTGAGATGGCGCCCTACGTCCGCGAGGAGCAGGAGAAGCGGGCGAGGGTCGCCGAGAGGCAGATGACCCAGCTCGGCAAGGTCAACCCCCTGGCGCTGGAGGAGTTCGCCGCGCTTGAGGAGCGGCACACCTTCCTCAACTCCCAGCTGGAGGACCTTCGCAAGACCCGGCGCGACCTGCTGACGGTCGTCAAGGAGGTCGACGAGCGGGTGGAGCAGGTCTTCACGGCCGCGTACGAGGACGTCGCCCGCGAGTTCGAGGCGATCTTCGGCCGGGTCTTCCCCGGGGGCGACGGGCGCCTGCTGCTGACCGACCCCGCCGACATGCTCACCACGGGCGTCGACGTCGAGGCGAGGCCTCCGGGCAAGAAGGTCAAGCGCCTGTCCCTGCTGTCGGGCGGCGAGCGCTCGCTGACCGCCGTGGCGTTCCTCATCTCGATCTTCAAGGCGCGCCCTTCCCCGTTCTACGTCATGGACGAGGTCGAGGCGGCGCTCGACGACACCAACACCCAGCGCCTGCTCACCCTGTTCGAGGAGCTGAGGCAGAGCTCGCAGCTCATCGTGATCACCCACCAGAAGCGCACGATGGAGATCGCCGACGCGCTGTACGGGGTGAGCATGCGCGGCGACGGCGTCACCCAGGTGGTCAGCCAGCGCCTCCGCGAACGCGAGACCGCCTGACGCCCGGCCACCTGACGCCGGGTGCGCCGCACACAGGACCGCGTGACCGTGGACGTTCGGCCCGATAGGTAAATCAGTAAATATCGGTATATCGGCGCGGCGTGGGCGAGCCCGGGCGTGAGCACGGCCGGTTGTCTGGAAAACTGACATCTTGTGGATGGGTACCTCGGCATCATCGTGATCGTCCTGCTCGTCGCGTTGCTCGCGGCGGGTGGCATGTTCCTGCTCTTCCGGCCCAGGGAGAGGCACGCTCCGCCGGTCAGGCCGCCGGAGGCGCCGACGCTCCCCGAGCGCGAACAGGCTCCGACCACCGGCGTCGTCGAGGACGACGCCGCCACGACCACCATCCCTCCGCCCGCCAAGCCGGCCGAGCCCGTGGCTCCCCCGGCGCCGGCGATCGAGATCCCGCCGCCGTCGGCCGGCCGCATGGTGCGGCTGCGCGCCCGGCTGGCCCGTTCGCAGAGTGCGCTCGGCAAGGGGCTGCTCGAGCTCCTCTCCCGCGACCGCCTGGACGACGACGCCTGGGACGAGATCGAGGACATGCTGATCACCGCCGACGTGGGCGTCGCGCCCACCCGGGCGATGGTCGAGGAGCTGCGCACCAAGGTCAAGGTGCTCGGCTCCCGCGGCGACGGCGAGGTGCGGGCGCTGCTCCGCGAGCAGCTGCTCACCCAGATCGGCGCCGACATGGACCGCACGCTGCACACCGCGCCCCACGGTGAGCGGCCCGCCGTCGTGCTCGTCGTCGGCGTCAACGGCACCGGCAAGACCACGACCACCGGCAAGCTCGCCCGAGCCCTCATCGGCGACGGCCGCAAGGTGCTCCTGGGCGCGGCCGACACCTTCCGGGCCGCCGCAGCCGACCAGCTCCAGACCTGGGGCGAGCGCGTCGGCGCCGAGGTGGTGCGCAAGGACGAGGGCGCCGACCCCGCGTCGGTGGCCTTCGACGCCGTGAGCAAGGGCATGGCGGACAAGGTCGACACCGTGATCGTCGACACCGCCGGCCGCCTCCACACCAAGACCGGCCTGATGGACGAGCTGGGCAAGGTCAAGCGGGTCATCGAGAAGAAGGCCACGGTCGACGAGGTGCTGCTCGTGCTGGACGCCACCACGGGCCAGAACGGCCTGCGGCAGGCGCAGGTGTTCGCCGAGGTGGTGAACATCACCGGCATCGTGCTGACCAAGCTCGACGGCACGGCCAAGGGCGGCATCGTGATCTCGGTCCAGCGCGAGCTGGGAGTCCCGGTCAAGCTCGTGGGGCTCGGCGAGGGCCCCGACGACCTGGCTCCGTTCGACGCCGAGGTCTTCATCGACGCCATCCTCGGCGACTGATCCCAGCGGTTCCTCGCCCCGGCCACCGCCAGGGCGAGGAGCCGGCTCAGCGAGAGCGGGCGTGCCCGAGGACGCCGATGGGGACGACCATCGGCGTCCCCGCGACGGGGTCGGCGATGACCTTGGCCTCCAGCTCGAAGACCTTCTCCAGCATGGCCTCGGTGACCACCTCGTGCGGCGTACCCGCGGCGATCACCCGGCCGTCGCGCATGGCGATCAGCCGGTCGGCGTGACGGGCCGCCAGGTTGAGGTCGTGCAGCACCATCACGACCGTACGGCCGGCCTCGTCGCGCAGGCGCGTGACCAGGTTCAGCACGTCGATCTGGTGAGCCAGGTCCAGGAAGGTCGTCGGCTCGTCCAGCAGGAGCAGGCCGGTGCCCTGGGCCAGCGCCATGGAGATCCACGCCCGCTGGCGCTGGCCGCCCGACAGCTCGTCCAGGGGACGCTCGGCGAGGTCGAGCAGGCCGGTCATCCGCAGCGCCTCCTCGACCGCCGCCTCGTCGTCCTCGGACCACTGGCGGTACCACGCCTGGTGCGGATGGCGTCCCCTGGCCACGAGGTCGGCCACGGTGAGCCCCTCGGGCGCGGCCGGGGCCTGGGGCAGCAGGCCGAGGACCCTCGCCACCTCCTTGCTCGGCGTCCGGTCGATGCGCCTGCCGTCCAGCAGTACATGCCCGGACACCGGCCTGAGCAGGCGGCCGAGCGCCCGCAGCAGCGTGGACTTGCCGCAGCCGTTGGGACCGATGATCGTGGTCACCGTGCCGGTCTCGATGCCGAGGTCGAGCCCGTCCACGATCAGCCGATCGCCGTAGCCGAGCTTGAGATCGACGGCCTGGAGCCTCATATGCCACCCTTGGTGCGCCGCGCGCGGACGAGAAGGTAGATCAGGTACGGGGCGCCGAGCACCGCCGTGACCACCCCGACGGGCAGCTCGACCGGGGTCAGCGTCCTCGCCACCAGGTCGGCCCCGGTGACCAGCACGGCCCCTGTGACGGCCGAGACGACCAGCGGCGGCTGGGCGACCCCCGCGAGCCGCAGGGCGATCTGCGGGGACGCCAGTGCGACGAAGGCGATGGGCCCCGCGGCGGCGGTCGCGACGGACGCGAGCAGCACGGCGGCCAGCAGCAGGGACGCCCGTGCGAGGTCGAGCCGTACGCCGAGCCCCCGCACGGTGTCGTCGCCCAGCCGCAGCGCGCCGAGCACGGGGGTGCCGAGCAGGGTCACGGGGACGAGCACGGCCAGCGCGGCCGCCACCGGCACCACGTGCTCGAATCCCCTGGCGTGCAGGGAGCCGCTGATCCACACCATGGCCCGGGTGGCGTCGTTGACGTCCCCCGCCGTGAGCAGCCAGTACTTCAGGTTGGTGAACACCGCGACGATCCCGACGCCCACCAGCACGAGGCGGTAGCCGTCCAGCCCCCTGCGCCACGCGAGCCCGTACACGAGCAGCGCGCCGGCGAGGCCGCCGACCAGGGCCGCCACCGGGATCCCGACCGACGCCAGGGTGCCGCTCGCGCCGCCGTAGGCGGCTCCGCCCGCCACGGTGAGCGCCACGACGGTCACGCTGGCCCCGGAGGTGACGCCCAGGATGTCGGGGCTGGCCAGCGGGTTGCGGGCGATGGCCTGGGTGATCGCTCCTGAGATGCCGAGGGCGGCGCCCACCAGGGCCCCGGTCAGGGCCCGGGGCAGGCGGAGCTCCATGATCACGAGGCGGCCGCCTCCCGTGCCGCCGCCGAGGACCGTGCGCACGACCTCGGCCAGGTCCATGGGGATGTCGCCCAGGCGGAGGTTCAGGGCGATCAGCAGGAGCAGCAGTGCGAGGCCAGTCACGGTGACGACGAGCCCTCGGGGGCGCAGCAGCCACGAGGCCCGGCCGATCCGCAGGGGCCGCTGGTGCGCGAGCCGGACGGATCCGTGCTCCCTCGTGGCGGTCACAGCCGCACCGGCCTCGTGCGGCGGACGAGCGCGACGAAGAAGGGCGCGCCGAGCAGGGCCAGTACCACCCCGACCTCCAGCTCGCCTGGACGCGCCACGACCCGCCCGATGACGTCCGCGAGCAGCAGCAGCGCGGCCCCGGCGAGCCCGGAGTACGGCAGGAGCCTGCGGTGGTCGGGCCCCGAGAGCGCGCGGGCCAGGTGGGGAACGATCAGGCCGACGAAGGCGAGCGCCCCGCAGGCCGCCACGGCGGCGCCGGTGAGCAGGGTGATCGCGGCGATGCCGGCGGCCCTGGTCAGGGCGACGTTCTGGCCGAGGGCCCGCGCGACGTCCTCGCCGAGGGCCAGGGCGTTGAGGCCGGGCGCGTTGGCCATGGCGAGCACCAGTCCCGCGACGACGAAGGGCAGGACCTGCCCGGCCACCGCGCCGTCCCGCCCGGCGATCGACCCGACCTGCCAGAACCGGAACATGTCCATGGCCTGCTGGTCGAGCAGGACGATCGTGGACGTGAGCGCGTACAGGAACGCGCTGACGGCGGTGCCGGCCAGGGCCAGCGTGACCGGGGACGGCCCGCCGCGGCCTCCGGCCAGCCCGATGGCGAACACCGCGGCGCTGGCGATCAGGGCGCCGGCGAGGCCGAACCAGATGTGGCCGTAGACGCCGCTCAGCCGGAAGACCACGATGCTGAGCACCATCGCGAACGCCGCCCCCTGGGTGACGCCGAGCAGCCCGGGGTCGGCCAGGGGGTTGCGGGTGTGTCCCTGCATCAGCGCGCCCGCGACGCCCAGCGCCAGCCCGGCGAGCAGCCCGAGCGCCGTACGGGGGACGCGGAGGCTCCGCACGATGACGTCGCTCTCCTGCCCGGACGGGCTCCACAGTGCCTGCCAGACGTCGCCGGGGGAGACCGGCTTCGCCCCGATCGTGACGCTGAGGACGACCGAGGCCAGCACCGCCAGGGCGAGCCCGATCAGGACGAGGACCGGGCGGGCACGGAGGTCACGCGGGCGCTCCACGGCCACCGCCGGCATGACCACCCCTTTGCCGTGTCCTGTCTTTGCTGAATCGTCCCGAGTATGTCAGGTTAGGGCTGCCTAAGCTAATTTAGGCAACCCTTACTATTTCTGGAGGACTTCTATGCGAGCGCTGAGCGCCCTGGGTGTGGCCGCCGCTGTACTGATCGGCCTGGCGGGATGCGGGTCCGCGGACCCGGTGGCCACGGAGGGCGCGGGGAAGGCGCCCGCGAGCGCCGGCGCCTTCCCTGTCGTGGTCGAGCACGCGATGGGGAAGACCACGGTCCCCGCCCAGCCCAAGCGGGTGGTGGCGCTCGACCAGAGCTTCGTCGACGCCGTGCTGGCCCTGGACACCGAGGTCGTCGGCTTCACGACCTACCGGGCGCTCACCGAGAAGCTCCCTGACTACCTCGGGGCGAGCGCCGCGCAGTACGGCAAGGACGCCCAGGTGGTGGGCACGCTGGAGGCGCCCAGCCTGGAGAAGATCATCGCGCTCAAGCCGGACCTGATCGTCTCCGCCAAGGTCCGCCATGAGGCCCTGTACGACAAGCTGTCCCAGATCGCCCCGACCGTGTTCAGCGAGACCACCGGGGCCCTGTGGAGGGAGAACCTGCGGCTGATGGGCAGGGCGCTCGGCAAGGACGACCTGGCCGAGCAGAAGATCACGGCGTACGAGCAGCGAGCGGCCAAGATCGGCGAGGCGGTCAAGGCCGGGAACGGCGGCACGATGCCGACGGTCACGATCGCGCGCTTCGCCGGCGAGCCTACGGTGCGGCTGTACGTGGAGAACTCCTACTCGGGCATCGTCCTCAAGGACGCGGGCTTCCCCCGCCCGGAGGGCCAGCCGACCACCACGGACACGATCGCCGTGGACATCAGCGAGGAGCGGATCGCCGACCTCGACGCCGACCAGATCTTCGTCGCCACCTACCCCGACGACAAGGGCGACGCCCGCAGGATCCAGGACAAGTTCGAGGCCAACCCGCTGTGGGGCAGGCTGAAGGGCGAGCGGCACGAGGTGGACGACGTCACGTGGATGACCGCCTGCGGGATCCAGGGCGCCCACGTGATCCTCGACGACCTCGCCGCGGCCTTCAAGGTGGACGCCGCCCGCGCCTGATCAGAACGTGAGGAAGGCGCGGAGCTCGCCGAGCGAGGGTTCGATGTCGATGCCCCGCTCGGCGAGCCAGCCGTCGTCGCCGTACGTGCAGCGGTAGCGCTCGCCGCCGTCGCAGATCAGGGTCACCACGCTGCCCCGCTCGCCGTTCTCGCGCATCTCCCTGATGAGCTGGACGGCCGCGGCGACGTTCGTCCCGGTGGAGCCGCCGACGTCGCGCCCGGTGACCTCGCGGACCCACCGCATCGCGGCGATCGAGTCGGCGTCCGGCACCTGGATCATGCGGTCGATCACCGTGGGCAGGAACGAGGGCTCCACCCGGGGGCGGCCGATGCCCTCGATGCGGGAGCCGGAGGCGGTCATGCCGGCGTCGCCCTCGGTCCACGACGGGTAGAACGCCGACCCGTCCGGGTCGACCACGGCGAGGCGCGTCTGGTGGCGGCGGTAGCGGATGTAGCGGCCGATCGTGGCGGACGTGCCGCCCGTGCCCGCGCCCACGACGATCCACGCCGGTTCCGGATGCCGTTCCAGGGACATCTGCTGGTAGATGCTCTCGGCGATGTTGTTGTTGCCCCGCCAGTCCGTGGCCCGCTCGGCGTAGGTGAACTGGTCCATGAAGTGGCCGCCGGTCTCCTCGGCCAGCCGGCGGGACTCCTCGTAGATCGCCCCAGGCTCGTCGACGAGCCGGCACTTGCCGCCGTAGAACTCGATGAGCGCGATCTTCTCGGGGGACGTTGACGCGGGCATCACCGCGACGAACGGCAGGCCGAGCATGCGGGAGAAGTACGCCTCACTGACCGCCGTGGAGCCGCTCGAGGCCTCGATGACGGTCGTGGAGGGGCCGATCCAGCCGTTGGCCAGGCCGTACAGGAACAGCGACCGGGCCAGGCGGTGCTTGAGCGACCCGGTGGGGTGCACCGACTCGTCCTTGAGGTAGAGCTCGATGCCCCAGCTCGGCGGGAGCGGGAAAACGTGCAGGTGGGTGTCGCAGCTGCGGTTGGCGTCCGCCTCCACCGTGCGGATGGCCTCGGACACCCACGCACGCGTTGCCGGATCATGCCTGTCCACGTACTTCATGGCTCTACGCTATCGGGTGCCCGATCTATGTGACCCTTACCACACTTTTTCACCTTTTGGGTGTTGTCTGTTACTATAATGAGACTTGTCCGGCCTCGGGTGTGAAGTCGCCACCTCGGGCCAATCGCTTCAAGACCCTCCTGACCAGCTAATACCCTTAACGTCACCCTTATAGGTGAACCGTGAGCATGTGATCAGCCGTCAGATGGAGTAAAGCGGTTACCGAGCCTGCATGGGTTCATGCCGGATGGGTAACGGGGGACAGCAGGCATGAGGGGGATGAGATGATCTCGATGACCGAACAGCAGCGGCAGGCATGGTTCGAGCGCGACGTCATGCCCGTGACGAACCAGCTCTACGCGTCCGCCATGCGCCTCACCCGCAACACCGCTGACGCAGAGGACCTGGTGCAGGAGACCGTCGCGAAGGCGTACACGTCGTACCACCAGTTCCGCCCCGGTACGAACCTCAAGGCGTGGCTGCACCGCATCCTGACCAACAACTTCATCAACGACTACCGCAAGCAGCAGCGGTCGCCGAAGTTGTCGGCCGCCGAGGACATCGAGGATTGGCAGCTCGCGGCGGCCGAGTCGCACATGTCGACGGGCCTGCGGTCCGCCGAGACCGAGGCGCTGGAACAGCTTCCCGACACGGTCGTGATGAACGCCCTGCGGTCGCTGCCCGAGGATTTCAAGGTCGCGGTCTACCTCGCCGACATCGAGGGGTTCGCGTACAAGGAGATCGCCGAGCGCATGGGCACGCCCATCGGCACCGTGATGTCCCGCCTGCACCGTGGCCGGCGCCAGCTCAGGACCATGCTGGAGGGCTACGCCCACGAGGAGGGCGCCCTGCGCCCGTCCCCCCAGTTCCAGGCGGCCTGACACCGGCGAACAGTTCAGAAAGAGGCCGGTACGGCGCACGCCGTACCGGCCTCTTTCATGCCTGGGCACAGCCGAGATCGATCTCACATAGACGTACCCCTCACCCTGTCCTACGGTGCTCGCCATGACGACACGGAGATTGATCTCAAGCGGTTCCACCTTCGAGGAAGAGGTCGGTTACTCGCGCGCGGTGGTCGACGGCGACTGGGTGCACGTATCCGGAACCACCGGGTTCGACTACCGGTCCATGACGATCTCCGGCGACATCGTGGAGCAGGCCGAGCAGTGCTTGAGGAACATCGAGGCCGCGCTGGAAGAGGCGGGATGCTCCTTCGCGGACGTGGTCCGCGTACGGTACATGTTGCCTGATCCGGCCGATTTCGAGCCGTGCTGGCCGGTGCTGCATCGGTACCTGGGAGATGTGCGCCCGGCCGCCACGATGCTGGTCTGCGGCCTGTCGGATCCCCGGATGCGCATCGAGATCGAGGTCACGGCGCACCGCGCCCAGGAGGCCTGAGGCGGCGCCGAGGGCCAGCCCGACGCCCGCCGCCTGCACCGCGTTCAGGCGCTCCCCGAGGACGTACCGCGCGAGCAGCAGCGTGCTCGCGGGATACAGCGACACGAGCACCGCGACCAGGGCGAGCAGCCCGCGCTGGGCCGCCAGCAGGTAGAGCACGTTGGCCACCATGTCGAGGACCCCGGCGGCGACGATCGTGGGCAGGGAGCCCTTGCCGGGCCGGAGCGTACGCCCGGTCGACAGGGCCAGCAGGGCGACCACGATCACCGAGGCGAGGCGGGCGCCGAACAGCGGCCACATGCCGGTGTCCTCCGGCACCTGCTTGAGCAGGATGAAGAACCCGCCGAAACCGGCGCCCGAGGCCAGGGACTGCAGGATCGGGACGAGCGTCGCCCGCCCCCCGGAGCCTCCCGAGTCGCGGCTGACGAGGATCACGGCGGCCAGCGCGACCCCCACCCCGCCCAGCGCGAGGGGTGCGGGCCGCTCGCCCATCAGCAGGCCGGCCAGTACGGGCAGCGCCATCGACATGGCGGCGGTCGTGGGCGCCACCACGGACATCACGCCGCCGGCGAGCGCACGGTAGAACAGGATGACGGCGAGCCCGCCGGACAGGCCGGCCGCCATGCCCCAGGCGAGCGCGCCGATGCTCGGCGCGCCGGGCAGCAGGGGCAGCAGCGGGAGCACGAACAGCAGGCCGGTGATCTGGGTCAGCATGACCACGGCGAGCACTCGGGAGCGCCGGGTGGCGAGGCCGCCGAAGAAGTCCGCCGTGCCGTAGATCACGGCGCAGGTGGTCGCCAGCAACACCGCCGTCATTCCCGCTCACCCCCAACAGATTGCACTGATAGAGCAATATATTGGGATAATCCATTGCACACAAATGTCACTACACTGCACTCATGCCGGACCCGGAGACCATCACGGCGGCGATCGCCAACAACGTCCGCGCCCAGCGCGCCCACCGAGGGCTGACCCTCGACGCGCTCGCTGCCCGGTCGGGGGTGAGCCGGGGGATGCTCGTCCAGATCGAGCAGTGCCGCACCAACCCGAGTGTGACCACGCTGACGCGCGTCGCGGACGCGCTCGGGGTGACGGTCGCCCGGCTGGTCGAGGTCTCCGACACCCCGGTCGTCCGGGTCGTCCACGCCTCGGACGTCGTCACCCTGTGGCGCAGTGACAAGGGGGGCTCGGCCCGGCTCCTGGTCGGATCGGACGCCCCCGCGATCCTGGAGCTGTGGGACTGGACCCTGGCGCCGGGGGAGTACCACGACGGCGACGCCCATCCGGCGGGCACGCGCGAGATGCTGACCGTCATCGACGGCGAGCTCACCCTCTCGGTGTACGGCCGCGACCACGTCGTCGGGCGGGACGAGGCCGTGCTCTTCAGCGCCGACCGGCCGCATCGCTACGCCAACGAGGGGGAGGGCGACCTCCGCTTCATCATGGTCGTCACCGAGCCGAGAGAGACCCTCGACCAGTAGCACGACCAGATGTGCGCAAGCGATTTCTCACGGTCACATCACGTCTCGCTCACGGTGGTGCAAAGCTCTGTCCAATGGGGGTACATCATCGGTGTGTATGCGCTGAAGGCTTACCGCTCTGGCCGGCCGGAAGTCGCCGGGAGGTGGTCAGGTGACTGACTCCCGCGCGGCGATGGCGAAACTCCGCGTGGAACTCGTCGGCCTGGGGGTGACAGACGCATACGAAGTGTGCGAAGACGCCATCCTTTCTGTCTGGATCGGGCTGGTCGTCACGTTTCGTGATGGCTTTTACCGTTGGCAGGAGGGTGTGGTGAAACGTCGCCATCTGGGTACAGATCCGGTCGGATGCGCCATTCGTGTGGCGCGTCGTCACGCGGAGTTGCAGGCCGACGCTCCTCCCTGGTGGGACGAGCTGGCCAAGACCCTGCGAGGGGAAGCGGCCGAGAACTACCCGTGACCCCTGCCGCTGTTCGGGGGGAGCGTGCGGGTGGCTGTGTTTCGTGTCGGAGTCCTGTGGCTGTCGCTCCCGCTCACGCTCTCGATGGTCCTCGGACTGTCGGGATGCGGAGAGGTGGTGGCGCCCGTCCAGCAGGGCCGTAAGGATGACGTCGTCCGGGTGCGGAAGTCCGCGCCCGTCCGCCTGGCGGTGGACCCCGCGCTCCTGGCCGCGCGGGTGATCGCCCAGCAGCCGGGATGGCCGGGCACCCGGCCGATCGTGGCGCCGCCTCAACGTTCCATACCGTGCGGGCAGGTCAAGTGCGTGGCGCTGACGTTCGACGACGGCCCGTTCGACTACACCGGCAGGGTGCTCGACGTCCTCGCGGAGTACCACGCCAAGGCGACGTTCTTCGTGGTC
This sequence comes from Sphaerisporangium viridialbum, assembly GCF_049674955.1. GTDB lineage: Bacteria > Actinomycetota > Actinomycetes > Streptosporangiales > Streptosporangiaceae > Sphaerisporangium > Sphaerisporangium viridialbum. Next base: position 8,593,779 of record NZ_CP187232.1, on the reverse strand, counting down.
GGGCAGATGGTGAACGCCCAGACCAGGTCCTACCTGCGCCGCATGGTCTCCGAGGGGCACGAGCTGGGCAACCACTCCTGGGACCACCCGTCGCTCACCTCGCTGTCCCACGACGCGCTGCGCGGCCAGCTTGAGCGCACCCAGCAGCTCGTCAAGGACACCACCGGGGCCACGATGCGGCTGCTGCGTCCGCCGTACGGCTCGACGAACGCCACGGTGGCGGAGGAGGCCGCCCGCGAGGGGCTGGCGCAGATCCTGTGGGACCTCGACACCCTCGACTGGCGCGACAGGAACAGCGCCCTGGTCACCCAGCGGGCGTCCGTGGCACGGCCGGGCTCGATCGTCCTGATGCACGACATTCACAAGACCACGGCCGAGGCCGTGCCGAACCTGCTGCGGGAGCTCACGGCCAAGGGCTACACCTTCGTGACCGTGTCCGAGCTTTACGGGCCCCGGGGCCTCACGCCGGGCAGGAGCTACATGGGTGAGGCGGGCGAGCCGGAGCTGGAGAAGAAGCGTCGCTGAGCAGGCACGGCCCGCGTCTCCCCGGACGCGAGCCGTACGGACCGCCGACTCAGCCGAGCAGCAGCACGATCGCGGCGAACGCCGTCCACGCGATCACAAGGGCCAGCGTCAGCCGGCCGGGAACCATCTGCATGGCAGTTCCCCCTCTCCGGATGGATCGTCACATCCGGGAGTGGGAGGCGGCTTGAACCTGACTTGTCGCCGCCCGCCAAGTGAGCCGGGCGGCGACTTCGGAATGCCGGGACGTTCAGCTGCCGCGCTTGGCGCGGGCGGCGGAGCGGCCGCGGATGGCGGCGTCGAGCACGACCTTGCGGATGCGGACGGTCTCCGGGGTGATCTCCACGCACTCGTCCTCGCGGCAGAACTCCAGCGCCTGCTCCAGCGAGAGCGAGCGCGGCGGGATGAGCTTCTCGGTCTCATCACTGGTGGAGGAGCGCATGTTGGTGAGCTTCTTCTCCTTGGTGATGTTGACATCCATGTCGTCGGAGCGGGAGTTCTCCCCGACGATCATGCCCTCGTAGACCTCGGTGGTCGGCGAGATGAACAGCGTGCCGCGCTCCTGGAGGTTCATCATGGCGAAGGCGGTGACCACGCCGGCCCGGTCGGCCACCAGCGAGCCGTTGTTGCGGGTGCGCAGCTCGCCGAACCACGGCTCGTACGCCTCGAAGACGTGGTGCACCAGGCCCGTGCCGCGCGTCTCGGTGAGGAACTCGGTGCGGAAGCCGATGAGGCCGCGGGCCGGGACCACGAACTCCATGCGGATCCAGCCGGTGCCGTGGTTGGTCATGTGCTCCATGCGGCCCTTGCGGACCGCCAGAAGCTGGGTGATCGCGCCGAGGTACTCCTCGGGGGCGTCGACCGTGAGCCGCTCGACCGGCTCGTGCAGCTTGCCGTCGATGGTCTTGGTGACGACCTGCGGCTTGCCGACGGTCAGCTCGTAGCCCTCGCGGCGCATCTGCTCGACCAGGATGGCGAGCGCCAGCTCGCCACGGCCCTGGACCTCCCAGGAGTCGGGACGGTCGGTCGGGAGCACGCGCAGCGAGACGTTGCCGACGAGCTCCTTGTCGAGGCGGTCCTTGACCATGCGGGCGGTGACCTTCGAGCCCTTGACCTTGCCCACCAGCGGGCTGGTGTTGGTGCCGATGGTCATCGAGATCGCCGGCTCGTCGACCGTGATGAGCGGCAGCGGGCGCGGGTCGTCGGGGTCGGCCAGCGTCTCGCCGATCATGATGTCGGGGATGCCGGCGATGGCGATGATGTCGCCGGGCCCGGCCTGCTCGGCCGGCTTGCGCTCCAGCGCGTCGGTCATCAGCAGCTCGCTGATCTTGACCCGCTGGATGGTGCCGTCGGTGCGGCACCAGGCGACCTGCTGACCCTTCTTGATCGTGCCCTGGTGGACGCGGCACAGCGCGATGCGGCCGAGGTAGCTGGAGGCGTCCAGGTTGGTGACGTGGGCCTGGAGCGTCGCGGACGGGTCGTACACCGGCGCGGGGATGGTCTTGGTGATCGTCTCGAACAGCGGCTCGAGGTCCTCGGAGTCGGGCATGCCGCCGTCCTCGGGACGGTTCAGGCTGGCGCGGCCCGCCTTGGCGGAGGCGTAGACGATCGGGAAGTCGATCTGCTCCTCGGTGGCGTCGAGATCCATGAAGAGCTCGTACACCTCGTCGACGACTTCCTTGATGCGGGCGTCGGGGCGGTCGACCTTGTTGATGCACAGGATGACCGGCATCTTGGCGGCGAAGGCCTTGCGAAGGACGAACCGGGTCTGCGGCAGCGGGCCCTCGGAGGCGTCGACGAGCAGCACGACGCCGTCGACCATGGACAGGCCGCGCTCGACCTCGCCGCCGAAGTCGGCGTGGCCCGGGGTGTCGATGATGTTGAGGGTCATGCCGCCGTGCTTGACCGCGGTGTTCTTGGCGAGAATGGTGATGCCCTTCTCGCGCTCCAGGTCGTTGGAGTCCATGACTCGCTCGTCGACGTCCTGGTTGGCGCGGAACGCCCCGGACTGCCAGAGCATGGCGTCCACGAGCGTGGTCTTGCCATGGTCGACGTGCGCGATGATCGCGATGTTCCGCAGGTCGTCGCGGCTGTTCAAAGGCATGATGGAGTCTCGCTCAAGGTCGTGGAGGCCGGCCGCGGACACTGCGGCCTCCATCATTTTAGTTGATCGCTGTTACCACCACGTGCCGGGCCTGCGCAAAGAGGGGCAATTCCGACAGATTTCATGGATTTGTGGCTGGCCCGTCGAACCCGGTATGACCAGGCCTGGGACGCGGAAGCGGAAGATCACGGGCCCTGCCACAGATGGTCAAGGAATGCGCACTTTGGACTAACACCGCCATGCCCGGGCAGACATGCCAGCATGGTGGACGAAGGACTGACGCGACTCGCCGCCTCCGCACGCCGCGCCGCCGAGCCGTTCGGCCAGTTCCCGTGCAGGCGGCACATGGGACACCGCTGCCGGCTCGTCGTATGGGCACTCGTGCTCGGCGCCTTCGTGACCGGATGCGTCACGCCGATGGCGGCCAAGGCCGACGCCCCGGCGGCCGCGGCTTCGTGGCGCACCTCGTCGATCTGTGCGGACGCGGCCCCGAATAAGCTCGTTCCATGCCTCTCGCCGCAGCATTCCCCGCGACGCTGATCACGAAGGACGGTGTGCGGATCGACGCGGCGCACACCCCCTCGCGAGGCGACGCCGATCTCGGCATCGTCATCGCCCACGGGTTCACCGGCTCCTGGCGTGAGGGGACGACGCGGCGCATCGCGCACGTGCTGAGCGGCTTCGGCGGCGTCGTGGCGTTCGACTTCCGCGGCCACGGCCGGTCGGGAGGCCTTTCCACGGTCGGGGACGCCGAGGTCCTCGACCTCGACGCGGCCGTGCGGCACGCCCGATCCGTCGGTTATGCCCGCCTGGCCACCGTCGGCTTCTCGATGGGCGCCGCGGTCGCCGTGCGCCACGCGGCCCTGCACAGGGGGACGGACGCGGTGGTGGCCGTGAGCGCCCCCGCCCGCTGGTACTACCGGGGCACCCGGCCGATGCGGCAGGTCCACTGGGCCATCGAGAGGGCATCCGGGCGCCTGGCGGCGCGGCTGGCCAAGCGCACCCGCATCCAGTCGGGCAAGTGGGACCCTGTGCCGCTCGCGCCGTACGAGGCGGTCGAGCGCATCTCGCCCACGCCGCTGCTGATCGTCCACGGCGACGCCGACACGTTCTTCCCCCTGGAGCACGCCCACCAGCTCTTCGACTCCGCCCGGGAGCCGAAGGAGCTGTGGATCGAGCCGGGTTACGGCCACGCGGAGTCCTCCGCCACTCCGGGCCTCATCAGGCGCGTCGGCACCTGGGTCTCCCACGCGACGGCGGGCGGCGGCCGCGACGGGGGCCCCCGGCCTGCGGGGACGCCCGCCGCCGGTTAACCGCGCATTCCTGGGGCATCGGTTCCGGACGTCGTCACCATTTTCCGGGCACAGGGGGTGGACCAGTGATCCTGGTCATCAACGCGGGGTCGTCGTCGGTGAAGTACCAGCTCATCGACCTCGACGGGCCCACCCGGCCCAAGCAGGGCAAGATCGAGCGCATCGGCGAGCCCGGGTCGGACGTCCCCGACCATGAGGCGGCCCTCATGCGCGTGGCGGACGAGGTGTCGATGGACTCCGCCGACCTGACCGCGATCGGTCACCGGGTCGTCCACGGCGGGCCCTGGTTCACCGGGCCCGCCCTGATCGACGACGACGTGGTGAAGCAGATCGAGGAGGCCGTCCCGCTGGCCCCGCTCCACAACCCGTCGAACCTCGCGGGCATAGAGGTGACGCGCCGGCTCCGGCCCGACCTGCCGCAGGTCGCGGTCTTCGACACCGCGTTCCACAGCACGATCCCGCCGGCCGCCCGCACGTACGCCATCGACCGCGAGGTGGCCGAGCGCTTCGGTGTGCGCCGGTACGGGTTCCACGGCACCTCCACCGCCTACGTCTCGCGCGCGGCGGCGGCCCTCGTGGGCAAGCCGGACCTCGCCAACGTGATCGTCCTGCACCTCGGCAACGGCGCGAGCGCCTCGGCGATCTCGGCGGGGCGGTGCGTGGACACCTCCATGGGCATGACGCCGCTGGAGGGCCTGGTCATGGGCACCCGTTCAGGCGACCTGGACCCGGCGATCATCTTCCAGCTGATCCGCGGCGGCATGACGCCGGACGAGGTCGAGTCGATGCTGAACCACCGAAGCGGCCTGCTCGGCCTGTGCGGCGACAACGACATGCGGACGGTCATGGAGCGGATGGAGTCGGGCGACGAGGAGGCCGCCCTGGCCTACAACGTCTACATCCACCGGCTGAGGAAGTACATCGGCGCTTACTGCGCGGTCCTCGGCAAGGTGGACGTGATCGCCTTCACCGGCGGGGTGGGCGAGAACTCCGCCATGGTCAGGCGCAACGCGCTCACGGGCCTCGAACCGATGGGCATCCGGCTGGACCCGTTCCGCAACGTGTCGGTCAGGGAGGCCCGGCTGGTCTCCGCCGACGACTCGGCCGTGGCCGTCGCCGTCGTGCCGACCGACGAGGAGCTGGAGATCGCCAGGGAAACTTCTGCCGTAGTGGCGCGAACTTATTCCGATTAAATGTCGTCTACCTCCAAAGGAGGTATGAGATCCACCAGGAGAATTCCAGACCAGGGCATGTCTCTTGGCGGGGGCGATCTCGGACATCCTTGTATTGCGGGGCCGCCGCCCAGCGACGCGGGGGCGCGCTGGGCGGCGGTTGCGCACTCGTCTCAGCCCAGGCGGGCGATCGACTTGTACTCCAGGTACGACGACAGGCCCTCGGGGCCGAGCTCACGGCCGACGCCGCTGGCCTTGTACCCGCCGAACGGCGCGGACGGCTCCATGGTGTTCATCATGTTGACGCCGTACGTGCCGGTGCGGACCTGGCGGGCGATGTCCATGCCGTGGTCGGTGTCCGCGGTCCAGACCGTGCCGGACAGGCCGTAGTCGCTGTCGTTGGCGATGCGGACGGCGTCGGCCTCGTCCCGGTACTCGATCACCGAGAGCACCGGGCCGAAGATCTCCTCGCGGGCGATGCGCATGTCGTTGGATACGCCCGCGAACACGGTCGGCGCGACGTACCAGCCCCGGTCGAAGGGCCGGTCGAGACCGCCGACGACCGGCTTCGCGCCCTCCTCGATGCCGAGCCTGATGTAGCCCTCGACCCGCTCCTGCTGGCGCTTGGCCACCAGCGGGCCGATGCCGGTGGTGGGCTCGGACGGGTCGCCGACCTGCTGGCCGCCGACCATGTCGGCCACGGCCTGCAGCACCTCGTCGTACCGCGAGGAGGACGCGAGGATGCGGGTCTGGGCCACGCACGCCTGGCCGTTGTTCATGAGGGACGCGATCGACAGGAAGCCCATGGCCGCGCCGAGGTCGCAGTCGTCCAGGACGATCGCCGCCGACTTGCCGCCCAGTTCGAGGCTGCAGCGCTTCAGCTGCTCGCCGCAGATGCCCGCGATGCGGCGGCCGGCGGCGGTGGACCCGGTGAAGGCGACCTTGTCGACGCCCGGGTGGGAGACCAGGTGCTCGCCCGCCTCGCGGCCGGCGGCCACGATGTTGACCACGCCGTCCGGGATGCCGGACTCCTTGACCATCTCCGCGAGGAGGTAGGAGTCGAGGGGCGTCTCGGGGGCGGGCTTGACCACGACCGTGCACCCGGCGATCAGCGCGGGGGCGAGCTTGGTCATGATGACGAACTGCGGCACGTTCCACGGCACCACGGCCGCGACGACGCCGACCGGCTCGCGGCGCACGGTGACGGGGCCGAACATGCCCGGCCGCTCGTCCTCGACCGCGAAGGTCCTGCCCAGCTCGCTGTAGTACTGCAGCATGCCGAGCGGCTGCGGGGCCTGGGCGAGCTGCGAGAAGGTGATGGGGCTGCCCATCTCCAGCGTGATGACGTCGGCCATCTCGGCCTGGCGGGCGGCGTACAGCCCGGCCAGCTTGCCGACCACCTCGGCGCGCTCGGCCATGGACATCCTCGGCCACGGCCCGTGGTCGAACGCCTGACGGGCGGCGGCCACCGCGTTGTCCATGTCGGCGGGGGTGCCGTCGGGCACCCGCCCGACGATCTCCTCGGTGTGGGGGGAGATGACGTCGATCGTCGCCGTGCCCGCGGGGGCAACCCAGTCGCCCCCGATGAAAAGACGGTCGTGCTGAAGCATGTGTCTGCCTCCTGGTCGGGCGGGCCGGGTCTTTATTTGACCGAATGCTTGCTTGTTTTAGTCTTGCCGCCGAGGCCCGGGCTCACAAGGGGCCGCATCGCCCGGTCGCTGAGACAGAATCATGTTCTGTCCCGGTTGGCAAGAGTGGGGAACTCCCGGGAGTGTCCCTCGGTAAGATCGGTCGCCCGGCCACCCGAGCTCGGCGCACCCGGCGATCAGCGCAAACGTCGTCCGCCTCCGGGAGATCGGGGTGGGGCCCCATTGCCGGGAAAGCCACGTCCTGCGTCTTCCCAAAGTGGTAGATAGTTCGCTAAGGGTGTGTAGGTTCTTCCGATCGTGTGACAGCTCCGAAGATCGGCTTCTATAGTTCGGGGCGTCTTGAAGTGGGGAGGGCTGATGCGATCAGGCCGTGTGATGGGGCTGGCCGCCGTCCTCGTCGGCCTGTTCTCGGTGCTCGCCATGCCGGCCGCCGAGGCCAAACCCAGCCCCCAGGCCCAGCTCAACCGGCTCACCAAGCAGGCGGCCGACCTGCAGAAGGCCTACCGAGGCCAGATCCAGAGCCTGGAGGACACCCGGGGCGCCGCGCAGAAGGCCGGCGAGCGGGTCAAGAAGCTCAGGGCCGACCTGGCCCGCGCCGAGGAGCAGGTCGCGCAGTTCTACCGCAACTCCTACATGTCAGGCACGATCGACGGCCCGAAGGTGTTCACGTTCAGCGGCGACCCCGACACGATCCTCGGGCAGGTCGCCACCGTCACTTACCTCGCCGACGAGAAGAACCAGCGGCTGAAGCACATCGGCGCCCTGGTCAAGGAGTCCAAGGCGGCCAAGGCGGAGGCCGACGACAAGATCGTCGATCTCAAGAAGGAGATCAAGCAGCTCCAGGCCAAGAAGCAGGACGTCGAGCAGCTGCTCAAGAAGTTCGGGTTCCAGACGCCGGGCTCGGCCGGCGGCCTGACCGCGCGCATGGTGAGCGTCCGGGCCCTCATCATGCAGAGCTTCCCGATGCCGTTCAGCGTTGGATGCCTGCGTTCAGGCGACCCCGGCGAGCACGGCAAGGGCCGCGCCTGCGACTTCATGATGAGCACGGGCGGCCGCATGCCCGACGCCGCGTCGGTCGCCCGGGGTGACGCCCTGGCCCAGTGGTGCATCGAGAACGGCCGCCAGATCGGCATCATGTACATCATCTGGCGGCAGCGCTACTACGACATCCGCACGGGCGCGGGCTGGCGGACGATGTCCGACCGCGGCGGCGTCACCGCCAACCACTACGACCACGTCCACGTGTCGGTCTTCTAGCCGTCCCGGTGGTCAGGGCCGGGTCAGGGTCGTGATGCGGTCCCTCAGCCAGTGGTAGGAGGCCTTGGGGGTGCGCTTCTGGGTGGCGAAGTCCACGTGCACGAGGCCGAACCTCTGGTTGAACCCCTCGGCCCACTCGAAGTTGTCCAGCAGCGACCACACGTAGTACCCGCGCACGTCCACCCCCTCGGCGATCGCCGCGCGGACGGCCTCGATGTGCCCGTCCAGGAAGGCGATACGCGCCTGGTCGTCCACCACGCCGTCCGGGCCAGGCTCGTCCGCCTGCGAGCAGCCGTTCTCGGTGACGTACACCGGCGGCAGCGCGTCGCCGTACCTTGCCCTCAGCCCCACGAGCAGCTCGCGCAGGCCGTCGGGGACGACGGGCCAGCCGAAGGCCGTGGTGGGGTGGCCGGTGATGCCGGCGTCCTCGAACGGCAGCGGCGCGGGGTCCGGCCCTGGGGCGGGGGCGGCGATGCGGGTGGGGTTGTAGTAGTTGACGCCGAGGCCGTCCAGGGGCTCGGCGATGATCTCCAGGTCGCCTTCCCGGACGGCGTCCAGCGTGCTCACCCCGTACGCCGACAAGTCCGGATATTTGCCGAGAAGGACGGGGTCGTTGAACAGCCGGTTGTGGAGGGTGTCGTACGCCTCGGCGGCCCGCGCGTCTTCGGCCGATCCGGACGCGGGCCGGACGGGCGTGCAGTTGTTGGTGACGAGCACCCGTTCGGCCCCGTTCGCCCGCAGCGCCCGCACGGCGAGCCCGTGTCCCAGAAGCTGGTGATGGGCGGCGGGCAGCGCGTCGAGGAACAGGGTGCGGCCCGGGGCGTGGGTGCCGAGGGCATAGCCGAACACCATGTGGATGAACGGCTCGTTGAGCGTGATCCACATCGGGACCCGGTCGGCGAGCCGCTCCGCCAGGATCCCCGCGTAGTCGGCCAGGTAGAGGGCCGTGTCGCGGTTCAGCCAGCCGCCCCGGTCCTCCAGGGCCTGGGGGAGGTCCCAGTGGAAGATCGTGGCCGCGGGCACGATGCCCTGCGCGCACAGCTCGTCGACCAGCCGGTCGTAGAAGCCGAGCCCCGCCTCGCTGGGCTTCCCCCGGCCCTCGGGCTGGATTCTCGGCCAGGAGATCGAGAACCGGTAGGAGTTCACCCCCAGCGCACTCATGAGCATGACATCCTCTGACCACCGGTGGTAATGGTCACACGCGACATCCCCGGTGTGGCCGTCCCTGATGCGGCCGGGCTCGTGGGCGAAGGTGTCCCATATGGACGTTCCCCTGCCGTCCTCCGCCACGGCGCCCTCTATTTGGTAGGACGCGGTAGCCGTACCCCAAAGGAACATGGCGACCTCCGGTGATATGAGTGAAACTCATGTTAAGCCCAGGAAACCGATTCGGGAGGATGATGGGGGCATGACGAACGTCTCCGCAGGGACGCTCCGCCGCCGTCCCGCTCAGCGCCGCAGCGTCGAGCGGGTCGAGCGGATGCTGGACGAATGCGCCCGGCTCCTCGACGAGGTGGGGTACGAAGCGCTCACCACGAAGGAAGTGGCCCGCAGGGCAGAGGTGCCGATCGGCACGTTCTACCAGTTCTTCCCCGACAAGCAGGGGCTGGTGCGGGCGCTCGCGCTGCGCAACCTCGACGTGTTCCTCGCGAGGCTCACCGCCCGGCTGGGCGCGGCCGGCATCTCCGACTGGACCGACGCCGTCGACCTGGCGGTGGACGAGTTCGTCGCCATGAAGCGCAGCACGCCTGGGTTCGCCATCGTCGACTTCGGCGAGGTGCTGCCGACCCCCGGGGGGCCGCCGCTCAAGGGCACCAACCGCCTGCTGGACGCCGCGCTGGAGAACAACGTCATCGTCGCCGACCGGCTCCGCGCTCTGACCATCGACCTTCTGGGGGCGCCGGCCGGGCCCGGCCTCGACCGCGCGCTGATCGTGGCCGTGGAGGCGGCCGACGCCGTGCTGAAGCTCGCCTTCCGCGTGCACCCCGAGGGCGACCCCGACCTGATCGCCGAGTGCAGGCGTCTGGTCCGCCGCTACCTGGCCGACCACCTGCCCGAGCTGTGAGGTGGACGCCCGCATGATCAGGTCCGCGTGGTCAGGTCCGCGTGGTCAGGTCCGCGTGGTCAGGTCCGCGTGGTCAGGCGAGGGCGGGGTCGTCGAGGCGGGCGCGCAGGTCGTCGTCCAGCTTGACGTCCCGCGCCCCGAGCAGCTCGTCGAGCTGCGCGATCGAGCTGGCGCCGACGATCGGCACGATGCCCTGGCCGATCAGCCACGCGAGCACCACCTGGTTGGGCGTGGCGCCGAGCTCTCCCGCGACCTCGCGCAGCACCGCCAGCCGCCGCGTGGTCCCGGGGTGGTCGTACCACTCGGGAATCGGGCGGCCGGCCCGGGTGTAGGCGCCGGTGAGCAGCGAGGTGTAGACCCACAGCCGCAACCCCTCGGCCCGTACGTAGTCGAGCGCCTCCTCGCCGACCTGCACGTGAGCCGCCTCGGGAAGCCGCACGCCCGGCCGGGGGCGCAGGTAGGAGTGCCTGAGCTGAACGTGGGTGTAGGGGGCCAGGTCGCTCGCCCGCGCGATGGCGCGAGCCCGCTCCAGCCGCCAGGTGGGGTGGTTCGAGGCGCCGACTGCCCGCACCGTGCCCTTCGCGACCAGGTCGCCGAGCGTGGCCACCTGCTCCGCAAGGGGCGTCACCCGGTCCTCGACGTGGGCCCAGTAGACGTCGAGGCGGTCGGTGCGCAGCCTGCCGAGGCTCCCCTCCAGTGCCCTGGTGATGGCCGGCGCGGAGAGGCCCTCGATGGAGTCGAGCGTGCGGTCGCCTGGCACGGTCGGCCGCGCGCCGCACTTGGTGCTCAGCACCACCTGGTCGCGGTTGCCCCGCGACGACAGCCACTTGCCGATGGTGGTCTCGCTCTCGTCGCCCCTGGCGCCCTCCAGCCAGAAGGGGTAGTTGTTCGACGTGTCGATCATGGTGCCTCCCGCCTCGGTGAAGCGGTCCAGGATCGCGAACGACGCCGCCTCGTCGACGGTCGTACCGAAGGGAATGGTCCCGAGTGCGATGTGTGTCATGCGGCACACCCTGCCCGCTGGAGTGGGCTCCAGGTCAACAGGCTTGACCTGGAGCCCACTCCAGGTGTCATGCTCGTCGGGTGAGCGTCTACACCCCGGGACAGGCCGCGGAGGAGACCGGGTTCAGTCTGGACACCCTGCGTTATTACGAGCGCATCGGCCTCCTTGAGCCGGTCGAGCGGAACGCCGCCGGCCAGAGGCGGTTCACCGACGAGGACCTCGGATGGCTCGGCATGGTCAGGTGCCTGCGTGACACAGGGATGCCCATCGCCGAGATGCTGCGCTTCGCCAAGCTCGTCCGCAGCGGGGACACCAGCATCCCGGACCGCATCACGCTGCTGGAGGCCCACGACCGCGAGGTCCAGGCGCAGATCGCCGAGCTCCAGGAGAGGCAGGCTGCGCTCCGGCGCAAGATCGGCTACTACCGCGACGTGCAGGCCCTTTCCGAGGCTCCGTCCGCCTGTGAGCGTGTCGAGGAGCCCCAGCCGAGCTGATCGCGCGCTGCCGTGCGGAAGCTCGGCCCGCCGACCCGTAACTCCCCTTTGCCCTGGTGTACGCGCCTCTTTCGCAACCGGCTGCTACACCGGTAGCAGAGGGGGAGGGGGGCGGGGGCAAGCATGGCCGGACCGCGCGCCACGCGGATGAACATCCCGCTGCGCCGGGTCGCGGTGGGATGCGCGGTCATGGCGTTCGCGCTCATGGCCAACGTGACCCTCATCCAGGCCTTCCGCTTCGAGACGCTCGCGAACGACCCCCGCAACCTGCGTCCGACGATCGAGCGCTTCGCGCACCCGCGCGGCGAGATCCTGCTGCGCGACGGCACCGTCGTCGCGACGGGGAGACCGGGCGACCGCAGGTACAGGTACCGGCGGGTCTACACCGACGGCCCGATGTACGCCCCGGTCACCGGCCACCTGTCCATGTACGGCGCCACCGGGGTCGAGCTGGCGGAGGACGGTGTGCTGTCCGGCACGGACCCGAAGGTCAGGCTGCGCTCCCTGATCACGAACGGGGTCGAGCAGGGGGCCTCGGTCAGGCTGACCATCGACGGCAGGGCCCAGCGCGCCGCTTACGAGGGGCTGATGGCCACCGGGCACAAGGGGGCCGCGGTCGCCATCGACCCGGCGACGGGGGCGATCTTGGCGCTGGCGTCCTATCCCTCCTACGACCCGAACGTCTACAGCACCTTCGACACCAGGCAACTGGAGGAGGCCGACAGGCGGCTCAGGCGTGACCCGGCGCGGCCGCTGCTCAACCGCGCGACCAGCCGCACCTACCCGCCGGGCTCCACGTTCAAGATCATCACTGCCGCGGCGGCGCTCGGCACCGGCTACTACTCGCCGGAGACGGTCGTCAGCGCCCCCGTCGGCCTGCGGCTGCCCGGCACCTCCACCACCCTGCGCAACGCGGGCGGCGAGGCCTGCGGCAACGGCCGGCCGACGCTCGCCCGGGCCTTCCAGCTCTCGTGCAACACCGCCTTCGCGGGGCTCGGGCTCCGCCTCGGGCAGGACGCGCTGCGCGCGCAGGCGGAGGCGTTCGGGTTCAACGGCGACCGCCTGGCGATACCGCTCCCCGTGGCCAGGAGCGTGTACCCCTCGAACCTGGACGACGCGCAGACCGCCATGTCGGCCATCGGGCAGTACGACGACCGGGTCACGCCGCTGATGATCACGATGATCTCGGCGGCCGTCGCGGCGCGCGGCGCCTTGATGCGCCCGTACCTGGTCGACGAGGTGCGGCTGCGCGATGGGACGGTCGTCTCGGTGACCGACCCGGTGAGGTACCCGAGGACGGTCTCCAGGGAGGTGGCCGACCGGCTCACCGCGATGATGGTCACCGTCACCCAGCCCGGGGGCACGGGCTCGGCCGCCGCCATCTCGGGCGTCGACATCGCCGCGAAGACCGGGACGGCCGAGAACGCCGCCGACGCCCGGGACCACGCGGTCTTCACGGCCTTCGCCCCCGCGGCCCGGCCGAGGGTGGCCGTGGGCGTGCTGGTGGAGAACGGTGGCTTCGGCGGCGACACGGCGGCCCCCATCGCCAGAGCCATCATGAAGGCCGTCCTGTAGACCTCCAGGTACGCCGCTAGACCTCCAGGTACGCCGCCCAGTGCGGACGTACCGTCGACGGCGTCCGCGGTGGCAAGACCAGGCCGGACTCGAACCCGCGGGGAGTGCCAGGGTCAGACCTGGGTTGGGGCCCCTTTCCTGTCGCCGGCCGTGTTGTAGGCGCTGGCCTGGATGTTGTAGAGGTCGGCGTAGATGCCGTCGTGGATCATGAGCTGGTCGTGGGTGCCCTGCTCGACGACCTTGCCGTGGTCGAGGACGTAGATGCGGTCGGCGTAGCGCACGCTGGCCAGGCGGTGGGTGATGAGCAGGACGGTGCGGCCGTCGGCGTGCCTGCGGATGCGCTCGAAGAGCGCGTGCTCGGCGCGGGCGTCCAGTGCCGCCGTCGGCTCGTCGCAGATCAGCAGCGGCGCGTCGCGGTAGAACCCACGGGCCACGGCGATGCGCTGCCACTGGCCGCCCGAGGGCTCGTGCCCGTCCTTGAAGCGGCGGTCGAGCAGGGTGCGGTAGCCGTGCGGCAGCTCGGCGATCACCTGGTCGGCCCCCGCGACCTCCGCCGAGGAGAGCAGCGCCTCCTCGCCCTTCTCAAGACCCATGGAGATGTTGTCCTTCGCGGTCAGCGGCCAGCGGGTGTGGTCCTGGGCGATCACGGCGATGTGCCGGCGGAGCTCCTCCTGGTCGACGTCCGCGATGTCCACATCGTCCCACCGGACGTGCCCGCTTCCGGGGTCGTACAGCCCGGCGAGGATCTTGGACAGGGTGGTCTTGCCCGAGCCGTTCTCGCCCACGAGCGCGACCACCTCGCCCTTGTCGATGTGGATGGACACGTGGTCGAGGGCGGGCTCGTCCTTCCCCGGATAGTTGAAGGTCACATCGTCGACCGTGATGCGCTGGAACTCGGGGGGCGCCCCGCGAGGCCGTGCGGGGCCCATGCGGCCACGCGCCTCGGCGCAGAAGTCGAGGAAGTCGGTGAAGTAGAGGCCCTCCTCGTACAGGCGGTTGGTGGAGTACATCAGGTTGGCCAGGGAGCTCTGACCAGAGCGGATGGCGAGGACGGCGGTGCCGGCCACGGCCAGCGGGACCGCGCCGATCGCCAGCAGGACGCCGAGGGCGACGTAGACGACGGCGGTGCCGATGCCGCCGAGCGCCTCACCGACGACCCTCGCCACCGTCTGCCGCCGGGCGAGGTCGACGACGACATCCTGCTCGGCGCCGGCCACCGCGTCGTACAGCCGCATGAGGAAGCCCCGCATGGTGAACGAGCGGACCTCGGCGGCGGTCTCCCTGTCGGCCATGAGCTCGGTGAGGATCCACTTGCGCCGGCGGACGGGGATCAGGGAGTACATCGTGGTGTAGCGCATGCGGGCGGAGCGGACGGCGGCCCAGGCGTCGGGGATGACGGCCAGCACGAGCAGGGGCAGCAGCACGGGATGCAGGATGCCGAGCACGCCGGCGGCGGCGCCGATGCCGATCAGCCCGGTGAGCAGGTCGATCGCCGAGTTGACCACGGTGTCGACCATGGTCACGCCGCGCATGCGTGCCCGCTGCAGCGAGTCGTGGAAGTCGGGGTCGTCGAAGCAGATCAGGTCGACGCGGCTGGTCAGCTCGTACAGCTGCTTCTCGGCGATGCGGCCGACCTGTGGCTCCAGCCGGGACTGCGCCCACCCGGCGCCGGCCTCCAGGGTCGTGCGCAGGGTGGCGGCCACGCCGACGAGCAGCAGGCTGGGCAGGGCCGCCTTGACGCGGTCGGGAGTCGGGCCCGCGGAGAACAGTGCCTGCAGCACGCCGGTCGTGGCGAGCAGCCCGAAGGCGGTGAAGACGCCGCCCAGCACGCTCAGGGAGATCGTGGCCACGGTGTCGCGCGGGCTCGCCTGCCAGGCCATGCGGACGGCGTGGCCGATGAGCGCCGGGAGCCTGCGCGCCACCGTGAGGAAGCCCACGCCGGTCATCGTGACGATGTGGGCGTTCCAGTCGTTGAAGTTGACCTCGCCGAGGTCGGCCAGCGCGTCATCGGTGGCAGGGCCGCCGGGTGGGCCCTTGGGGGTGGAGCCGTCCGGGGCGGGGGTTTCCGGGGGAAGGTCGGCCATGCTCGCAGTGTGACCGGCGGCACCGACAGTTTAAAGCCGTCGCCGTAAAGGCGGGCATTCAAGTTGAAAGTAGCAATTACTTTGGTACGTCCGCTTATGCCGAGCCGAGCCGGTCAATACGGAGTGCGTGACGGCTACCCGCGGCGAAAGGGAGCCGCCCATTTGATCTTGCTTGGCACGGGCTCGGGGAGCTGTGCGGCAAGACGCTCGGCCTCCTCGTGCAGAGCGGTGATGAGGAGGAGTTCGAGGCTCAGGTCTTCCAGGTCGGCGGTTTCCATCTGAGTCTCCCGACGTGAGGTGCCTTACCGGTCCGGAGGTCGTCCAGGAGGCCGGTGCTCGTGGAATCTTACCTTCCGTGACCGTAGATCGCAGCTTTGGCCTTTGTCGATCACTCTTCGTGCAGAACGGCCGGTCCGGAACACCGGTTTGGGATGGGGCGTTTCCTCTGTCCGCAACGCGGTGAGAGGCGGAAAACGTGGCTTACTTCGCGCGTCACCGTCGATCTCCGTGGTTGCTCGTCCGATCTGCTCGCTGAAGCACACTTCACACGGGAACGTGCCAGGGCTCGTACGCGACCCCGCCCGGCGAGTCCGTCCATGCGACGTGATCAGAGCAGAGTAGCCAATTTGATCACAATTGCGGAAGGTCGGAAATCGAGAAAGTAGTTAACATTCTGTGGCCGCCGCCGAGGGTGCCGCGGCCTTGACAACGATCGCGAAGTCGGCGCCGTGAAGCGAGTGGATTCACCGGGTGGCGAAAGCCTGGTGCCTCTCCTCCGGTGGTACCGGCCTGTGCGATAGGACTGGAGGCCCCGCATTGGGACAAAGCGCTCGATGTCCTTCACCGGGAGTTCACGGAACCGCAGAAGTCCACAAAGGAGTTCTGCTTTCATGGGCAGATCTGGCCGCGTCCACCAGGGGTGACGCGAATAGCGTCATCAGCCGAGCGCGCTCCGTTATTTGGTGTGACACTTAGGTAATGGCCCGCCCCCCTGACCCCCGAGGCGTATGACCGCCACCACCAACTTTCCGCCGGAGCCCACCACCTTTGTGGGCAGGCATTCCGATGTGGATGAGTTGGCGCAACTCCTCGCCGTGACCCGCGTGGTGACGCTGTGCGGCGTCGGCGGCATAGGCAAGACCCGCCTCGCCCTGAGGGTGGGGACCGAGATCGCCGGGCGGTTCCCCGGCGGTGTGCGGCTGGTGGAGCTCGGCGACGCGGTCCTGCCGCAGGAGATCGCCGCCCGCGTCGCCGCGGTCCTCGGCGTCTCGCCCGAGGGGTCCCAGTCGCTCGAGGACACCGTCGTGGAGGCGATCGGAGACCGCCGCGTGCTCCTCGTCCTCGACGGCTGCGATCCCCTGCTCGAAGACTGCGCCCGGCTGTGCGGGCGGGTGCTGTCGGCCTGTCCCGAGGCCAAGGTCCTCGCCACGAGCCGGCGGCCGATGGGCCTCGCCCGCGAGACGGCCTGGCGCGTTCCCCCTCTGACCCTTCCCGAAGAGGGCGACGACCGCCGGACCGGCGATCCGGCCTCCTGCGAGGGCGTGCGGCTGTTCCACGCGCGCGCGGTCGTGGCGCGCCCCGGGTTCTCGGCGACCCGCGCCGGCCTCGCCGGCGTCGCGTCGCTGGTCCGCCGCCTCGACGGCATCCCGCTCGCCATCGAGTTGGTGGCGGCCATGACCTGCCGGCTCACCGTCGAGCAGGCCGCGGCGGGCGTCAGCGGCCACTTCCGGCAGATGAGCCCGCCCGTGCGCGAGGGCGCGCTCGCGCGCCACCGCGTCCTGGCCGCCACCATCGACTGGAGCTACCACTTGCTCAGCGACCCCGAGAAGGCACTGCTCCGGCGCGTCACCGTCTTCAGGGACGGATGGACTTCGCGCATGGCCGAGCAGGTCTGCGCGGGGAGCGGCCTGTGGACGGAGGACATGCTCCCGCACACGCGCGGCCTGATCGCGAGGTCGCTGGTCGTGCTCGACGGCGAGATGGCGGGCGAGGCCCGTTATCGCCTGCTCCGCCCCATCCGTGACTACGCCGCCGAGAGGCTGAGCTCGTCCGGTGAGGAAGACCGCTTCCGGCGCCGTCACCGCGACTACGTCCACCAGGTCGCGGAGGAGTTCGACGCGGCGGTCAGGCCCGGCCTCCAGGCTCCGTGGCCGCGCACCGACCGCCTGCTGCGGCAGCTCGAAGGGCTGAAGCCCGACCTGGCCAGTGCCATCAGATGGTCGATCGACACCGGAGATCCCGAGCCGGCGATCCGCCTGATCGTCAACCTGCGCTGGGTGGTGATCGGCGCCGGTCTGTGCCGGTTCCAGGTCGGCGCGTGGCTGGAGCGCCTGCTCGACACCGCGCCACCGCACATGTCGGGCGCCCTGCGCGGGCGGGCGCTCGCCCTGCGGGGCACGCTCGCCCTGATGCAGGGAAGGCGGGACGAGGCGGGCGAGCACGCCCAGGCCGCCCTCGCGTTCCACCGCGCCGCCCAGGGCCTGGCGGGCGACGCGCTCGCGCTGATCCTGCTCGCCCTGCTCGACCAGCCCGTGGGGCTGGCCGAGTCGGTCGCCTCGATGCGGCAGGCCGGGCCCGTACGACCGGCCGAGCCGGTCGGGCTCCCGCCGGGGAGCCAGGGGCTGACCGTGGACCAGGCGGTGGCGTGCGCCCGCGAGATCACCGCCCAGGGCGACCGCCATCCCGAGCCCGGCCCCCCTCCTGAGCCGCCCACCCCCGCGAGCCACCTCGCTCCGGGGAACGCCCTCACCGCGCGGGAGCAGGAGATCGCCCTGCTCATCGCCCAGGGGCTCAGCAACCGCGCCATCGCCGCCGAGCTGGTCATCAGCTCGGCGACCGTCGCCCGCCACGTGGCGAACATGCTGGCCAAGCTCGGCTTCTCCTCGCGCACCCAGGTGGCCGCCTGGATGGTCGAGTGGGGCGCCCACAGGCCGGGTGGCCGCCACTGAGCCCAGGCGCCACCCGCTTCCGGCGAGAGCCCGTACATAGGTGGGCGGGCTCCTGGTCACCCTCCGAATGCGCAGTGTGGAGCATGTGCGAGGCCAGGGCTTCCGGCTTAGGTTGGTGGCCTGATCGGTCGATGGCGGCCGTCCCGCGGTGACCCCGGGCAGGGGGCTCGCGGGAGCGGCGCGGACGGGCCACCGGCCGGTCGCGCAGGAACGCCGCGTGTCCCGCGTGACGGGCGAGGTCACCTCGGAGGGGTGGAGACCGAGCTCAGGGGCACGCGGCCCGCGAGCTCGGGTCATGGCATGTCGTGGTGCCGCCGGCCCGAGCTCGTCCCCGCCTCCCGGCATCCCGGGAAGGCCGGGACATGTGTACGGGTCCGCGGGCGCGGCTACACAGTTATCTACACACATTGGCGGATCCCGTGGAGACGCGGCAGCCCGTACCGTCGTCCAGATGGCTTCCAGCACTTTCCCGGCGACCACCACCGTGTCCGGTGCCCTGCTCGGCAGGGCCGTCGAGCGTGGTGACAGGCGCGCCTTGGTCGATCTCGCCGGAGGGGCGGTCTACACCTACCAGCGGCTGGCGGCCTCCGTGACGAGGGCGGCGGCGGGCCTGGTCAAGCGGGGTATGAAGGCGGGGCAGGTCTCCGGGGTCTACGTCCACACGGTGCCCGCGCAGATCGTCGCCGTGCTCAGTGTGATCGCCGCCGGAGGGGTGGCGCTGCCGGTGAGCGTGAGCAGCGGCATCGCCGAGATGGCCACGCTGTTCACCCATCACGACGTCCGCCTGCTGTTCACCACTCCCGACCTGGTGGACGCGGCGGTCGAGGTGGCCGACGCCTCACGGGTGCGGCAGATCGTGACCTTCGGCCCCACCCCGGCCTCGGTCGACTTCGAGGAGCTGCTCGCCCCTGGCGTGACGCCGCGGCAGGCCCCCGCCACCGATCCCGCACTGGCCACGGCGGACGGCGTGCTCTCCCACAGGGAGTTCCTCGCGGGCGCGCGCACGCTCGACCGTACGGCCGACGTGGTCGCCTCCGACGTCGTCCTGGTGGCCTGGCCGCTCGACGGCGGGTGCGACATCCCCGTGCTGGTGAGCCTGGCGCTCATGCGCGGCGCGACGGTGGTCGCGGTCCCTGGCATCACCCGCCCCCAGTTGCGGGGCATCGTCGAGGACTTCGGCATCACGCTCGCGGCCCTCGTCGACGGCGACCGCAAGGTGATCACCCGGCTCTGAGGTGGTTTGCCCTATGCAGAGACGTTATTTGCGCACTCTTGACGATCTGCTGTGAGAAGTGGCTTGATTGCGTACTGACAACGTTGTCACCAACGGCCTGGTAGACGGGGGCGGGCTTATGTGGACAGCCTCCATCAACCTTGAAGGGACCAAAGAATGCGACGACGGTGGATGTCGGCCGTCGCGGTCACCGTGGCGGGCGTTCTCTCCCTCTCCGCCTGTGGCGGTGGTGGTGACGCGAGCGGCACCGACGGCGGGCAGACGGCGAAGAAGCAGGTCGAGGTCTTTTCCTGGTGGACGGGCCCCGGCGAGGCCGACGGCCTGAAGGCCATGCGAGAGATATTCGAGAAGCAGAACCCCAACCTGACGTTCTTCGACGCCGCCGTTGCGGGCGGCTCGGGCGACAAGGCGCGGGCGCTGCTCTCCAGCAAGCTCCAGGCCAACCAGCCGCCGGACACCTTCCAGGGGCACGCGGGCGCCGAGCTGCAGGGCTACATCAAGGGCGGCAAGCTCGAACCGCTGAACTCCCTGTACGACGAGCTCAAGCTCAAGGACGTCTTCCCGCAGCAGCTGGTCGACCAGATCACCTACGAGGGCAACGTCTACTCGGTGCCGGTGAACATCCACCGCTCCAACGTCCTCTGGTTCAACCCGAAGGTCCTGAAGGCCGCGGGCATCGCCGGGGCGCCGAAGACGATCGAGGAGTTCATCACCGACCTCCAGGCCGTCAAGAAGGCCGGGAAGATCCCGCTGTCGATCGGCTCTGAGTGGACGGCCGTCCACCTGCTGGAGAGCGTGCTGCTCGGCTCCCTCGGCACCGACGCCTACAACGCGCTGTGGGTCAAGGGCGCGGACTGGTCGGGCCCCGCCGTCACCAAGGCGCTGAACGACTTCGGCACGATCATGTCGTTCACCGGCGCTCCGCAGGACGACTGGCAGCCCGCCGCCAAGCAGGTCGCCGACGGCGCCGCCGCCTTCAACATCATGGGCGACTGGGCGTACGGCTACTTCCACAACCCCCCGGACGGCGGCCTCGGCAAGACGTCCAAGGAGGACTTCGACTGGGCGGCGTCGCCGGGCACCGACGGCACTTTCCTGTGGCTGTCCGACAGCTTCACCCTCCCGAAGGGCGCCCCGAACAAGGACGGAGCCCTCGCGTGGCTCAAGGTCGCCGCGAGCAAGGAGGGCCAGGACGCCTTCAACCCCAAGAAGGGCTCCATCCCGGCTCGCAAGGACGCCGACAAGTCCCTCTACCAGGACTACCTGGAGTGGGACCTCGGCCAGTGGGCGAACGACAAGCTGGCCGGCTCGATCCAGCACGGCGTGGTCGCCAACGACGCCTGGAAGACGGCCATCACCGAGGCGGTCGGCCTGTTCCTGCAGAGCAAGGACCCGGCCAAGCTGCAGGCGGCGCTGGTCGAGGCCGCCAAGGCCAACAATCAGTGAGCTGATCTCGTAACGGCCCGCACCCGCGCGTCGCTGGTGCGGGCCTTCACTGGGGGTATGTGTGTCGCGCGTCAAGAGGTGGCTGCCAGGCCTGCTCCTGGTGACGCCGTCGATCATCGCGATAGCGGTCTTCGTGTACGGAATGCTCGGGTGGAACTTCAAGCTGGCCATGACCGACCGGCACGACGAGATCTCCGAGGGCAAGTTCGTGGGCCTCACGAACTTCTTCTCCATCTGGGAGCAGGAGCGCTGGGGCATCTCGGTCCGGCACGCGATCGTCTTCACGCTGGTCTTCGTGGGAGGCGCGCTGGTCCTCGGCTGGCTCCTCGCCTTCCTGATGGAGAAGGGGATCAGGGGTGAGGGCGGCTTCCGCGCCATCTACCTCTTCCCGATGGCCATCTCGTTCGTCGCCACCGGAGTCGTGTGGCGCTGGCTGATGAACAGCGGCCAGGACGCCCAGGCCGTCGGCCTGAACCGGCTCTTCGACGGTCTCGGCCTCGGGTTCCTGCAGAACGAGTGGTACCGGGGCCAGGACTGGGGAATGGCCGCCATGGCCATCCCGGCAATCTGGCAAATGTCGGGATATGTCATGGCGCTGTACCTGGCCGGGTTCCGCGGCGTGCCCGAGGAGCTGCGCGAGGCCGCGCGGGTGGACGGCTGCAAGGAGTGGCAGGTCTACCGGCACATCGTCTTCCCCTTCCTGCGGCCGGTCACCCTGTCCGCGCTGATCATCCTCGGGCACATCTCGCTCAAGGTCTTCGACCTGATCGTCTCGGTGTCCGGCAAGCAGATCATCACCGACGTGCCCGCCGTCTTCATGTGGGTCGCCGTGTTCGACGCCCACGACCCGGCCAAGGGCGCGACGATCGCCGCGTACATCGTGCTGACGGTCGCCGTCTTCGTCGTCCCGTACCTGGTCTGGAACGCCCGTAGGGAGAAGCGCTCATGAGCACGGCCGTCGCGGCCCCGCCCAAGGCCGGGCACGAGGCCCCGCCGGTCGTCCAGCGAGCGCGGTGGCCGGTCTATGTGCGGCTGGTGCTTCTGATCGGCTTCGTCCTGGTCTTCCTGATCCCGATCTACGTGCTGCTGGTCACCAGCTTCAAGCCGCTGACCGAGGCGGACCCGAGCCAGGCCTGGAGCCTGCCCAAGATCTGGACGACCGAGGCCTGGCAGGTGGCCTGGGACAAACTGAAGCCGGGCATCGCCAACAGCTTCCTGCTGGCGATCCCGGGATCGCTCATCTCGGCCGCGCTGGGCGCGATGAATGGGTTCGTCCTGTCCAAGTGGCGCTTCCCGGGTGCCGACCTGGTGTTCACGCTGTTCCTGTTCGGCATGTTCATCCCGTACCAGGGGGTGATGATCCCGCTCGTCCAGCTCATGGTGGACCTGGGCGTGTACGGCGGCATCCCGGGGCTGATCCTCGCCCACGTGGTCTACGGCATCCCGATCTGCACGCTGATCTTCCGCAACTACTACGTGACGATCCCCGACGAGCTGATGGAGGCCGCGCGGGTCGACGGCGCGGGGATGCTGCGGAGCTTCTGGTCGATCGTGATCCCCGTCTCCGGGCCCGCGTTGGCCGTCGTGATCATCTGGCAGTTCACCTCGATGTGGAACGACTTCCTGTTCGCGGTCTTCCTCACCGGGCCGACGTCGTGGACGACGACCGTGATGCTCGTCAACATCGCCGGCGCCCAGACCGTCCCGTACAGCCAGCAGATGGCCGCGGCGATCCTCGCCTCGATCCCGACGATGGTGGTCTACGTGCTGCTCGGACGGTTCTTCATGCGCGGCCTCATGGCGGGTGCGCTGAAGGGCTGACGTGCTGAGCGGCCGATCACGGAGACGCGCTGAAGGGCTGACGCGCCGATCCGGGGTTGACCGGTCAGCCGCCGCCGGCCAGCGCGTCGCCGAGCGGCGTGCGGTGGTAGAGGACCGATCGGCCCACCCGGGTGCCGGTGATCAGCCCGGCCTCGCGCAGCGCGGCCACGTGGTCGCCGGTCCCGCCGACGCTCAGCTCCAGTAGCGCGGCGAGTTGGGTGGTGGTTGCGGGGGTCCTCAGCAGGATCGTGGCCCGCGTCTTCCCGATGAGCCGCGCGAGCCCCTCCGAGGGTCTGTCGTCCACGGCGATCCCCCGGGCGGGGTAGACGATCGCGTACGGCCACGCGTCCTCCAGGTAGACCCCCACTTTGCTCGGGCCGAAGACGCTCGGCACGAGGAGCAGCCCCCGGCCGCCGAGCCGGTACGTCTCGCTCTCTCCGGACCCGGTCATGCGCACCTGGACATGACCGGACCCGCCATCCGAACGCCAGCGGACCCGGGGGCTGAGGTCGTCGAGCGCCGCCGCCCACCCGTACGTGGCGAGGCGTCCCGCGCGCTGAACGACGTCGCGTTCGAGGATCGCGTGGAAGCGTGGCCAGTCGGGCTCGACGATCTCCTTCCAGACGGCCTCCAGCACGTCTGCGAACACCTGGACCACGTCCGGCCGGTCGAGGACGGCCATGAGCTCCGGTGGCGGTGGCTGCCTGCCGCGCAGGTTCCTCGCGATCTCGTCACGGGCCTGCGCGAGGAGCGTGGCGCGCATCGCCGCCAACTCGTCCACGAAGGCGACGTTCACCCCGGACGGAGGCGGGGCGATGAAGTCCGCGTTGTAGTCGCCACGCCGGAACAGCGCCACCAGGGCCGCGAGGCCGGGCATCTGCCGGAGCAGCCGCCCGTACTGCTCCCGCCTCCGCTCGGCCCACGGCCGGTGCACGCCCGCCGGCTGGTTGCCCGACAGGATCCACAGGGCGTGCAGGGTCTCGATCAGCGGCGAGATGGCGAACCGGCTGGCCACCACATCCTGCGGGCTGACCTCGATGCGGATCAGCCTCGCCATGGCGCCCTGTCCATGCGCTCACCTTTCGTCTATTTCCGAAATGTTAGCCAAGCTTCCGGCGGCTGGCCCAGCATCGTCCCCGAAGAGGGGTGGCAGGTGAACAAGGGATCAGCGCGTCAGGCGACGTTCGGCGAGGTGTTCGCCGTGCGCGAGTTCCGCGTACTCTTCGGCAGCTTCACGCTGCTGGTGGCGGGCGAGACGGTCAAAATGTTGGCGTTCTCCGTGCTCGTGTACGGGCGCACCGGCTCGGCAGGGCTGTCCGCGCTGGCCTATATGAGTGGTTTCCTGCCGTATGTCATCGGTGGGACTTTCCTGCTCTCGCTTGCCGACCGCATGCGTCCCCGGCGGTTGATGATCGTGGGCGAGTTCGTCCGCGTCGCGGTCTGCCTGGCCCTGGGTTTCGCGGGGCTACCGGTCTGGGCGATGCTGCTTCTCGTCGTGGTCACCGGGGCGCTGAGCCCGGTCTTCGGAGCCGCGCGCACCGCGACGCTTCCCGAACTCCTGCCGGGCGACGCCTTCGTGCTCGGCCGGTCAGTCCTCACGGTCACCGCGGCGGCGGCGCAGATCGGCGGCCTCGCGGCGGGAGGTGTCGTTCTCACGGTGGCCGGTCCCGGGGGAGCGCTTCTGATCACCGCGGCCCTGTCCGCCGCCAGTGCGCTCGTCCTCAGGCTGGGCCTGCCCGATCGGCCCGCACGAGCGGCCCTCGCACGTGACGGCAACTCGCCTGAAGCGCAGGCGCCACGTGATCAGGCGTCGGCCCGGGAAGCGGTGCGGGCGGGGAACCCCGTGCGGGCGACGCTGCGTGTCAACCGGCTGCTGCTCGCGGACCGGCGCGTTCGCGGGCTGCTGCTCGCGGTGTGGGTTCCAGTGATATTCGTGTCCGGCGCGGAGGCCGTCGTGGTGCCCTACCTCAGCGAGCGCGGGGCGCCGTCGCAGGCCGGTCTGGTCCTCGCGGCGTTCGCGGTGGGGATGGCGATCGGAGATTTCACCGTCGGCAGGTTCGCCGCCCCGGCGCTGCGCGAACGCCTGTCCTTCCCGCTGGCACTGGTGATCGGCGTGCCGATGCTCGGGTTCGCGGCCCGGCCCGGCCTGGCCTGGTGCCTGGTGCTCGCCGTGCTGACAGGGACCTGCCTCGCCTACAACCTCGGCCTTCAGCGCAGGTTCGTCGACGCGGTGCCCGAGGCCGTACGCGGGCAGGCGTTCGGCCTGCTGACCTCGGGACAGATGACGACCCAGGGGCTGGGGGCGGCACTGGGCGGCCTGCTCGCCGAGATGGTCCCCGTGCACCTCGCCATCGCGCTGACCGGGGTGGGCGGCGTCCTCGGCGCCCTCGCCCTCGTACGCCACCTCCGCCCGGAACGCCACCCCACGCCCCCGGAGCCGCCCCGCGCGCACCCGGACTCCCTCCACGCGGAGCCGGCTCCTCGCCCGTAGAGCGGCGGCCGGATGCCTGGTGGGGTCACACCAGCAGGAGGGTCTTCCCGATGACCTCGCGGGACTCGATCGCGGTGTGTGCCTCGGAGGCCCGGTCGAGGGGGAAGGTCTGCCCGATGACCGGCTTGATCCGGCCCGCCGCGGCCTCCGCCAGCGCGCGCTCGGCCAGCTCCTTCTGCTCGGCGGGGGTGAACCGCACGTCCTGGATGCTCCGCACGGTGATCCCGCGCCGGCGCGCCTCCTCGGGGTCGATCGGGCTGAAGCCGCCACTGGGTGCGCCGTGCGCGGAGAACCGGCCGCCGCTCGCCGTGACCGCGAACGCCGCCAGCCCGGCCTCCCCGCCGGCTCCGTCGAAGACCACGTCGGGCCCCGCGCCGCCCGTCGCCCCCCGTACCCGCTCGGCCCAGCCCGGCTCGGTGTAGTCGACCGCGATCTCGGCGCCCAGCTCGCGGGCGAGACCGAGCTTCCGCTCACCGCGCGCCGCGGCGGCGACCCGCGCCCCGGCCGCGTGTGCGAGTTGTACGAGCAGGACGCCCATGCCGCCGGCCGCTGCCGTGATCAGTACCCATTCGTTCGGCTTCACTCCGGCCGCGTCGAACACCGCCAGGCCTGTCACACCGTCGCTGAGCAGCGCTACGGCTTCGGCCAGGCCGAGCCCTTCCGGCACCGCGTTCAGCGCTTCGACGGGCACCACGGCCTGCTCGGCGTAGCCACCGCCGCCGCTCGTGCTCGCCACGACGCTACGGCCGACCCAGCCCCGGTCCACTCCCTCGCCGACGGCCAGCACCTGCCCGCCGACCGCGCCCCCAGGCACGTACGGCGGCTCGAACGAGAAGAACTCCCGTCCCCAGCCCTTGCGGATCTGCGTCTCGACGAACAGGGTGTCGGCGACCGAGACGTCGATCACGACCTCCCCCGGCGCGGCCACCGGGTCCGGCACCTCGGTCGTCACCAGAACCTCGGGCCCTCCGAAACGCGTCACCTGTGCTACCCGCATGCCTGCCACTCTCCTCGTACGACGATGTCCGATCCCGTGGAAAGCAGTCTCGAACCTCAACAAAGGTTGAGGTCAAGTCGACGGGCCCGTGCTTCTACAGGGCGTTGAGCGCGGAGACGAGCTGCCGTTCCTCGTGGTCGAAGTGCGCCTCCAGCTCGGAGACCAGGCGCCGGAGGTCGGTGCGTACCTTGTCGGCGTCTCCTGAACCGGCCTCGGTGAGCGTCCGCTGGAGGTCACGGCGGATCCCCTCCACGACTTCGTGCTCGCGCCGCAGGCGTTCGAGCGCCGGGCCCAGCTCGGGGAACCGCTCTTCGAGCAGGGGGAAGCCCCGGCTCGACTCATTGGAGTGATGCGCGTGGACCGCGTCGCAGTACGCCAGGCAGCGCTCGCTCAACTGCGCCTCCAGGGCGGGCGCCGGCATCCCCGTACCGGAACGTCCGGCCAGGAAGCCCTCGACCTCGGTCAGGAGCGCCGCCATCTCCTGGCGAAGGACTGCGTGGATCCGCACCAGCTCGTCGCCGAGGGCACGGGCGCGGGGCGCGTCCTTGCGGTGCAGGGCGACGACGGGGATCACGCGGGTGGTTCCCTCCTGGTATGCCGCGAAGGCCGGGTCGAGCCGGGCCTGGCGGGCGTAGAGGCGGTCGCGTTCCTCGCCGTGCAGGGGGTGCGCGGTCGCGGTGAAGGTCTCGACGCGGGTGCCGTCGCCGAGCTCGACGGTGACCTCCGGGCAGGCCAGCAGGTTGTGGTACCAGGCAGGGTGGGCCGGTGCGCCCGCGTTGGAGGCGAAGACCAGGATGCGCTCGCCGTCCGGCACGTACACGACAGGGTTGGTGCGGCGGGTTCCCGTCCTCGCGCCCGTGGTGGTGATGAGCACCAGGGACGCGCCCTCGAACATGCCGCCGACCTTGCCGCCGTTGGCACGGAACTCCTCGATGATCTTCTCGTTCCAGTCTGACATGGGACGATGGCCTCCAGATAAGAATATTTGCTTTAATAGCAAAGCTAATTTGGAGATCAAGGTATGTCAACCGACGAGGGCCTGACCGTCGACGAAGGGATCCGCACCCTGCTGCTGCTCATGCCGCGCCTGATCGGACGGGCGAAGCGCATCCCCATCCCCGAGCGGCTCCAGTCGCTCGACCTCGCGCCGCGGCACCTGTCCTTGCTCGCGTACCTGCTCTTCGACGGGCCGCTCACCGTCAACGAGCTGGCCGGACGGCTGGAGGTCGCCCCGGCGACGGTGAGCCTGATGGTCGGCGACCTGAGCCGCAAGGGGGTCGTGGAGCGGCGCGAGGACGACGCCGACCGCCGCCGCACCATCGTGAGCATCGCCGAGGCCAGCCGCACGGCCGTCGACGCGTGGCTGGCGAGAGGGGCCGGCGCGTGGCGGAAGGCCCTCCAGCCTCTGACCGACGAGCAGCGCCGGATGTTCGTCGAGACCCTGCTGGCCTACGAGCGAGAGGCGTCGGGCGAGGCATGACCCGGTGATCGGCCGCCCCCGCCGTAGTCGCGGCCTGTCTCCTTGGAACAGGAGTCTTGTCTCCTGGGGGGCGGCGAGGTCGGCTCAGATCGCGCGCAGCCAGTTGTCGGCCTCCTGCGGCGACGCGAAGCGGATGAACTCCAGCGGCTCGAAGCGGGGGTCGCGGGCGCGCTCTCCGATCTGCGCGCGGCGGACGGCGTGCTGGGACCATGCCCACCTCACCGGATGCTCGCCGCTCAGCCAGTCGGACCAGGTCTCCACGTTGCCGCCGAAGATCCGCTCGCGGCGCAGGGTGCGGAGCAACGACCGGCGCAGGATGCGGGGCATGATCACGGCTCTCGAGTAGTCCAGCCAGACCACGGTGTCGGCCTCCGTCCACAGCAGATCGCGCACTTCGGGATACCCGAAGGAGTCGAAGATCCATCCGGGCGTGGACGCGATCTCTGCCACCTGCTGGTGAAAGTCCGGATTTGTCGCCCAGTTCGGACCGACGAAATGGAGGGAGTCCATCTCGTGGACAGGCAACCGAAGCTGTGCCCCAAGAGCCCGCGCCATGGTGGTCTTCCCGGCCCCGCTGATCCCCGCGACAAGAATCCGTTTCACCCGCGAAGGTTACTAACTCTCCCCGATCACACCTTCACCTCGCACCAGACGGCCCGGCCGGTCTCGTCCTCGTCGATGCCCCAGCACTGAGAGATCTCCTCGACCAGGAACAGGCCGCGACCGCCCTCGCCGCAGAGGTCGTCGGAGACGCGGGGCCGGGAGTCGGAACCGGCATCCCGCACCGTCACTCGAATGGCGTGACCGCATTCCACCAGCGTGACGCTCACCGGCCCGCCGTCTCGCGAATCCGAGTGCAGCACGGCGTTGGTCGTCAACTCCGAGACCAGGAGCACCACGTCGTCCAGAGCGGGATGGCCCATGCCGAGCATCCCCCGTACAAAAGCCCGCGCCACCGGCACGGAAGCCACCGTCCCAACCAGTTCGAGGGACCCCAACAGATTGCCCGTCGCCATTTCGTCCTCGTCTCGTCGTACCCAGGGGGTGACACGCAAGATCGTTTTGAGGGTGCTATCCACCCCCAGGGGGTTGCGCCAGCAAAAGAGGGCTTCGTCTCCCCAGCTTGGCCAATAGCGACTACGCTTTGGAGTTGATTGATAACACACTGAACACACGCTTTGGTGCGGGGTCGTGCCATGTCGCTGACGGATTACGGGGAGGATGCGTGCCTCAGCCGGTCGAGCTGAATCCAGAGGTCTCACCGCTGGCCAAGTTCGGATTCGAACTGCGGTGCCATCGCATGGCAGCCGGGCTTACCCAGCGCCAACTAGCGGAGAAGATCCTGTTTTCGACAAGCATGGTCGGCATGGTCGAGCGTGCGGCGCGCAAGCCGGAAAGGGCTTTCGCTGAACGCTGTGACCAGGCTTTCGGCCTTGACGGCACCCTCACAAAGCTCTGGGCGATGGTGGACCGAGAAAGGCAATGGGCTCCGTGGTGGTTCCGCGAGTGGCTTGAAGTCGAGCAAGAGGCGACCGTGCTGCGGAGCTGGGACCCCTTGCTGATTCCCGGCATTCTCCAGACCGAGGCCTATGCGCGTCGGGTTCTCTCGGGGGAGCCCGGCACCGCACCGGAACAGGTGGAACAGCGGCTCGCGGCCCGCACTCGGCGAAAGGCGATCCTGTCACGGGACAAGCCGCCGCTGATCTGGGCCGTGATCGACGAAGGCGTTCTACACCGATCGGTCGGCAGTTCACAGATCATGCATGACCAGCTCGGATACCTCGCAGAAGTGGCGCGGCACCCACATGTGAAGATCCAGGTCGTGCCATTCGCCGCGTTCTCTACCTGCGGGCTGATGAGCCCATTCACGGTTGCGGAACTCCCGGGATCCAGGACTATCGTGCATGTGGAGTCCTCAGCGCAGGGGCAGATCTCGGGCAGTCCGGACATCGTCGAAATGATCAGCAATAGGTACGACGCCATTCGCGCTGATGCTCACCCGAAGCACATATCTCTCCAGCTGATCCAGGAGGCGATCGGAAAATGGATTTGAGCGGTGCCGAGTGGCGAAAGTCTTCTCGATCCGGGTCGAGTGGCGGGCAGTGCGTGGAAGTGGCGACGAACCTTCCTGGGGTGGTGGGGGTGCGGGACAGTAAAGACCCGGGCGGTCCCTCGGTTATCGTCACTTCCGATGGGTGGCGCACTTTCGTCGGCGGAGTGAAGAAAGCGATGGAGTGACCAGCCTGAGTGACGCCGTCTGGCGCAAGTCTTCCCGGTCAGGGTCGAATGGGGCGGCTTGCGTCGAAGTGGCGACGAACCTTCCTGGGGTGGTCGCGGTGAGGGATAGTAAGGATTCACCTGGACCGGTGTTGCTGTTCGCCCCTGAGGAGTGGCAGGCGTTCGTCGGCGGGCTGAAGCTCTCGGAGTAGCTGGAATCTGGGAGGACGGCGAGGCGGCACGCCCATCTGGCGGAGAATGCCGGGGGGTGCCGGCGACCGTGTTCTACAGACGAAGACCGTGAGCACGTACCGGCCGGCCGTGACAAGTACCGGCCGGTCGTGCCAGTTGGCCGGGTGCTGCGGTGACCTTCTACGTCTTATCGTTGCAGCAGGCAGGAAGGCAGCGATCACGGGTTGGAGTCGACGGTGCACATCGCCGAGTTCGAAGTCGCAGGCGTGCGCGGCTTCTCTGGTCCGCGTGCTGCGAATCTGCGGCTGACCAGGCCAGATGGCAGTCACGCCGGTTGGACCGTCCTCGCTGGGCGCAACGGCTCCGGCAAGACCACTCTGCTACGCGCCCTCGCCCTCGCCCTTGCCGGGCCTTCGGTGGCCAGGAGCCTCGTACCCGCCTTTGACGGCTGGATCTCCCACCAGGCCACCCAAGGCGCATCCAAGGTCCAGATGGTCTTCGATGCGGAGACGGACAGGCTCACGGGCCGTACGCGGCGCCGGCCGCCCGGTAGCAGGCTGTCTGCCGGGCTGACCTGGAGCCGCGAGCTCATCGACGAGTCAGGGCACTACGGGACCCAGCCGACCATGCGGGCTTATGGAGCCACCGCCCTTCGGGGTCCGTGGGCGGACAATCCGCAAGGTTGGTTCTTCGCCGGGTACGGGCCTTTTCGTCGCCTGGTCGGCGGCTCATCCGACACGCAGCGACTCATGGTGAGCAGTGGGCCCGTGTCGCGCCTGGCCAGTTTGTTCCACGAGGACGCTTCCCTGGCTGAGAGCGTGAGCTGGCTCGTCGACCTGCACCTACGCCGGTTGGAGCAGCGCGAGGGCGCCGCCGACCTTCTGAACTTCGTCACCGGCCTGCTCAACGACGGGCTGCTGCCGGACGGTTTCCGGATCGACCGGATCGACAGTGAGGGACTGTGGGCCAGCAGGGACGGGGAACTCATCTCTCTTCGTGAGATGAGTGATGGGTACAGGACCGTCACAGCACTGGTGCTTGATCTGACCCGCCAGCTCCACCAGGTTTTCGGCACCGAAATGACCACCGCACTGTCCGACACGTACGTGGTCCCGCTGCCTGGAGTGGTCCTCATCGACGAGATCGACGTCCACCTTCATGTCAGCTGGCAGAAGAAGATCGGTGAGTGGCTCAAGAAGCATTTCCCGGCCATCCAGTTCATCGTGACCACGCACAGCCCCTACATCTGCCAGAGCGCCGATCCCGGAGGTCTGATCCGGCTTCCTGGCGTGGACGAACGTGTGCCTCCTCGCGTCGTTGACGACGATCTGTACGAGCGCGTGGTCTACGGCAGTGGCGACGACGCGCTGCTGACTGACCTGTTCGGCATGGATTCGCCCTACTCGAACCACGCCGAGGACATGCGGCGAAGGCTCACTGAGTTGGAACGAGCAGTCCTTCGGGGGACGGCCTCTCCTGCGGAAGTGGAGGAGTACGAGCGCCTGCGGGACACGCTCACCAGCTCGCTCGCCGCGCGCGTCGACGAGGTCGCCGCGAGGATCGCCTGACACCATGATCCGTGTCTATCGAGTCGTGCTCAGCGATGAGCTGAGTGCGCGGCTACGCGAGCATACGAGCAAGCTCTGTGAGGACAATGCCGATCTATCCAGGGCTCGCACCATGTGGAAGAACGCCAGGGCCGTCCGGTCGGGGTTGGCGGACCACCTCGACAGCATGGCGACCGGAATCAGGCGGTGCATGTATTGCGGAGACGGCCTCGGAACGGACATCGACCACTTCGAACCCTTGGCCGAGGCACCGCTGCGCGCCTTCGACTGGCCGAATCATCTTCTTGCCTGCTCGCATTGCAACAGCCACCACAAGCGGGAGTGCTTTCCGCGCGATGAGGACGGCATGCCCCTTCTCGTGGATCCGTCGGCCGAGGACCCGTACGAACATCTTGAGCTGGCGCTGAACACCGGCGTCTACCGATCGCTGACTCCTAGGGGCGCGACGACGATCGACGTCTTCGGGTTGAACCGGGGTGCCCTGCAGCGGGGTCGTGCCGCCGCCTTCATACGAACGGTGTCGATGCTCAGAGACCGCGCACGCCTCATTGAGATTCCGGATGCCAAGGAAGAGGCGGCGGAAATAGCCGATTCCCTTCGTGAGCAGCCTTTCGCCGATGTGCTTTACGCGATGCTGTGTTACCGGAGGCTGCCGGGGGCTGAGAGGGTTCTACGGGGACGCGAGGTGGTCGAGGCGCTCGCCGACCCCGCGCTTCATTTCTGGTCGTGACGACTCGCGTCCACTGATCAGCCGGACGGGGGAAGCTCGCCGGAGCCTCGGGGGATTAGGCGGGTGGGGAGCTGGACGCGCTCGGCGGGGCCGTTGTCGCCGGCCAGGCGGCGAAAGAGCAGCTCGGCGGCCGTACGGCCCAGCCCCGCGGGATCCTGGGCGATCACGGTCACCGAGGGGGTGAGGAAGTCGGCCAGCTCGAAGTCGTCGAACCCCACGATCGCGATGTGCGACGGCGACGTACCGCCGGGACCCTGGGCGCGCAGGGCTTCGAGGGCTCGGAGGGCGGCGACGGTGGTGCGGCCGTTGCCGGTGAACAGGGCCGTGGGCGGGTCGCCCTGCTCCATCATGCGTTCAAGATCGGCATGGATGCGCCGCTGCTCGGGGGCGCCCATGGTGACCAGCGACCCGTCGTACGGCAGCCCGGCCGTCCGCAGAGCCTCGCGGTAGCCCCGCAGGCGTTCGCCGGCGGTGAAGATGCGGGCACTGTCGCCGAAGAACCCGATGCGCCGGTGGCCGTGCGCGATGAGGTGCGCCACCCCCGTGCGGGTGCCGCCGGCGTTGTCGCACAGCACGGTGTCGACGTCCAGCCCGGGCCCGGCAGGGCGGTCGGCGAAGACGGCGCGGATCCCGGCGCTCAGCTCGGGGGCGAGGTAGCCGTGGTCGGACCCGGCGGGCACGATGACCAGCCCGTCCACCCGGCGGGCGCAGAAGGCCAGGACCAGCTCGCGCTCGCGCTCGGGATCCTCCCCGGATGAGCCGGTGAAGACCAGCGAGCCGTTGCGGATCGCGACGTCCTCGACCGCGCGGCTCAGCCCGGAGTAGAACGGGTCGGCGACGTCCTCGATGATGAGCCCGATGCTCGCCGTGCGGCCCCGGCGAAGAACGCGGGCGCCGTCGTTGCGGCGGTAGCCGAGCAGCTCGATGGCCCTACGGACCCGTTCGGCGGTCGCCGCGTTGACCCCCGGCTCGTCGTTGACCACGCGGGAGACGGTCTTGAGCGCGACTCCCGCCGTGGCGGCGACGTCGTTCATCGTGGGCCGCCCGCGTCTGGTCTCTGCCACGGTCCGCATCATCCCGCATTTCAACGGCCTGTGACAACGTTGTCACCCAACCCGCCTCCAGGGTCGGGAACCATGGTGAACCCGTGGGCCGGAGGCCGGTACTCGGGTGCCCGGACCACCGGTGGCGGAGGCTCGTACTCGGGTGCCGGCGTGTGGGGGCCGGGGGCTCGCCCGCGGCTGTACGGGCGGCGGGATGTTCGTACTCGGGTGTCGGCGTGGCTGTGCGGGTGGTGGGAGGTCGGGTTCAGGTGGCGGGGAGGGGGGTGTGGTGGATGCCGGCGGTGGTGTGGAGGTCGGCCTCTATGCGGGCGGCCGTCGCCAGCAGCGGCGGCAGCAGATCGCGGCGGGCGGACTCGATGGTGGTGCGGCTCGCGTGGGACGAGATGTTGACGGCCGCCACGACCTGCCCGCTACGGCCCCGGATGGGCGCGGCGATGGACCGCAGGCCCTCCTCCAGCTCCTGGTCGACCATGGACCAGCCCTGGGCCCGCACCCGATCGAGCTCGGCGACGAGCGCGTCCCGCGAGGTGACCGTGCGGGCGGTGTGCCGTTCCAGCGTGGCCTCGCTGAAGTACGCCTCCAGGTCGCCGGGCGGCAGCCAGGCCAGGAGCACGCGGCCCATCGAGGTGCAGTGCGCGGGGAAGCGCGTGCCGATGCTGATCGTCACCCGCATGATGCGGGTGGTGGGCACGCGCGCGACGTACACGATGTCCGAGACGTCGAGCACGGACACCGAGGCGGACTCGTGGACCTCGGCGACCAGCCGTTCGAGGTGGGGGAGGGCGACTTCGGGAAGGGACAGGCTGGACAGGTAGGAGTACCCCAGCTCCAGCACCCGGGGGGACAGCGCGAACAGGCGGCCGTCGGTGCGGACGTACCCCAGCTCGACCAGGGTGAGCAGGAATCTGCGGGCGGCGGCGCGGGTGAGCCCGGTCGCGCGGGCCACCTCGCTGAGCGTGAGCTCAGGGGTCGCGGCGTCGAAGGCCCGGATCACCGCCAGCCCACGGGCCAGCGACTGGACGTACTCCTCCGCCATGGTTGGTCCCCTTTCGCGGTGACCGTTATACCAGCAGTGATCGGCCCATCCCCGAGCCCCGCCCCCAGCCCCGTCCCCGAGCCCACCCCGAGCCCACCCCGAGCCCCGTCCGGAGCCCGTCCCGGAGCCCCGTCCGGAGCCCGTCCCGGAGCCCCGTCCGGAGCCCGTCCCCGAGCCCCGTCCGGAGCCCGTCGCGGAGCCCGTCCCCGAGATCGTCAGTGAAAGCCGGCCGTCTCTGAGAGCGGAAGCACGCCCACCTCTCCTTTGTTCGGCTCGCGAACAGAAGTTCTCAGCTGGACGGTACGTATCCCAAAGCGGACCGGTCAAGCGACCAATAACCACAATGTTTCGCGGACGTTGACGCGATCTGCCCGCAGGCGTAGTTTCACTGACACGTTCATGTCAAGAACTCTCGTTCGCATAGCGAACACTACGTTGCTCCGAACCCCCCTTGGAGTGCTGATGCGTCGCTCCGCTCGTATTTGTCTGGTGGCCGCCCTCCTAGTCCCCGCGGCGGCATGTGGCTCCGCGGGGACCCCGCAGGGCGCCGGCGGGAAGGACAAGGTCACCGCCGGGGTGATCGCCATCGTGGACACCGCGCCGATCCACCTCGGCAAGGCCAAAGGCTTCTTCGACAAGCAGAAGATCGACCTGTCCATCACTCCCGTGCAGGGAGGCGCGGCGAGCATCTCGGGCGCGGTCGGCGGCCAGTTCCAGTTCGCCTTCGGCAACGTCACCTCGCTGCTGACCGCCAAGGAGCAGGGCCTGCCGATCAAGGTGGTGGCCAACGGCGTCTCCTCCACAGGAGAGCAGGGCAAGGACTTCAGCGCCGTGCTGGTGAAGCAGGACAGTCCGATCAAGTCGGCCAAGGACCTCGCCGGCAAGAAGGTGTCGGTCAACCAGCTCAAGAACATCGGCGACACCACGATCCGCTCCTCGGTGCGCAAGGCCGGCGGCGACCCCTCGCGGGTGACGTTCGTCGAGCTGCCGTTCCCCGACGCTCCGGGGGCGCTCCAGGCGGGCCGCGTGGACGCCATCTGGGTGGTGGAGCCCTTCGTCAGCCAGGCGATCTCCCAGGGAGCACGGCCGGTCGCGTGGAACTACGCCGACGCCGCCCCTAACCTCACCGTCGCGGCGTACTTCACCACCACCAAGACCGATCCCGACCTGGTCAAGCGGTTCACGGCGGCGATGGACGAGTCGCTGAAGTACGCCGACAGCCACCCCGAAGAGGCCCGCGAGATCCTCAAGAGCTACACCAAGATCGACCCGGCGGTCATCGCGAAGATCGTCCTGCCCAAGTGGCCGACGGAGATCAACCGCGAGTCCATCCAGACCATCGCGGACGACGCCCTCGGCGACGGCGTGCTGAAGCAGAAGCCCGACCTCGGGACCCTGCTGCCGTGAGGACCATGAGGGCCAGGGCCGCGTACGGCCTGGCGGGGCTGGCCTGCCTTCTGGCGGTGATGGAGGCGACCCCCCGGCTGGGTGTCGTCGACCGGCGGTTCCTGCCGCCCGCGTCCGAGATCCTCGGCGCGCTGGCGGCGGAGCTGCGTACGGCCGCGCTGTGGACGGCCCTGGGGGAGACGATCGGCGGCTGGGCGCTCGGCCTGGCCATCGCATTCCTCGCCGCCGTCGTCATCGGCGTCGTCATCGACGTGGTGCCGGGGCTGCGCGCGGCCTCCAACTCCACGGTCGAGTTCCTGCGGCCGATTCCCTCCGTGGCGCTGATCCCGCTGGCCACCCTGCTGTTCGGCGCCTCGCTCGGGTCCACGCTGCTGCTGGTGGTCTACGCCGCGTTCTGGCAGGTGCTCATCCAGGTCATGTACGGCGTCGCCGACGTGGACACGGTGGCCGACGACACCGCCCGCTCCTACGGGCTGTCGCGATGGTCCCGTATCCGGCACGTGGTGTGGCCCACGGCCCTGCCGTACGTCATGACCGGCATCAGGCTGGCCGCGGCCGTCGCGTTCATCCTCGCGATCACGGCCGAGCTGGTCATCGGCAGCCCCGGGCTCGGCCTGGAGATCCAGATCGCGCAGTCCAGCGGCGCGGTCGCCACCATGTACGCGCTGGTGGTGCTGGCCGGGCTCGTCGGCATCGTGGTCAACCTGGCCGTGCGGACCCTGGAGCGCCGGGTGCTCGCGTGGCATCCGTCCGTACGAGGCGAGGTGGCGTCGTGACCCCGCCGAGCCGGGGCAGGGCTCGGTGGATCGGCCGGCGGCTGCTCCGCGTGCTGGGGCTGCCTGTCCTGCTCATCCTCGCGTGGTGGGCGTTCAGCGTGACGTCCGAGAGCTTCTACGTGCCCACCCCGCCGCGCATCGCCCAGGCGTTCGCCGAGACGTGGTTCTCGCGGCGTCTGCTCGACGACGCCCTGCCGAGCGTCGCGCGGTTGCTCGCCGGGTACGTCCTGGCGGCCGTCCTCGGCGTGGGCCTCGGCGTGCCGATCGGCCTTTCGGTACGGCTGCGCGCGGCGGCCGAGCCGGTGCTGGAGTTCTTCCGCGCGATCCCCCCGCCCGTGCTCGTCCCGCTGATCATGCTGCTGGCCGGCATCGACAACGGGATGAAGATCCTCGTCATCGTCTCCGGATGCGTCTGGCCGATCCTGCTGAACACGGCCGAGGGCGTCAGGGCGCTCGACCAGGTGCTCTCCGACACCTGCCGCATGTACGGCGTGCGGGGCCGGGCGCGGCTGCGGCACCTGGTGCTGCGCGGGGCCGGCCCGCAGATCATGGCGGGGCTCCGGCAGGCGCTGTCCATCGGGATCATCCTCATGGTGATCAGCGAGATGTTCGCCAGCAGCAGCGGGCTCGGATTCACCATCGTGCTGTTCCAGCGCGGTTTCGCCATCCCCGAGATGTGGAGCGGCATCCTGCTTCTCGGGTTGCTGGGGTTCGGGCTCTCCGTGCTCTTCCGGTGGCTGGAACGCCGCGTCCTTTCCTGGCATTGGAGCCACCGTGCTTGAGGTCACCGGCCTGAAGAAGATCTACGAGACCACCGGGCGCGAGGCGATCGGCGACCTGACCTTCCAGCTCGACGCGGGCGAGCTGGCATGCGTCGTCGGCCCGTCGGGATGCGGCAAGACCACGCTGCTCCGGTGCGTCGCCGGGCTGCTCGCCCCGACGGCCGGCACGATCCGCGTCGGCGGCGTCCCGGTGACGGGGCCGCCCGACAACATGGCCGTCGTGTTCCAGGAGTACGGCCGCAGCCTGTTCCCGTGGATGACGGTCCAGCAGAACGTCGAGCTGCCGCTGAAGGAGAAGAGGCTGCCGCGTCCGCGCCGCGCGGAGCTGGTCGCCGAGTCGCTCGCCGCCGTGGGCCTGGCCGACGTGCCGCGCTCGTACCCCTGGCAGCTCTCGGGCGGCATGCAGCAGCGGGTGGCGATCGCGCGGGCCCTGGCGTATGAGCCGGAGGTGCTGCTCATGGACGAGCCGTTCGCGGCCGTCGACGCGCAGACCCGCGCGGAGCTGGAGGACCTGGTGCTCCGCATCTGGCAGCGGCTCGGCACGACCACGCTGTTCATCACGCACGACATCGACGAGGCCGTCTACCTCGGCCGGCGGGTGATCGTGCTGTCGGCGTCCCCCACCGTCGTGGTGGAGGACGTCAAGGTGGACCTGCCGTACGAGCGTGACCAGCTCACCACGCGGGCGCTCCCGCGCTTCACCGAGCTGCGCGGCCAGGTGTACGCCCAGATCCAGCGAGCGAAGGACGCCCGGTGAGCACCGGCGGGCGGCACGGCACCACGGAAAGGGGATTCGTCGTGGACTTTCTTGATCCCAAGGTCTGGTCCGGATCGGTGTTCGGCGGTGACGGCTGGGTACCGTCCCAGGCCGGTGACGCCCCGGTGATCGCGCCCGCCACCGGGCACGAGATCGGCCGGGCCGGCGTCGCGGGTCCCGCGGACGTGGCCGCCGCGTCCGTACGGGCCGCGAAGGCCCAGCGCGAGTGGGCCGCCGCCTCGTTCGAGGAGCGCGCGGGCGTCCTGCGCAGAGCCGGCCGCCTGTTCGAGGAGCACGCCGCCGACATCCAGAGATGGCTGATCCGCGAGTCGGGCTCGATCCCCGGGAAGGCGGGCTTCGAGACCCACGTCGCCGCGCAGGAGTGTTACGAGGCCGCCGCGCTGGCCTCCCAGCCGCCCGGCGAGATCCTGCCGACCGCCAAGAAGCGCCTCAGCCTCGCGCGCCGCGTGCCGGCCGGGGTCGTCGGCGTCATCTCGCCGTTCAACGCGCCGCTGATCCTCGGCATCCGGTCCGTCGCGCCCGCGCTGGCCCTCGGCAACGCGGTGGTGTTCAAGCCCGACCCGCGTACCGCCGTCTGCGGCGGAGTCGCGGTGGCTCGCGTGTTCGAGGAGGCGGGCCTGCCCCCGGGCCTGCTGCACGTGCTGCCCGGCGGCGCCGGCGCGGGGGAGGCGATGGTCGCCGACCCCCGCATCCGCGTCATCTCCTTCACCGGCTCGACGGCGGCGGGGCGCAGGGTGGCAGAGCTCGCCGCCCGGCACCTCAAGCGCGTCCACCTGGAGCTCGGCGGCAACTCCGCGCTGATCGTCCTCGACGACGCCGACCTCGACCTCGCCGTCTCGGCGGGCGCGTGGGGGTCGTTCTTCCACCAGGGTCAGATCTGCATGACCTCGGGACGGCACCTGGTCCACGCCTCGATCAAGGACGAGTACGTCGAGCGGCTCGCCGCCAAGGCCGACCACCTGCCGGTCGGCGACCCCGCCACCCAGGAGGTCGCCCTCGGCCCGCTCATCGACGAGCGCCAGCGGGACAAGGTCCACGCGCTGGTCACCGGGAGCGTCGGCGGTGGCGCCCGGCTCGCGGCGGGCGGCACGTACGAGGGCCTCTTCTACCGCCCGACCGTGCTGACCGACCTGACGCCGTCCGCGCCCGCGTACGCCGAGGAGGTCTTCGGGCCGGTCGCGCCGGTCATGGCGTTCTCGTCGCCGGAGGAGGCGGCGTCCCTGGCCGCCGACAGCGAGTACGGGCTGTCACTCGGCATCCTGACCCGCGACGCCATGAAGGGGCTGGCCCTGGCCGACCTCATCCCCACCGGCATCGTCCACATCAACGACCAGACCGTGGACGACGAGGCCGTCGCGCCCTTCGGCGGGGTCGGGGCCTCCGGCACCGGATCGAGGTTCGGCGGCACCAGGGCCAACATCGAGGCGTTCACCGACACCCAGTGGGTGACCATGCAGGGCGACATCGCCAGATACCCATTCTGAAAGGCCGGTATCCGCAGGTAACCATTCAGATGGCCACCGATAGGCTCCCGACCCTATGACCAGTTCCACCTCGGAGCCCGAACCCGAGCCGGGATCCCCCGCGACCGGAGCCCCTCGGGAGCCCGCGACCGTCACCGGAACCGCGCCCGGAGGGCTCGGCAGGGGGCAGGTGCTGCTGATAGCGGGCTTCGTACTGGCCTCGCTCAACCTGCGGCCCGCCCTCGCCGGGGTGTCGCCGCTGCTCGGCGAGATCATGGACGACCTCTCGCTGTCCCCCGCGGCGGGCGGGGCGATCACCACGGTCATGGTGGTCTGCCTCGGCCTGCTGGCCCCGGTCGCGCCCGCCCTGGCGACGCGCCTCGGCCTCGACCGCACGCTGCTGATCGGCCTGCTCATCCTCGCCGCGGGGGTCGTCCTGCGCGGGGTGGGCGGCCTTGTCGCGCTGTACGCCGGGTCCGCCGTCGCGGGCACGGCCATCGCCATCATGAACGTGGTCATGCCCGGCGTGGTGAAACAGCATTTTCCGCACCGCGTCGGGCTCTTCACCGGCATCTACGTCTCGGGCCTGGTGACGGGCGCGGCCACGGCGTCGGCGATCATGGTGCCCATCGAGGAGGGGTACGGCTGGCGCGCGGCGGCCGGATCCGTGGCGGTCCTGGCGCTGGCGGCGGCGGCGCTGTGGGCGCCGCAGGCCCTGCGGCGGCACCGTCGCGACCGGGACGGCGGCGGGCGCAGGCCGTACGCCAAGCTGCTGCGCAGGCGCGTGACCTGGTACGTCATGGCCTTCATGGGCTTCCAGTCGCTGACGTTCTACATCATGCTGGCCTGGCTGCCGACGATCTTCCGTGACGCGGGGCTGCCCGCCGACCAGGCCGGCTACCTGCTGGCGCTGACCAACCTCGCGCAGATCGCCGCCACGCTCACGGTGCCGGTGCACGCGGGACGCGCCCGGTCGCAGGTGCCGCACATCGTGGTGGCCGCGCTGCTGACCGTCGCCGGGTACCTCGGCGTGCTGATCGCCCCCGTCACGCTGCCGTGGCTGTGGATGATCGTGCTCGGGGTCGGTCAGGGCGCCTCGATAGCGCTCGCCCTGCTGATCATCGCCCTGCGGGCGCCCGATCCCGCCTCGGTCACCGCGCTGTCGGCGGTGGCGCAGTCGTCCGGCTACCTGCTCGCGGCCCTCGGCCCCTTCCTCATAGGGCTGCTCCACCAGCTCTCCGGCGGCTGGACGCTGCCGCTGGTGACCGGCCTGCTCGTCTGCGGCGTCCAGCTCGGCTTCGGCGTCCTCGCCGGGCGTCCCGTGCCCGCCGAGGCGTGACCCGGCGGCACCCGGTCACGGGTAGGTGGGGATGAGGTCGGCGCCGATCCTGACGGCGGGGTTCAGGCTGTTGTCCACGACGACCATCTCGTACGGGAAGCGCCCGATGCCCTTCTTCCACTGGACGCCCACGGGCTGCTGGATGGCGACCCCGGGGACCGGGCCCCGCGTGAAGTCGAGCACCCCCGAGATCCCCGAGTAGTTCAGGTTCTGCAGCGCCGCCGCGACCGCCTTCCTGTCGCGCGGGGTGTCGACCGAGGTGAACGCCTTCTGCGCGATCTCGAAGAGCGAGTAGACCGACCCCAGTGTCTGGAGCCACTGCCTGCCGCTGGCCGACTGGTAGGACTCCGCGAGGCTCTTGGCGGTCTCGCCGTCGAGCGAGGAGGCGTTGGGCATG
Source organism: Sphaerisporangium viridialbum (assembly GCF_049674955.1). Classification (GTDB taxonomy): domain Bacteria; phylum Actinomycetota; class Actinomycetes; order Streptosporangiales; family Streptosporangiaceae; genus Sphaerisporangium; species Sphaerisporangium viridialbum. Next base: position 8,552,375 of record NZ_CP187232.1, on the reverse strand, counting down.
TACGGGCCCCACCAGGAGTCGGTCGCGATGTTCTCGACCAGGCCGCCGAGCGCGACCGTGTCCGCGGGGAACAGCAGGACCTTGGCCACGGTGGCGAGCCTCGGCCGGAATCCCCGCTGGGCGGCGTGCTTCCACATGGCGTTGAAGTCGGGCGGGAGCGGGGCGTTGATGAAGATCTCGCACTGCTCGCTCCTGAACTTGGAGATCATCGCGCCGAAGGCGGTCGTCCCGTCGGTGTAGGCGCCGCCGTCGACCCACCGGTATCCCGCCTTGTCGAGGATCGCCGGGTACGCGGCGCGGAAGGCGTTGCCGTCGGGGTCGTCGGGGAACATGCCGCCCACCACCCGGTTGGTGGACACCCGCTCCCACATCGGGACGAAGCACCCGCCGAACTGGTCCACTCCGAAGAAGAACATGGTCGTGTACCTGAACGGCTTGGGGTTGCCGGGATCGGCCTGCCGGGAGTAGTACCACGCCTCCCAGGGGACGACGGTCGAGACGCACGGGATCCCCTGGGCCTCGCACACCGTCGCGACCGGGTTGGTGGTCTCGGGGGCGGAACTGGTGAGGATCATGTCCGCGTGGTCCCGCAGCACCAGCTCGCGCGCGACCTCGGACGCCCGGCCCGGGTCCGACCGGGTGTCCTTGACCACGATCTCGACCTCGTAGGTCTTCCCGCCGACCGTGAAGCCCTTGGCGTACGCGGCGGTCGCGCGCACGCGGTCGACCACGAAGCCGTCTCCGGAGGCGAAGCCGGCCAGCGACCCCGTCCGGGGGCTGACGTACCCGATCACGATCTTGTCGCCGGTCCTGGCGCCGGGGCCCTTGGCCGAGCCGCACGCGGTCGTGCCGGCGGCGAGGGCTCCGAGGCCCACGCTCTTCAGGAGGGTGCGACGGGGCAGGGACGGTCCGTTCACAGGAGACTCCTCATGAGGTGTCCGATATGTGATGTGCGAAGAGCGACCAGCCCCCGGGGCGAGGCGAGCGAGCCCCAGAGACCGTGGTGCGGCAGGACGCCATTCGGCCCCACGATGCCCAGGGCCCCCGCAATCGCGTTCCCCTAAGCAGTGATCCTTTTAGGTGCTGATAATTGCGGATGAATGGTGACTGGCGCTGGTGATCGCGAATAGTCGCCGGTCATCAATGGTGGTGGGCGATACCGTGCCCGGGAGCCCCTGCGTGTCGACGGAGGAATGAGCATCTGACCAGGCCTAACATCGACCGGTGATCGTCTTTCCGTGGGTACTGGCCGGTGTGGTGTCCCTGCTGCCGGGCGGAATGACCGCCGTCTCCGCCGCGCACGGCGCCGGCGGGCCCGGCCCCCGCCCGATCGTCATCGGGCACCGCGGCGCCTGCGCGTACCGGCCGGAGCACACCCTGCTCTCGTACGAGACCGCCGTCCAGATGGGCGCCGACTTCATCGAGCCGGACCTGGTCTCCACCAGGGACCACGTGCTGGTGGCCCGGCACGAGAACGAGATCTCCGCGACCACGGACGTCGCCACGCATCCGGAGTTCGCCACGCGCAGGACCACCAAGGTGATCGACGGGCGCAGGCTGACGGGATGGTTCACCGAGGACTTCACCCTGGAGGAGCTGCGCACGCTGAGAGCCGTGGAACGGCTGCCCGGGCTGCGTCCCGGCAGCGCCGCCTTCGACGGCCGGGCCCGCATCGCGACGTTCGACGAGATCGCCGCCCTGGCCCGCCGGGCCGGAGTCGGCCTCTACCCCGAGACCAAGCACCCGGGCTACTTCGCCTCCATCGGGCTTCCCCTGGAGGAGCCGATGCTCGCGACCCTCGGCCGGTACGGCTGGCGCGAGCGGTCGGACCCGGTGTTCATCCAGTCCTTCGAGACCGCCAACCTGAAGGCGCTGCGCGGCAGGACACGCCTGCGGCTCATCCAGCTCCTGGAGTCGTCAGGGGCTCCCCAGGACCTGGTGCTCGCGGGCGACCCGCGCACCTACCGCGACCTTTCGACCCCCGAGGGGCTGCGCGAGATCGCCACGTACGCCGACGGCATCGGCCCCTCCGTGCGCCTGGTGGTGCCGACGGACGCGGACGACACCCTCCAGGCCCCGACCACGCTCGTCGAGGACGCGCACCGGGCGGGCCTGGCCGTGCACGTCTGGACGATCCGCCCGGAGAACTCGCAGCTCCCCGCCGACTTCCGCGTGGGCGACCCGGCGGCGCCCGGGTACGCGAGCGCGCACGGCGACATGGCCGGCTGGCTCAGGAGGCTGTACGAGCTCGGGGTCGACGGGGTGTTCACCGACGACCCCGGCATCGCACGGCGTACCGTCGACGGGCTCCGCCCGCCGGTCAGACCAGTGCCTCGGCCTCCGTCTGGCGCAGCTCGTCCGCGTAGCTGAGAGAGACCCGGCGCATGACACCGTCGTTGCTGATCGAGTACTGGCCGAGGCGCCACAGCGGGGGAGAGTAGGCGTGGATCGAGACGCTGGTCTCGGCGTGCCCGTTGACCCGGTGGATGTGGTCGGGCCCGAACGAGATCGCGTCGCCCTCGGACAGCAGGGTCTCCAGGTGCTCGCCCCCGATGCGGGGGTTCGACTCCTTGAGCGTGCCCTCGACGACCCGCAGGGCCCCGGAGGAGACGTCGTGGTCGTGCCACCCGGTGTCGTCGTCGGGGCGCCAACAGATGAGCCACACGTCGACGTAGGAGTCCCGGTAAAGGGAGGCGTAGTGGCGGGCCTCTCCGGACTCGCCGAACGTGACGTGGTGCGACCAGAGCTCAGGCCGCTCCGCCAGATCCTCGACGAGATCGCGCAGCTCGCGCTTGTCGAGAAATCGGTCGGGCAATGACTCCCAGCTCATCTGGGCACAACTCCTTCCATATCTAGCAGGCGCATCGGATTGGTCACCGATATCTGGTGGGTGGCGGCCTCGCCGAGCATGGCGTCGGGCGGTGAGGCGTAGGGGGCGTCGGAACCGAGGACGACGACCTCGATGCCGAGCACCCGGGTGATCGCGTCGATGGCCTTGTGGCCGTACGACGAGGTCTCCAGGAAGGCGTTCGGGTCGACGACGCCCCGGGTGGAGCCGCCCCGGGTGATGAAGCGCTCCACGTGCAATGGCGCGAGGCCGCCGAGCAACGCGAAGCAGACGCGCAGCCGCGGGTGCCGTGGGCGGCCGAACGCCTGGAAGGCGTACCAGGCGGCGTGCATCTGCTGGACGTACGGGACGACCGCCGGCCACCACGCGGGCCCGTCAGGCGCCCCGGCCGGGCCCGGATGGACGAACAGCGGCAGGTCGCGCTCCTCCAGCAGGTCGAGCAGGGGCGCGACCCTGGCGAAGCCCCCGGCGTCGAGCAGGGTGGTCGCGGGGAGCTGGAGACCGGCGAAGCCGCAGTCCAGCACCTTGGCGGTGCGCGCCGGGTCGATCTCGGTCACGCAGGTGGACGCCCACGCCCTGAACGACGCGGGCAGTTCGAGCGCGCCCTCGTGGTAGGCGGTGAGCAGCGGCCAGGCGTCGGCGGGCGGCAGGTGCTCGATGCCGAGCGGGCTCGACAGCGACACCAGGGCGAGGCCGAGACCGTGCTCGCGGTTGAACGCCAGCCGGTGGCCGAGGTCGTGGTCGAGGGGGTTCGCCGCGAAGGGCTCCTCGCCGTCGAGGTGCAGGGTCCAGCCATCGAGGAACGGCGGCTCCGTGCGCGCCCGTAGCGCGCCGACGAATCCGGGCGTCCAAATGTGCTGGTGCACATCGATGCTCACCGCTGTCACCTCCTGGGGACCACACTACCCGACAATTCCTATCGACATTATCGGGTATGCCTGGGGACATGCTGTGAAACGGTTCACTGATTCGTTTCAGTGAACCGCTTCACCTCCTCGGCGTCAACACTCTGTCCAGACATCGAGATGGCAGGCCCCTCGCGCCGGGGGGATTCCGCATAGGCTGGCTTGATGCCGCGCTCCCAGCCACGCAAACGGGCGACGATCCGCGAGGTGGCCCAGGCGACCGGGCTGTCGCCCGCGGCCGTGTCCTACGCGCTGCGGGGCATGCAGGTGTCCGAGGAGACCATCGAGCGGGTGCGCCAGGCCGCCGCCGAGCTGGGGTACGAGGCCGACCCCATCGCCCGGGCCCTGGCGAGCGGCCGCACCGGCATGATCGGTCTGCTCTGCGGGTCCCTGGAGGATCTGTGGCAGCAGTCGCTGGCGTTCGGCATCGGCCGGGCCCTGCGCGACAAGGACCGCTACGCGCTCATCCTCGACGCCGCGGGCGACCCCGCGCGCGAGCGCACCCTGGCACGCCAGCTCCGCGACCAGCGGGTCGACGGCCTGATCGTGCAGCCCGTCGACCCGGCCGCGCCACTGTGGGCGCAGCTCGCCGAGACGCTGCCCGTGGTCTCCATCGGCGACGCCCTGCTCGACGCCCGCACGGCGGGGGAGGTCGTCTTCGACAACCGCAGGGGGGTCACCCTGGCCCTTGAGTACCTCAGGGAGAAGGGCCACCGCCGCGTCGCCGTGCTGACCCCGACGCGGTCGAGCACTCCCGACCGTCCCGCCGACGTCCACGTGACCGCCGAGGCCGAGCGCCTGGGGCTGGACATCGACGTCGTGACCGCTCCCCACGGGCTGGCCGCGACGACCAAGGTGGCGTGCGAGCTGCTCGGCGGTGAAGCCAGGCCGAGCGCGGCCTTCTGCTTCTCCGACTCCATCGCCTACGGGGTGTACGCGGCGGCGGCCGAGCTGGGGCTGCGCGTCCCCGACGACATCTCGGTCATGGGGTACGACGACCACCCGATGTCAGGGCTGCTCACCCCCGGCCTGACCTCGGTCAACTGGGACATCGACGGCATCGTGCGGGCCGCCGTGCGGCTGGTGGTCGCGGCGGCCGACGGGCAGAACCGCAGGCGCAGGATCATCCAGGCGCCCGAGCTGCGCGAGCGGGGGTCCGTCGGCCCGTGCCGGCCCTCGTAGAATCTCCGCTCAGTCCTCGTTGAGACCGAGGAGCATGTCGAGGAGCCAGGTGATGAGGCCGACGAGGATCGCCCCGAGGAAGGCCGCCCAGAAGCCGCTCACGTGGAACGGCAGCTTGAGCTGCTCGGCGATCCAGCTCGTGAGCAGCAGCAGGAGGGCGTTCACGACCAGCGCGAACAGGCCCAGCGTCAGCACGTAGAAGGCGCAGCCGAAGGTCTTGATGATCGGTTTGAGCACGGCGTTCACGAGGCCGAAGATGAGGGCGACCGCGATGAGGGTGGCCGCGGACTTCGCGGTGGTGGCCCCGGAGACGGTGATCCCCGGGATCAGGCGCGTGGCCGCCCAGAGCGCCGCCGCGACGATAAGGATCTTGATAATGATCTTCACACTCTCGATGGTCGCACGTGCACGCGGGCGAGCGGTAGGGGCGGGAGCCCCGGGGCTCCCGGTCCTGGGGCCGGTGAAAGATCGTTTTAACAGGGAGTGTTCGCTGGAGGGGTGGCCCAATCAGGATCGAAGGGGGTAGACCATGACACGCGCGATCACGCTGCGGTCACGGCCCGTCGGCTGGCCGACAAAGGACGATTTCGAGCTGGTCGAGCTGGAGCTCCCGCCACTGCGTGAGGGCCAGATCCTGGTGCGCGACCTCTACATGTCGGTCGATCCCTACATGCGCGGGCGGATGAACGAGGGCGAGTCGTACGTGCCGCCCTTCGAGCTGGGCGAGCCGCTGCGCGGCGGCGCGATCGGCGAGGTGGTCGAGACCCTCGCTCCGGAGTTCCGGATCGGCGACATCGTCCTGCACGACTACGGCTGGCGGGAGCACGCCGTGCCGGACGCCTCGGAGGCGCGCCGGATCACGCCCCTGCCGGGTGTGCCGCTGTCCGCCTACCTCGGCGTGCTCGGCATGCCGGGCCTGACCGCGTACGTCGGGCTGCTCGACATCGCGGCCTTCAAGAAGGGCGACGCGGTGTTCGTTTCGGGGGCCGCGGGTGCGGTCGGCAGCCTGGCCGGGCAGATCGCCCGCCTCAAGGGCGCCTCCCGGGTGGTCGGCAGCGCCGGTTCTCCCGCCAAGGTCGCGCACGTGATCGAGAAGCTCGGCTTCGACGACGCGTTCGACTACAAGGCGGACGGGCCGGTCGTGGAACAGCTCAGGCGCGCGGCCCCGGACGGCATCGACGTCTACTTCGACAACGTCGGCGGCGAGCACCTGGAGGCCGCCATCGACGTGTTCCGCCGGTACGGGCGCACCGCGGTGTGCGGGGCCATCTCCGTCTACAACGAGGCCGAGCCGGTCCGCGGGCCGCGCAACCTCTTCCTGGTGGTCGGCAAGCGGCTCACGCTGCGCGGCTTCATCGTCGGCGACCACGCCGGCCGGATGCCCGACATGATCGATGAGGTCGGCGGGTGGCTCCAGGAGGGCAGGATCACCTTCGAGGAGACCGTCGTGGAAGGGCTGGAGAACGCTCCTGACGCCTTCATCGGCATGCTTCGGGGGCAGAACCTCGGCAAGATGATCGTCCGGTTGGCCTGACGTGCATATCCCCCTGATCGCGGGGAAAGGGCCATAAAGGGGGTGAGCCGTAATGGACCAGGACGAGCTGCAGTCGCTGACGCCCAAGGAGCTTCACGACAGGGCGGTGCGCTACGCCGTGGCGCACGGCGACTTCGGCTTCCTGTGGGAGCTCCTGAAGGTGATCCCGGCGGCCGAGGCCGCGAGCGGTCACGCGGACGAGACGGCCAACGACCTCAGCCGGGTGTCGGCGCTGCTCAGCGACGCGATGGCCTCCGGTGAGGGCGAGCTCGGCGAGGCACTGCGCCCCGTCTACATCGCCTACCTTTCCGAGCACCCCGACGCCTGAGCGTTCCGCGCCGGCTCTAGGCTCCAGGGCATGGCATCGGTGAATGTGGAGCGTACTGACAACGGCTTCGTGGCGCGCAACGCGCGCGGAGCGGAGGTCGCGATGGGCAGCGGCGACGAGGAGGGGGTCTTCACCCCCGTGGAGCTGCTGCTCGCCGCGGTCGGAGGCTGCAACATCGTGACCGTCGAGCCGCTCACCGCGCAGCGCGGGCACAGGCTCGTACGGCTGGCGATGACGGTCCAGGCGGACAAGGTCGAGCCCACGCTGCTCGGCCCGGTCACGATCACTTACGACGTCGAGCTGCCCGAGGGCGACGCGCAGGCGGACGAGGTCTTCCGCGCCGTGGCGCACCGGGTCCATGAGCGGCACTGCACGGTGAGCCGCTCCCTGGAGAAGGGCACCGAGGTCAAGGTCGAACTGCCTGAATAGCCGCCTGGCCCGGCGGGTCCGGCCGTACCCGGTCATCCCAGCGGGTTAGACCGAATCTATACCCTGGGATGACGAGTAGCTCAGGCCCCGGTATGTAGTGTTAAGGCAGGTCAAGAGGGATGCGACCAGCCGCCCGAGAGGGCGCCGCAGAGCTTTTTGCCAGAGAAGGACGCGGTGGGGGACCGCGTCCATACTGCGGGACCGCCCGATGCGTTTGGGGGAAGGCATCGGCGCTGGACCGTATAGATCGGGGCCGGGCAGGCGGGGGACTGCCCGGCCCCGATTCATGTCTCCCGGCCTTCGGCCCTGAACGTTCCGCCGCACGTCCCCGCTCGCGCACGCCCGTCTCGTCGTACGGGCGTGCGCTTTCTTTCGCCGCCATTCGGGTGACCTTCTTCATCACCGGTCACACCCGTCACATTGATCTCCCATCCGGCCCCTACGCTTAACTCGCCATGAGCCCAGATGTCCGAAGTATGGGGGTTTGTGGTGCGAAGGTAGATCTAATAATGCTTTGTAGTCATTTCGTTTGCTTTGTCCTGACTCGGTGGGTAAGGTTTCAACCACGAAAGAGACGGTGACCTGGTCTTCAGTCCGAAGGCCGCCGACTCGAATGTCGAATCTCCAGGGCCCTCAGGGCTCGGGGGAACCGGGGACCCAATCCCTTGGGGTGAATCCGCGTGAGCGGTAGGGCGTACTCCAAGCCCGAACCCGTCAGCTAACCCGGTAGACGTGATTGGAGAGGAGACCCGAGTGGAGCACCCCACTCCGCGCAGTCAGTCCACCGGGCAACCCTAGACCCGGATCTTCGCCGTCAGAAGCGGCAAGTCGGCTGGTAGCAGCCGTGCACCGAGCGACACACCCTCTGTGACACATGGTGGCGAGTGCCACCGCTAACCGACCCACGTACGAATGCGGGCTCAGCGCCGCGATGGACCGTGAACCGGTCTCGCTTACGCCCTGAGAACGCTTTCCACCCCTCGCACCGAACTCTTGACCACTCGGAGCGCGGGTCCCCTTGTCTTCTGATGAAAGATCCTTCCCTCCCATGGCCTTTTTCCAGAACACCCCTAGATGTCGATGGACATCTCGCTTCGCCGGCGTAGCCCTCGCATGCGCCACCGCCGTCTGCACGACCGCCACGGCCCGCGCCGACGACCAGCCGGTCACCTCCGTTCCGGTCCAGGCCGGGAAGCCGATGTTGCTCAAGGGCTCGACGAAGGCCTCCTACTTCTGGGACGACGCCTCCGGCCGCATGGGTGACACGGGACTGCCGGCCATTGGCAAGCCCATGCAGAAGGGCCTGTTCGCCAGCCCCTGCTGGCCCCTCGGCACCGAGGGATACGTCCTCTACAAGGACAAGAAGGCCCCCTTCTTCATCGGTGACCGCGGCCCGGGCATCCCGTCCGAGAGCGGCGTCATGCTGGACATCGACGGGAAGACCTTCGCGGAGCTGACCGGCGGAAGCTTCAGCAACTCCTCCCTCGTGGTGACCGGCTTCAACGCCGGCCACATCAAGGTCGACTACGTCATCACCAAGTGGGGCGACGGCGTGGGCAGGAAGAACTTCCCGGTGCCGTTCTCGAGCGGCGCGTGGGGCGTCATCGACAAGAACCCCGCCAAGCCCCCGATCCCGGTGGTCCTCGCCGCCGGCTGATCCCCGGGAGGCCCCCCGCGTGGAAGGCCTCCCGGGAACCATGTGAAAGCCCCACAAGAAGGCACGTAAAGCTGCCGCGGATGTGCGGAGGTTGGCCGGTACTGCTAAAGTCACCGTAGTCACGCGCCGCTAGCTCAGTTGGTTAGAGCAGCTGACTCTTAATCAGCGGGTCCGGGGTTCGAGTCCCTGGCGGCGCACCACAGCTTTGATCGGTGACCTGGGCGCTCTCCACTTCGTGGAGGGCGCCCACAGTCGTTTCCGGCCCCCTTGCGCTCGGAGCTTGGCGGGAACCACAGCCCCTGGGAGATCATCACCTGAGTGGTACCGCTGTCTGTAGGGCCGATCTTCCCGCTGGCGGCATGGTGGCGGCCTCAGCCCCGCTGAAATGGTGGTCGCACCGAGTACCCGATCCACCAGGAGAAGATCCACATGCGGAGCGCACCCCGTCGGCGCCGGTTCTTTCCACCCCTCGCCGCCGCCCTGCTGGCGGCCGTGGGCACGGCCGCCCTGGCACAGCCCGCGGCGGCCGGCGGCTACGATCCCGTGCCCGAGCTGCGCCGGAAGGCTCATTGGCTGAGCGGTACCGCGCCGTCCGGTGACCTTGGCGACCTGCGCCCGCTCGGCCGGGCCGTGGGCGACGCCAAGGTGGTGGGGCTGGGCGAGGCCACGCACGGAGCGCACGAGTTCTTCACGATGAAGCACAGGGTGTTCCGCTATCTCGTCGAGGAGAAGGGTTTCACGACCTTCTCCCTCGAAGCGGGCTGGAGCGCGGGGCTGCGGCTGAACGACTATGTCCTGCACGGGAAGGGCGACCCGAAAACGATCATCAACGAGGAGTTCGGCAAGCTGGGCATGTGGACCGTCCAGGAATACCTGGACCTCATCGGGTGGATGCGCGGGTACAACGCGCACCACGTGAGGAAGGTCCAGTTCATGGGCAACGACGCCAACTACCCCGCTGTGGGCGGGCAGCTCCCGAAGCTGGTGACCGGCTACGCGCGGCGTCACCAGCCCGCCCTACTCCCGGAGCTCGACGCCCTCTACCGCAACCTGCGCGCCGTACGGGATGCCGACGCCTTCTGGAGCCTGCCGCCGGTAGAGCGCGAGGCATTGGTCTCCCAGGCCGGCCAGGCCCTTGACCTGCTGCGACGGAATCCGGGGCCCGACCAGGAGAGCCACGCGTGGGCGGTGCAGAACGCGCGCTCCATCGTCCAGACCGCCACAGCGCTGTCCTTCGACCCCGGCGACCCGGAGCAGGTGAGCAAGGGCCTCCGGTACCGCGACAAGATCATGGCCGACAACGTCGCGTGGTGGCGGGAGCAGACGGGGGAGAAGATCCTGCTGTCGGCCCACAACGCCCACGTGGCGTACGTGCCGTACGACGCGAAGCTCTACCCCAAGGTGCAGGGCGCCTTCCTGCGCGACCGGCTGGGCGCCCGCTACGTCGCGATCGGACTCGCCTTCGGCCAGGGGTCCTTCAGGGCGCAGGACGCGGACGGCCGGTGGGGCGCCGTCACGGTCGGGCCTCCCGCGAAGGGAGGGAACAACGAGGCGTTGGGCCGGGTCGGCTCGTCCGGCTACTTCCTTGACCTGCGTACGACGTCCGCCTCGGCCCGCGCCTGGCTCGACAGGCCCCGGCGTACGCGCGACGCCGGCAGGCTCTGGCCCGAGCCCGAGCGCATGGTCTCGCTGGGAAGGTCCTACGACGCGCTGATCTATCTGCGCGAGACCACGGCCGCGCGTCCCCTGCGCTGATCAGGCGAAGCGTTCGATGGTGACGGGGATCAGTCCTTGCTCGCGGATCGCCTGCCTGTGGTGGTGGAGCAGCGTGCCGATGGCCGGGTCCGGCCCGGGGCCCGGGTTCACGGTCACGTCGAGGCACCAGGCGATGCCCGCCCCGATCCGGCGCAGCTCCCAGGTGACCGTGTGGCCGGCGGCGGTCGCCGTCGCCGTACCTACCACGTGCGCCCGGGGGTCCGCCTGATCGCCGGCCGGCTCCAGCCTCAGCGCCGACCGCAGGCGGGCCAGGCCGCGCTCGTGCAGGTCTCCGGCGAACAGGATGCGGTAGAGGCGCTTCTCGTCACCCGGTGAGCCCAGGTCCAGCGGGTCCTCGGCGGGCAACGGCTGGCAGTCGTGGAAGAAGGCGCGGATCCGCGCTTCCTGCGGCAGTTCGCCCCCGCCGAGCATGGTGTAGGCGTCGGCGGCGTGGGCGCGGCTCACCGGGACCACCCGCTCTCGCAGCAGGGCGTCGGTGCGGATGGCGCGGCTCGACGCCGGGCGATCGCGCCAGGCACCCGTCGCGGGCGTCCACTCGACGCCCGCGATACCGGCCGCGGTGTGGTCGCCGCGCAGGAGGAACTCCTCGACCAGGATGACCGACGGCAGCGCCCCACGGCCCCGGTCGCCCGCCGCGGCGAAGATCAGGTAGTAGTCCAGCGGCGGGTCATCCCTCATCAGAGCCTCTCCGCCCACCGGTAGCGGCGAGCCCTCGGCCCCTGGCCATCGCGGACCGTACCGCGCATCCCCACCCACCGTCACATGATCCCCTCCGGGAGCGGCAAGGGCAACGTGCCTTCCGGCGGTCCCTACTTGCCGAGGCGCGCTCTGCGTGGAGGTCTCCGCTTCGGCGTACGGGACTCCTCCGGCGGCGAAGGGTGGCGGTACGGTTCGGGCGGCAGGGGGAGGCCCTGCCGCCACAGGTCGCACAGCAGGGTGTTGCGGCGGCGTTCGTCGTCAGGGTCGTGGGGGAGCGGCAGGCGCAGGGCGTCGACGAGCGTGAAGCGGTGCAGGTCGATGGCGGCCCGCACGGCCTCGCCGTAGGCGACGGCGGCGTGCACCGCCCCCACGTAGGCCACCCGCGCGATCACCAGCGGCACCAGGGCCAGGAGCAGCCACCATCCGGAGCGGGCCAGCAGCCCGGCGGCCACCACCGCCGTCGCGGCCATCGTCACCGACAGGCGGGCGGCGGTGTCCAGGATGTCGCGCCGGTCGTCGACGACCGCCTTGACGTTCTCGCCGAGGAGCGGGTAGAGACGCGGCCACACCACCACGGCGTCGAGCCCGTACGGCTCGCCGGCCTGGGACTCGGTGGCCGCCAGGACATTGCCGAGCGCGGTCGGCCTGAGCAGCTCGGCGGGCGGGTACAGCCGTCGCAGCCGGGTGCCCGCCACCCCCGCGGCCTGGATCTCGGCTTCCCCCGCCTGCCCCTCGGGAAGTTCCTCCGCCGAGGCGAGGCGTTCCCGGCGGCGTGACTGCCGCTCGCGGGAGCGCCGGGCGAGCCCGGCCAGGCCGGCCCGCGGCCACTGCCCCTCCAGCACGCGGACCAGCGCCAGCTGCAACGGGGTGCCGAGGACGGCGAGCAGCGTGATGGCGACGCCCAGCAGCACCACCTCCCCGGCCCCGAGGCCCGCGGCCGTACGCCACGCCCGCCCGAGGTCGACCGGCCGCCCCGGCGCGCCCGCCCACACCAGCACCAGCACCATGAGCGAGGCCGCGTACGCAGGAAGGTAGTCGACCAGCAGGAACCGCCCTCCGGAGATGCCGGGCTTGGCCAGCGCGTCCAGGCTCACCTGAGGGTCTCCATCGGCCCGTGGCCCCGAGGGCACATCGGCGGCGTGCGGGGGTCGACGTGCACCCGTCGCGTCGCGGAGTCGCACGTCGCGCAGGCGAAGCGGATGATCCGGTAGCGGAGCGACTCGCCGAGCAGCGTCGCCCCCGCGCCGTCCCCGATGGATCGCAGCACCGCCGAGCCGAGCCGCACCAGGCGGGACCGGCTGGAGACCCCGACGAACCGGTCTCCCACCACCAGGACGGCGGACTCCATCGAGGCGTCGTCGGCCAGGACGGCCTCCAGCGCCTCCGTCGCGTCCAGGACCGAGCTTCCGGCCGGCAGGTCGAGGCGGACAAAGCCGGGGTCGTCGGGAGTGTCGTCCAATAGGACGTCGAATCCATCCACAAGTTGTGGACTATCAGTAGCCGCGACGTCACGTCCAGCCGTACGGTCGGATCCGTGGACGACGCCGCATCAGCCCGGACCGACGCCCGCGTCCTGGCCTACCGGGAGGACGGGCGCGCCGACGGCCTCTTCTCCGCGCAGGCCCTCGCGGACGCCGAGCGGCTGCGCGACTCGGCCGGCCCCGGGGCCGCGCGTGCGCGGGCCTGGTTCTTCTGGTGCCGGTACGAGGCCTCGGGCGAGCTCGCCGACCTCGCCGAGGCCGTCGACGCCGCCGACCTGCTGCGCGGCGCCGATCCCGGCGCCCGGCCCGACGTGCTCGGCCACGCGCTCGACTACCTCGACGGCCGGGCCGCAGGTGAGGACCCCCAGCTGTCGGCCGGCGGTGAGGAGTCCGCCTGGGCCGGGCTGTTCTTCGCCCTCGGCGGCGTCAGCGGCGAGGCCTTCACGGTCACCCACGACCTGACGCAGGTGAACCGGGCGGTCCTGGCGATGGACGCCGCGCTGGGGCTGCTGGACGAGACCGACTCCGCCACGCTCCCCGTGACGGTCATGCTGGGACGCTTCCTGTCCCTCAGGGGGCAGGCGACCGACGATCTTGAGGATCTGGCGGCGGCGGCCGACCGGCTGGCGTACGGCCTGTGGATCGCGGCCACCGACCACCCGCTCCGGTCGGGCATCCACCTGTTCCTGTGCGGCGCGCTGGCCCACGCCTACACCCTGCGCCGGGATGCGGAGACCGCCGTCCCGCTCGCCGAGGCCATCGTCACCGCGCTCGACGAGATCCCTGGGGACGACCCCGACTGGACGGCGATCGCCGAGCTGGGCAAGGGCATCGCGGGCGAAGCCGACCTCGGCGACGCGGAGGGCCCGGGTGAGGAGGACATCGCGCTGATGCGGGTCGCCGTCGCCGCCCGGCCGGCCGGAGACCCCGAACGGCCCATCGCGCTGTACGTCCTCGGCACGAGGCTGGCCATCCGCGCCACGTCCAGAGGGTCGGCGGACGACGGCACGCGGGCCGTCACGGCGCTGCGCGAGATGGTCGCGCTCGACACCGAGGTGATCGAGGCCCGAGTGCTGGGCCGCACGCTGCTGAGCCTCTGCCTCTCGCAGAGTTTCGAGATGACCGGCGACGCCGAGCTGCTGCCGGAGGCCGTGGCCATGGCCCGCGCGGCGCTGGAGGCAGGTCCGCCGACCCCGGAACTGCGGCTGTACTGCGTGCTCAACCTCGGCACCGCGCTCTCCCACAGTCACCACGCGTTCGGCCGCAGGGAGTACCTCGACGAGCTGATCGTCCTGCTCGGCGAGGCCGGGCTGGATTCGCCCGACGGCCCCCGCGGGCTGTACGTGCTCGCGGGCGCCTACTACGACCGCTACCAGCTGGACGGGTCCAGGGACGACCTGGAGCAGGCGGTCTCCTACGGCCGCCGGGCCGTGGCGGGCATCCCCGACGGGGACCCCGGGCTGTCCGACGCGCTCGGCAACCTCGGCAACGCCCTGCTGCTGCGGTCGCGGCTCACCGGTTCCGCCGACCTGGACGAAGCGGTCGCGCTGTACCGCAGGGCCGTCCAGGTGACGCCCGGGGGACACGCGAGCAGGCCGGGGGTCTGCCTCAACCTGGGCGGCGGCCTGCGCGAGCGCTACCTGCGGTCGGGCTCGCCGGGCGAGCTGGAGGAGGCCATCGCCCTCACCCGGGAGGCTCAGGAACTGGCCGTGCCCGGATCGCCGGCGTGGCACCTGAGCCAGTCGACCCTGGGGGCCGCGCTCGCCGACCGCCGCGCCGTCTCGGGGAGCCGGGCCGAGCTGGACGAGGCCATCACCAGGCTGCGCGCGGCCGCCGGCTCGATGCGCGAGGGCGACCTCGACCGTCCCTCGGCGCTCAACCTCCTGGCCACCGCGCTCCATTCGCGCTTCGAGCTGACCGGATCGGGTGACGACCTCGACGCGGCCATCGCCGCCTACCGCTCCGTGCTCGACGCCACCTCGCCCGCGAGCCCGCAGCACCTCACCTCCAGCGGGAACCTCGGCGGGGTGCTCGAAAGCCGCTACTGGCGGACCGAGGACCGCGCCGACCTGGACGAGGCCGTCGCCGTCCTGCTGCGCGCCCGGGACCTGGCGCGGCCCGGCGACGAGCACAACCCCGTGATCCTCACGAACCTGGCCAAGGCGCTCGCCACCCGCTACCTCGCCTTCGACGACCTGGCCGACCTCGATCAGGCCGTGTCCACCGCCCGCGCCGCCTACGAGGCCCTCCCGCCCGGCTCCACCCGGCGTGCGCGCTATCTGGGCGGCTGGGGTTCGCTGCTCGCCACGCGGGCCGTACGGCGAGGCGACGCCGGTGACCTCGACCAGGCCGTCGAGGTGCTCAGGGAAGCGGACGCGAACCTCGCGCCGGCCGACCCCGGCCGCGCGCACGAGCTCGGCGGCCGGGCGAACGCGCTGCTGGAGCGGTACGGCCGTACCGGAGCCAGGGCGGACTACGAGGAGGCGATCGCCACCCTGCGCGTCGCGGCCGACCTGGTGACCTGCCCGGCGCACATGCGCATGCGCGCCGCGCGCATGTGGGCCGGCGCGGCGGCGGAGGCGGGCGACATGCCGTCGGCCCTCGCGGCGCTGGAACGGGCCGTGCGGCTCATGCCGCTGCTGGCCTGGCGCGGCATTCCCCGTGCCGACCAGGAGAACCAGCTCGGCACGCTCTCGTGGCTGGCCGCCGACGCGGCCGCTCTGGCGATCGAGGCGGGGCGCCCGGAGCGGGCGGTCGAGCTGCTGGAGCACGGCCGCGGCGTGCTGTGGGCGCAGTTGCTGGAGACCCGCGGCGACCTCGGCGAGCTGCGGGCGGCTCATCCCGGCCTCGCCGGACGGCTGGAGGAGCTTCGGGCCGCGCTCGAAGCGGGTGACGAGCCGGCCCGTGAGGTGAGGCCCGACCGGGCGCTCCTGGCCGGCGAGTGGGACGATCTGGTCGCCGGGATCCGCGCGCTCGACGGGTTCGAGGACTTCCTGCGTCCCCCGGCGTTCGCCAAGCTGGCGGAGGCGGCCGCGGCCGGGCCCGTGGTGCTGGTCAACGTCAGCGCGCGGCGGTGCGACGCGCTCGTGCTCGCGGACGGCGGCGTCACCGTGTGCCCGTTGCCGGGCCTGCGCGCGGAGGACGTCGTGGACTGGGCCAACGCGCTCCTGCGGCTCTTCCACCGCCCGCCCGCCACCCTGCTGGAGAACGTGGCGGCCCACCAGAGGGCCAACGACCTGCTCCGGTGGCTGGGCGCGAACGTGACCGCGCCGGTGCTGGCGGTGACGGGGGACGCATCCCGCGTCTGGTGGTGCCCCACCGGTCCGCTGGCGCTGCTGCCGCTCCACGCGGCCGTGGACCCCGCGACCGGCGAGTGCGCGATGGATCGCGTGGTCTCCTCCTACACCCCGACGCTGCGGACGCTGATCGACGCCCGTGCCCGCCGGGCGGGCTCCGCGCGGCCGGGGCGCACTCTGCTGGTGGCGATGGCGCACACCCCCGGCGCCCCCGACCTCGCCGTCCAGCCCGAGATCGACGTCCTGACCAGGCTGCTCGGCGACCGGTGCACGCTGCTGCGGGACGCCGTTGTCGCCGACGTGCGCGACCGGCTCGGCGGGCATCCCTGGGTCCATCTCGCCTGCCACGGGGTGCAGGACGCGCGGCGCCCCTCGCAGGGCGGGGTGGCGCTGCGCGACGGCATGCTCACCGTCCTGGACATCGCCGCCATGCGCCTGCCGGAGGCGGAGCTGGCCTTCCTGTCGGCCTGCCAGACCGCGGCGACCGGGTCCGCCCTCACCGACGAGGCCATCCACCTCGCCGCGGCGCTCCAGGTCACCGGGTTCCGTCAGGTCGTGGCCACGCTGTGGCCGGTGTACGACCAGACGGCGCCCGAGGTGGCCAGGCTCTTCTACGAGCGCCTGGCCGGGGGATCCGACGCGTCGGGCGCGGCCGGAGCGCTCAACCACGCGGCCCGCGGGCTGCGCGACGCGGGCAACGCGGCCCTGCCGGGCGTCTGGGCCCCGTACATTCACATAGGCCCGTGACGGTCATTCGTGCGGCGCCGAGCGCCTTCGCCTGAGCGACATCCTGACGAAGTAGGCGCCAAGGAGAATGGCGGCCACTCCGCTTCCCACCACGATGCCAAGGCTCTGGCCGTCGATTCCTGTGAAGGGCAGGTTCCCTGTTTGACGCGGTACGGGCGCGGTGGTCGGGGTGTGGAGGATTATGGCGGGGATTTCGTTTCCGAATTCGTGGGATTCCATGCGCGTGGTGCCCCTGCCGTTGTACGGGGAGTCGCCGAATTCATGGACCTCCACGTGGTTGCTCCAGGTGTGGGTCTCGGTGTTCGGCCCCTTTCCGAACTGGCGTGATCCCGATTCGGTGTGCGAGGTTCCGGCGGGGAGGTCGTCGAGATCCCACGGTGCCGAGTCCGTGGTCGAGGCGCCGGTCCCGGTCACAGGGTCGCCGCCGGGCCGGGGCGGGTCCGGACGGCCGGTCGGGCTGCCGCTCGGCGCGGGAAGCACCCGCACCGACACCCCGGTGGAGGCCGCCCCGTCCTCGCCGGGGACCGCCTCGCCCGCCGTGCGGCGCCCGTCCCCCTCACCGTCGTGTCCGATCGCCGAGGCGGCCATGGCCGTGGGCGCGCAGACGGCCAGCAGGACCGCGACCTCGATTCCCAGCACGATTGACCTGAGCCGTCCACGCATGGTTTTCCCCCGGATAACTTAAATTCTGCCCATTGATCGCCTGTTGCACATCTATCGGCCTTTCTCGAATTTACCCATTTCAAGCGGGATATCACCGCGATTGCGACTTGTCCTGCGCTGTCCGACTGGAGCCCTCTCGCCCGACGCGCCGGATTCCGGGATTACCGGATATGTGCGGCCGAGCGCACCGCTCGGCAATGCAAATTTCCGGACAATGATCGTGTACTTCCGTGCAACGTCCGATAAATGGGGTTAATGTCGGAATTGTCATCTTTGTGAAGGCGTTCGTGCGGCGATGATTCCGCGTGAGACCCACCGAAGAGGGTTGCGAGCGATCATTCTTGACACTCTGAGTGATTGCTCGGATACTGCCTGCAAATGATCACGGTCAGGCAGGGATACTGCGGATGAAAACGGTTGTATTCGGACGGGCGCCCTGATGAAGGGCGTCGTGCCCCGCCGGCTCGGGCGGAAGCTGTGCGGTGTCCTCTCGGTGGCCTGCCTTCTCGCGGCGCAGTGCCCGGCCGTCCTCGCCTTGGCCAGGCCCACGCCAGGGTTCTCGTTGCAGGTGAGCCCGGCCCGCCTGGTCGTCCCCGCGGGCACGGTCTCCACCGTCCAGCACTTCCACGTGACCAACGGAGGCAGGACGCCATACGACGTGATCGTCGAGAAGGCCGACTTCACCGCGAGCGAGAAAGGTGCGCTGAACTTCAGGCCCGACGCCCCCTACGCCGCGTCGGCCTGGGTGAGCGTCGACCCCGTGCGGTTCCGGATGGCGCCCGGCACGACCAGGAACGTGACCGTCCGGATCACGGTGCCCACCGCCCCGGAGCCGGGTGATCACCAGCTCGCCCTGCTCTTCAAGGTCCCGGCCCGCCGCGACGCGGGCAACCTGCGGATCAACCGGGTGATCGCGGCCCCGGTGTTCATCACCGTCCCCGGCTCCATCGACAGCTCGGTCGAGGTCACGGACCTCCGCGCGCCGGGGTTCGTCATGGACGGTCCCGTGCCCATCACCACGAGGATCCACGACTTCGGCACGGTGCACCGCGACTTCCGCGGCACCGGGCGGCTGCACGTGCGGGTGGGCGGGAGCGATCTCATCTTTCCCGACTTCACCGTGCTGCGCGGCTCGACCCGTGAGGTCAGCACCCGGTGGAACCCGCCGCTGATGTGCGTCTGCCACGCGACCGTCTCCATCCCCGGGCCGGGCGAGGGCGCGCACACCGCCACCGTGAGGATCGTCGTCTTCCCGCTGCACCTGCTGGTGGTCCTGCTCGTCGCGATGGCGGCGCTGCTGCTGCTCGGCTGGTACGCGCGACGCCGTTACCGGGCGAAGGTGCTCGCCGCCGCCCTCCACCGGGCCGAGGACGGTTCCCATTTCTAGATCTCACGCCGGCACCCGGCCGCCGGCCTGGGCCTGCTCGTACGCGGCAGGAGGTACCGGCGCGTACGCGACGGCCAGATGGGCGAGTGATCGGCGGCGGCGACCCCTGACCGGTCGCCCTGACCGGTCGTCGGCAGGTGGGGGCGCAGGTGTGCTAGGCTCATGCCAGTTGCAGTTGTGGTACCCATAAACTCTGTGTGCACCTGACGAGATGTAACCTTCAGGTGCATTTTTGTTTGCCGGTCATCTCCGGATGGGCTCATCGCGGCGACGCGGAGTCGGCACAGTGCCGATTCCGGCTCGACCCCCTATCGAAGGAGAATGACATGGCTACTGGCACTGTGAAGTGGTTCAACGCGGAAAAGGGCTTCGGCTTCATCGAGCAGGAGGGCGGCGGCGCCGACGTCTTCGCCCACTACTCCAACATCGCCGCCTCGGGCTTCCGTGAGCTCCAGGAGGGCCAGAAGGTCTCGTTCGACGTCACCCAGGGCCAGAAGGGCCCGCAGGCGGAGAACATCGTTCCCGTCTGATCTGACGCGCGTAACAGGGCCGGGGCCCGCACCTTCGAGGTGCGGGCCCCGGCTCGTTTCATGTGCGGGGCGCCCGAGGGCTCATGTGCGGGCGCCCGAAGGCTCATGTGCGGGGCGTCCGAAGGCGGGTCAGGCCTCGGTGCAGCCGGGGTCGTCAGGCGTGGTCCTGATGCGGCTCAGGAGCCGGTGGAGCTGGGCGATCTCATCCTCGTCGAGGTCGGCGAACAGCTCGCGCTCGACCTCGGCCAGCGCCTGCTCGACCCTGGTGAGCGTGCAGGCCCCCGCGGTGGTCATCTCGACGATGTGGCGGCGCCGGTCGGCGGGATCGCGGCGGCGCTCGGCGAGCCCGTCGCGTTCGAGGTCGTTGAGGATCGCCACCAGCACGCTGGGATCAACGCCCAGCGCCTCGATGAGCGCCTGCTGGCCCATGGGGCCGCTCTCGGCGAGGTTCATCAGCGCCACCGCGTGCCTCGGGGTCAGGCCGGTCACGCCGAGCGCGTGACGCATGCGTTCGTTCGTGATGCCGCCGTGGCGGGCCAGGAGCAGGCCGAGACGGTCCACGGCCCTGGGCGCCTGGACGTCCTCGACTCTCATATCCATACCGTAACACACACGAAATGATCGAACCTGGAATATAATTGAAGCGCTTCAACGATATGTTAGGGTCAACGAGCTGCGCCCGGCCGTGCCGGACCTGCGCGCTTCCGTCCAGGAACAAGATCGGGGACCCTTATGAGTGACATCGCACCTGCCTGGCAGCCCACCGTTGCGGTGATCGGCGGCGGATACGGAGGCATCCGCGTCGCCAAGGCGCTCGACGACGTGGCCGACGTCGTGCTGGTCGAGCCCAAGGACGCCTTCGTCCACAACGTCGCGGCTCTGCGGGCCCTGGTGGACCCGGCGTGGCTGCCGCGCATCTTCATGGCGTACGACAACCTGCTCGCCCGTGGCCGGGTGGTCCGCGACCGCGCCGCCGCCGTCGACTCCAAGCGGGTCGTCGTCGGCTCCGGCGAGGAGATCGCCGCCGACTACATCGTGCTGGCGACCGGCTCCACCTACCCCTTCCCCGGCAAGACCGACGCCACGGAGACCGAGGTCGCGCACGAGCGCTACCGGGCCTCGCATCGGGCCCTCGCCGACGCCGACCGGGTGCTGCTGGTGGGCGCGGGCCCCGTGGGCCTGGAGCTGGCCGGCGAGATCAAGGCCGTCTGGCCCGGCAAGCACGTCACCATCGTCGACACGGCCGACGACATCCTCGCCGGTCCGTTCATGCCGGAGCTCCGCGCGGAGCTCCGGCGCCAGCTGGACGAGCTCGGCGTGGAGCTGCTGCTGGGCGGAGCCCTGCGCGAGGCGCCTCCCACCGAGCCCGGCACCGCCGGGACGTTCACGGTGACGACCGCGACGGGCACCGAGATCACCGCCGACGTCTGGTACCGCTGCTACGGCACCACCCCCATCACCGGCTACCTCGCCGACGACCTCACCCCTGCCCGCACGCCCGGGCAGCTCATCGAGGTCACTCCCGAGCTGCGGGTGCTCGGCCAGGACACCGTCTTCGCGCTCGGCGACATCATCACCGTGGGCCCGCCGATGGCCGGGTCGGCCGGGCGCCAGGCCGAGATCGTCGCGGGCAACATCCGCGCGCTGATCACCGGCGAGGGCGAGGTCCAGGCGTACGAGCCGATGCCGCCCGTCATCGTCGTGCCGCTCGGACCCGAGCGCGGCGCGGGCCAGCTCCCCGGACAGGACGGCGTCGTCGACAGCTCCGTCATCGCGGACATCAAGGGCAGGGGCCTGCTGGTGGGCCCCCTGGCCGAGATCCTCGGCATCGCCGGGTAGCCCACCCGGCTCCCACGCCCCGGCCGTCCCGCGGCCGGGGCGCAGGGTGGTCCGGCCGATGAGCCCTCGCCGGTTCCGGCCCATGGCGAACCCGCATTGCATCGCACTGTAAACATGTTGCGTGATTTAAGTCGGGTATTGCAGACTTCGGTGAAATTACTCACTGATGATCTGTGGCTGAGGTGACCGGCCGCACCGGAGAGCCAGAGGTGTGCAGGGTGAGCGACGGCATGGAGGCGCCTCTGATCGAGGCGAAGGGCCTGGTGAAGACCTACCCCGCCAGGGACAGGCCCGGAGGCGTCTTCCAGGCGGTGGCGGGCCTGGACTTCCACGTCGGCAGGGGCGAGGCGTTCGGCTTCCTCGGGCCCAACGGGGCGGGAAAGTCGTCGACCATGCGAATGCTCGGCTGCGTGTCCCCGGTGACCTCGGGCACCCTCCGCATCCTCGGCATGGACCCGGCGCGCGACGGGCGCAGGATCAGGGCCCGCCTCGGCGTCGTGCCGCAGGACGACGCGCTGGACGCCGAGCTGACCGTCCGCGAGAACCTGCTGATGTACGGCCACTACTTCGGCCTCTCCCGCCGCGTGCTCGCCGAGCGCGCCACGCGCCTGCTGGAGTTCGCCCAGTTGGAGGAGAAGGCCGGCGACCGCGTGGAGGCGCTCTCGGGAGGCATGCGGCGGAGGCTGACCATCGCCCGCTCGCTGATCAACGAGCCTGACGTCCTCCTCCTGGACGAGCCCACCACCGGCCTCGACCCGCAGGCGCGCCACGTCCTGTGGGACCGGCTGTTCAGGCTCAAGCAGCAGGGCGTGACGCTGCTGCTCACCACCCACTACATGGACGAGGCCGAGCAGCTCTGCGACCGGCTGGTCGTGATGGACAAGGGGCTCATCGCCGACGAGGGCTCACCCCGGGAACTGATCGAACGCCACTCCACACGCGAGGTCCTGGAACTGCGGTTCCGGCTGGACGAGCAGGAGCAGGCCGCGGAGAAGGTCCGTGCCCTGGTCGGCGCGCGCGGGGGAGAGCGGATGGAGGTCCTGCCGGACCGCCTGATGATCTACACCCCCGACGGCGAGGACGCGCTGGCGGCCGTCACCGCCGCGAGGCTGGCCCCCGTGACGGCGCTGGTGCGCCGGTCCACCCTCGAGGACGTGTTCCTGCGCCTCGCCGGCCGCTCGCTGACGGACTGAGGAGGCGGCGTGTTCCTGCGCGAGTTCTCCGCCTGGATGCTCCGCTACCGCCGCACCTGGCGGTCGACCATCGTCGTCAGCGTGGCCAACCCGCTGCTGTTCCTGCTGGCCATCGGCGCCGGGCTCGGGCGGCTCGTCTCTCCCGAGTCCCTGGACGGCATGTCGTACCTGGAGTTCTTCGCTCCGGGGATGCTCGCCGCCGCTGCCATGCAGAACGCCTACATCGAGTCGGCGTTCAGGGTGAACAGCGCGCTGCGCCGAGAGCGCGGCTACGTGGTGGCCGCCGCGACGCCGCTTGAGCCCAAGGACATCATGGCCGGCCACCTGCTGTTCATGGCGTTCCGCGTCGCGTCCAGCGCGCTGGCGTTCGCCGTGGTGATGGTGGCCTTCGGCGCCTCCCGCTCGCCGCTGGTGGTGCTCACCGTGCCCGCCGCCCTGCTCACCGGCATGGCCTTCGCGACCCCGCTCGCGGCGTGGGCGGTCACCGTGGAGAGGTTCGCCACGCTCAACACGATCTTCCGGTTCGTCCTGATGCCGATGTACCTGCTGTCAGGCACGTTCTTCACCCTGGACGCGCTCCCCGAGTGGCTGCGGCCGATGGCGTACGTCCTGCCGCTGTGGCACGGCGTCGACCTGTGCCGCACTCTGAGCCTCGGGACCGCGACCCCGGTGGCCTCGCTGATCCACGTCGCCTACCTGACCGCCCTCGCCGGGGGCGGGGTGGCGGCGGCCCTCGTGACCTACCGGCGACACCTCCATTTCTGAAGGCTCTGAAGGTTCTGAGAGGAGCCACATGCCGGCCCTGGAAGCCCCCGCCGTCCCGCGCGGGGGCGGCGCGCACCTGCTGCTGCTCCGCAACCTGTGGGTCCACAAGGGTCACAGCCCCTGGACCATGGCCCTGTACTCGATCTTCGAGCCCGTGCTGTACCTGCTGGCCATCGGGGTCGGCGTCGGCCGCATGATCGGCGACGTGGCCGGGGTCGACGTCGGGTACGCCTCCTTCGTCGCCCCCGGGCTGCTGGCCACGGCGGTCATGAACAGCGCGCTCCACGAGACGATGGAGGCCGCCTTCACCAAGTCGAAGTTCGACAGGTTCTACCAGTCGGTGCTCGCCACTCCCGTCACCGTGACCGGCGTCGTGGTGGGGGAGGTGGCGTGGGCGATGACGCGGGCCCTCATCACCGCCGTCGGCTTCCTGGTGGTGATCGCCGTGTTCGGGCTGGTGCCCTCCGCGTGGGCCCTGGCGTCGCTGCCCGGGGCGCTGTTGGTCGCCTTCGCCTTCGGGGCCACGGGGCTGGCCACGACGACGTTCATCAGGGGATGGCACGACTTCCAGTACGTCCAGCTCGTGCTGCTGCCGATGTTCCTGTTCGCGACCACCTTCTACCCGGTCACGGTCTATCCCCGGCCGGTGCAGATCTTCGTCGAGCTGCTGCCCCTGTACCACGGCATCCGGCTCCTGCGAGGTCTCACCCTGGGCCACGTCGAGTCCGGCATGATCGTGAGCGTGGCGTACCTCATGGTCATGGGGGTGCTCGGTCTGGTGGTCGCCCGGCGCCGGTGGGCGCGCATCCTGCTCCACTGACCCCGGCCCGGCTCACCGCCGTCCCTTCTCGCCTGTGAGGTGCCCGCCGGTTCGACCGCACAGGGGGAGGCGGAGCGCGTGGGATCCGTGATACGGATGTGGGAGCCGAAGGAGGGGTGCCCATGTTGCCGTGGCGGGCCGACCTTGAAGGACGGATCGACGAGCACACCGTCGAGAGCGAGTCGCTGAGAGGGAACCCGTTGGGTGACCCGCACGCGCGGCCCCTCTGGGTCTACGTGCCGCCGGGATACGACGACGACCCGGGCCGCCGCTATCCCTCCGTCTACGTGATCCAGGGGTACACCGGCCACCTGGCCATGTGGGGGAACCGCACGCCCTTCCGCCGGCCGTTCCCCGAGACCGCCGACCAGGTCTTCGCCCGTGGGGAGGCCCCGCCGGTGATCGTGGTCTACGTGGACGCCTGGACGGGCTACGGCGGCAGCCAGTTCGTCGACTCGCCCGGCACCGGCCGGTACCACTCCTACCTCTGCGAAGAGATCGTGCCCTGGGTGGACGCCCGCTACCGCACCCTGGCCGACCGTGACCACCGCGCCATCACGGGGAAGTCCAGCGGCGGGTTCGGGGCGATGATCACCCCGATGCTGCGTCCCGACCTGTTCGGCGCGTTCGCCACCCACGCGGGCGACACCCTCTACGAGCACTGCTACCTGCCGGAGTTCGCCCAGGCCGTCCGCCACCTGCGTGCCTTCGACGGCGACATCGGCCGGTGGTGGGACGAGTTCCGGTCCCGCACCGCGTTCACCCACCCCGCGGACGGCGTGCTGTTGTCGGTTCTCGGCTGCTCGGCGGCCTTCTCGGCCGGGCCCGACGGCGTTCCCGAGCTGCCGTTCGATCCCCGCACCGGAGTGATCAGGGACGAGGTCTGGCAGCGCTGGCTCGACTGGGACCCTGTCCGCATGGTCCCGAAGCACGCCGACGCAATGCGCTCCATGCGGGGCATCTGGATCGACGCGGGCACCCGCGACGAGTACTTCCTCGATCTCGGCGCCGAGGCCTTCCGCCGGTCGCTCCTCGACCACGGGGTGCCCGGCGACCTCATCCGCTTCGAGCTCTTCGACGCGGGCCACGGCGCGATCGACTACCGCTACCCGATGTCCCTCGCCTGGCTCGCCGAGCGCATCCAGGCCGCCCCCGGCGCGTGACGCCCCAGGAAGGCTTCCTAAGCGATGCTCGATCTGCCGGCGTCTTCCGGGAGCTTGGTGGCGAGGATGTCGACCCTCTCGATGGTGGGCGGCCGGGTGAAGAGCTCGTCGGACCTCTCCATCAGTGCCGCCGCGACCTTGTCCGCCAGGTGGGCCCGCCGCCCGGCGTCCTCCTCGAAGGCGTCGAAGATGCCGAAGGTCGCGCAGTTGATGCGCACCGCGAACCACGCGGCCGTCCCCGGCTCGTCCTCGATCAGGGCCAGCCCGTCACGCAGGAAGTTCTCGGTCTCCCATTCCTTTCCCGGCCGGGCGTTCACGCGTACCAGCAGTCCGACGGTGACCATTGGCGATCCCTCCCTCCGCTGATCGGAACGTGTTAACTCGTACCCGATCACAAATGCGGACGAACGCCCTTAAATCGGAAGTTACGCGGCCTTGGCGGGATGCGGGCTCGGGCCAGGGAAGGGGTCTACGACTCGATCAGTTTGCCGGGCGGAGTCGTGCGCGCCAGGGTGGCAGGGGCGGGGACGACGATGGCGGTGAGGATGAGCCCGTTGCGCACCAGCCAGCGCCCGGAGAACCCCGTGACCTCCGAGCCGTTCACGCGCGGGCCCGGCACCAGGAGCCGGGCCTGGAAGGCGCCCCGTTCAG
Organism: Sphaerisporangium viridialbum; assembly: GCF_049674955.1. GTDB lineage: Bacteria > Actinomycetota > Actinomycetes > Streptosporangiales > Streptosporangiaceae > Sphaerisporangium > Sphaerisporangium viridialbum. The sequence goes on along the minus strand of NZ_CP187232.1, from coordinate 8,526,482 downwards.
GGTCGATCTCCAGCCGGGCCTCCTCGAAGTCGAGCCACAGCCCGGTGAGCGGGAACCACGCCTTGTAGACCGACTCCTTGGCGCTGAAGAGCAGCCGCTCCCAGTGGACGCGCCGGTCGCGGCGCGAGAGCTCGCGCAGATGATCCCTCTCCTCCGGCAGGGAGATCACCTCCAGCACACCCTCGGCCAGGAGGTCGTTGGGCTCGGCGTCGATGCCGATCGTGGTGACGTCCGCCGCCCTGCCGAGGACGGCGCCGCGGTAGCCCGCGCAGTGGGTCAGGCTGCCGACGACGCCGCTCGGCCACCGGGGCTCGCCCCGCGCGCCAGGGAGCACCGGCGCGGGCGGCACGCCCAGCTCGCTCATGGCACGCCGCGCGCACAGCCGCGCGGTCGTGAACTCCCTGCGCCGCTTTTCGACGGCGTTCTCGATGACCTTCTCCTCCTCGGGGAACAGGCCGGCCTCCGGAGGGTCCTCAGAGAGGTCGGCCGACACCACGTACGGGGGAAGGATGCTCTCGATCACGAGGGAGCCTCCTCGGGGAAGACGTGCCTGATCGCCTGCATGCCGTCCAGCCCGTACGCGCGCCGCTCGCGCGGGTAGCCGAGGGACACCTCCTCGAAGCGCACGCCGTCGTACCAGGTCGTGCGGGGGATGTGCAGGTGGCCGTACACCACCGTCGCGGCGTTGTAGCGCAGGTGCCAGTCGGCGGTCTCCACCGTGCCGCACCACTGCGCGAACTGCGGATAGCGCAGGATGTCGGTGGGCTGGCGCACCAGCGGGAAGTGGTTGACCAGGACGGTCGGGATGCCCGGGTCGCGGGTCGAAAGGCGGCGCTCGGTCTCGCGCAGCCGGGCCCGGCACCAGGCATCGCGGCTGGGATAGGGGTCGGGGTGGAGCATGTACTCGTCGGTGCACACCACGCCCGCCTTGTGCGCCCACGCGAGCGCCTCTTCCTTGGTGGTGTTCGGCGGCCGGAAGGTGTAGTCGTACAGCACGAAGAGGGGCACGATGGTGACCGGCCCGCCGTGCCCCGTCCAGACGGCGTAGGGATCCTCGGGGGTGAGCACGCCGATGCGCCGGCAGACGTCGACCAGGTGGCGATAACGCTCCTCTCCCCGCAGCTGCACCGGATCGTCCTTCGGCGTCCACAGCTCGTGGTTCCCCGGAGTCCACACGACGGTGGCGAAGCGCTCCTTCAGCAGGGTCAGCGCCCATTCGATGTCGGCGGCGAACTCGCCGACGTCGCCGGCCACCAGCAGCCAGTCGCTCTCGGACTCGGGGCGCAGCTTCTCGACGACCTGGCGGTTCTCGGGATACGCCACGTGGAGGTCGCTGATCGCCATGAGCTTGCCGCTGGCCGTGCCGCCGATCGTCACATGGCGATCGTAAACCGTGCCGTTGTCGGGCGGGAAACACATCACGGACGCGGCCGGGCCCGGGATGTGGGATGTCGAGCCGGGGCCGGATAGCGTTTGGGCATGACCGCCACCATCGTCGCCAAGGACCTCGCAGCCGCACACGGTGACAGGGTCCTGTTCTCCGGGCTCGACCTGGTCGTCGCGCCCGAGGACGTCATCGGGCTGGTCGGCGTCAACGGCGCGGGGAAGTCCACCCTGCTGCGGATCCTCGCGGGGCTCGCCGCCCCGGAGCACGGCTCCGTGCAGCTCAGCCCGCCCACGGCGGTCGTCGGCTACCTCCCGCAGGAGCCCGAGCGCAGGCCGGGCGAGACGGTGGCGGAGTTCCTGGCCCGCCGCACGGGCGTCGCCGCCGCGCAGCGCGACCTGGACGCCGCGACCGAGGGCCTGGTCGAGGGCCGTCCGGGCGCCGACGACGCGTACTCCACGGGGCTGGAGCGCTGGCTCGCCCTCGGCGGCGCGGATCTCGCGGAACGGGCCGAGGAGGTCACCGCCGAGCTCGGCCTGGCCGTCGACCTGCACCATCCCATGACGGCGCTGTCCGGCGGGCAGGCCGCCCGGGCCGGCATGGCGTCGCTGCTGCTCAGCCGCTACGACGTCTTCCTGCTCGACGAGCCCACCAACGACCTCGACCTGGACGGGCTCGAACGGCTGGAGCGCTTCGTCACCGGCCTGCGGGCCGGGACCGTCGTGGTGAGCCACGATCGCGAGTTCCTCGCCAGGACCGTGACCAAGGTGGTCGAGCTCGACCTCGTCCAGCAGGAGGTGCGCGGCTACGGCGGCGGGTACGAGGCCTACCTGACCGAGCGCGAGGTCGCCCGCCGTCACGCGCGCGCCGAGTACGAGGAGTACGCCGACACGCGGGCCGGGCTCCAGGCCAGGGCGGGGATGCAGCGGGCCTGGATGGACAAGGGCGTGAAGAACGCCCGCCGCAAGGCCACCGACAACGACAAGATCGGCCGCAAGTTCCGCAGCGAGGCGAGCGAGAAGCAGGCGGCCAAGGCCCGCCAGACCGAGCGGATGATCGAGCGGCTGGAGGTCGTGGAGGAGCCCCGCAAGGAGTGGGAGCTGCGCATGGAGATCGCCGCCGCTCCACGGGCAGGGGCGGTCGTGGCGACCACGCGGGGGGCGGTGGTCAGGCGCGGGGCGTTCGTCCTCGGCCCCGTCGACCTGCAGATCGGCTGGGCCGAGCGGGTGGCGATCACCGGGGCCAACGGCTCTGGCAAGTCGACGCTGCTCGCGGCGATCCTCGGCAGGGTGCCGCTCGACGAGGGGCACGCGGCGCTCGGGCCGGGCGTCGTGGTCGGGGAGGTCGACCAGGCGCGTGCCCTGTTCCTCGGCGACGAGCCGCTGCTGGACGCCTTCGGCGCCGCCGTGCCCGACATGCCGCCCGCGGACGTGCGCACGCTGCTCGCGAAGTTCGCGCTGAGGGCGGCGCACGTGCTGCGGCCCGCCGCCACCCTGTCGCCCGGCGAGCGCACCCGGGCGGCCCTGGCGCTCCTCCAGGCTCGGGGGGTGAACCTTCTTGTGCTGGACGAGCCGACCAACCACCTCGATCTCGTGGCGATCGAGCAGCTGGAGTCGGCGCTCTCGTCCTACCCCGGCACCCTGCTGCTGGTCACGCACGACCGCCGCATGCTGAAGGCCGTGCACACCACCCGCCACCTCCGGCTCTCCGCCGGCCAGGTCGCGGAAACCGACCGGTAGTACTTTTCTTCCCTTTCGGTGAACCGCTCGGCGACGTGGGCCGTACCTGCTGGTGCGAATCGCCGTGGCCGGTCCGTCGATGTCGTGGCGGGCCGGCACGGCGCGGCCGACCAGGGAAGGGATCCACGTGCCCGTGCGCAGCGTCCGGAAGAGACTTGTTCCGGCGGTCGCCGGGCTGGCCGTCGCCGTGTTGGTGACCTCTCAGGGGAGCGCCGTCGCCGAGCCGCGTCCCACCGTCGCACAGGCCAAGGCCAGGCTCGAGAAGCTCCAGGACCAGGCCGACAAGATGGTCGAGCGTTACAACACCGTCGCCGAGCGCTACAAGGCCGCCAGGAAGAAGTACGGCCTGCTCGACCAGGAGCTGGGCCGCGAGCGGAGCAAGGTCGACTCGCTGCGGGAGAGCGTCGTCTCCACCGCGTCGAACATGTACCAGTACGGCGGCATGATCAGCGTGCCCGGCATCGTCTCGCAGGACGACCCGGCGGGCCTGCTGTCCGGGCTCGCCGTGGCCGGCCAGGTGACCGCGGGGCAGGCGCGCGCCCTTGAGGCGTTCGACGCCGCCACGCGCGGGCTCCGCACGCGGCGCGCCAACGCCAAGACGGCCTACGACGACATGTCCAAGATCCTGGCCGACGTCGGCAAGGAGAAGAAGAAGGTCGAGGCGCTCGTCGGCGAGCAGGAACGCCTGCTGCGGCGGCTGAACCAGTTCAACGCGGGCGACCCGAACAGCCGTGGCATCAAGTACGACGGCGCGGCCTCCGGCAACGCCAAGGTGGCGCTGCGGTTCGCCTACGCGCAGGTGGGCAAGCCGTACCGCTGGGGCGCCACGGGGCCGGGCTCCTACGACTGCTCGGGCTTCGCCCAGGCGTCCTGGGCCAAGGCCGGGGTCAAGCTGCCGCGCACCACCTACCAGCAGTGGGCGTGGGGCGCCTCCCGCCGGGTGTCGCTGAACGCGCTGCAACCCGGTGACCTGCTCTTCAGCAACGGGCTCGGCCACATGGGCATCTACGCGGGCGACGGCAAGATGGTGCACGCCCCGCGCACCGGCGACGTGGTCAAGGTGGTCGCGCTGGACGCCTACTGGCGCGGCCGCCTGGTGGGCGCCGTGCGCCCCTGACCCCTGAGGGGGATCAGGCGAAGTTGCGCGAGACGGCGGTGAGGGTGCCGGGAACGTCGGTGGTGATCGGCCGGCCGTGGCCGACGCAGGCGAGGGTCGTGTCGAGCAGGGCCAGGGCGCGGAACGACTCCATGGTCCTCGCGCGGTCGACGTTGAAGACCCCGAGCATCACCTGCCCGTCGACGTGGGCCACGGTGTCGCCCGTGAACAGCACGCCGGACTCGGGCAGGTGGATCGCGATGCTGCCGTCGGTGTGGCCAGGGGTGGCGATCACGCGGGCGCCGCCGCCGAAGTCGATGACGTCGCCGTCTTCGAGCTCGCGGTCGACGGGGCAGGGCGGCGCGGGTGGCAGGCCGGTGGCCACCTGCGCGTGCAGCTCGCGCTCCCAGTCGAGGAAGTCGGGCGCCTGGCCGGGGACCACGCCCCGGACCACGGGCGCTTCGAGCCGGTGGGCCATGACGGTCACCCCGCCCCACGCCCTGATCTCGTCCGCCGAGCCGGTGTGGTCCTCGTGGAAGTGGGTCACCACCACGCGGGTGAGCTCACGCCTGTCGAACCCCAGCTTGCCGATGGCCTCGGCGATGCCGGCCCCCGAGCCCGCGATGCCGGTGTCGATGAGAGTGAGCGAGCCGGCGTCCCGCCAGAGGTAGGCCTGCCCGAAGCTCGGCTGGAGCATGTAGAGCTCGGGGCGAAGCTGGGTGATCTCCATACGGGCACCCTAGGGCGGCGATCAGCGCCCACGTCGCCTCTTTCGCCCGCAGCGCAGGAAGTACTCAGAAGAGGTCCGGTACGCGTACTCAGGCGCCCCGGCCGGCCGTGGTGGAGCATCGAAACCATGACGAAGCCCCTACAGCCCACCATGACCGGTGCCTACTACGCACAATGCGTCCTGTCCTTCGGGCTCGCACTCGGCGGCGTCGCGGTCGGCATCGCCTACCTTCCCGTGGACGCCTGGATCCGCGCGTTCCTGGCCGTCGCCGTGCTTTACACGGTGACGTCGGCCTTCGTGCTCGCCAAGTGCCTGCGCGACCGGCAGGAGGTCGGCAACATCGCCAGCCGCGTCGACCAGGCACGCCTCGACAAGCTTCTCGCCGAGCACGACCCGTACAAGGTCGACGGCATCTGAGGCACCGACCGGGGTCTACGTCTCGTCGAGGCCGCGCTCGATCGCGTAGCGGACCAGCTCGACCCGGTTGTGGAGCTGCAGCTTGTTGAGGGTGTTCTGCACGTGGTTCTGCACGGTGCGGTGCGAGAGCACGAGCCGCTCGGCGATCTGCTTGTACGACAGGCCCTTGGCGACCAGGCGCAGCACCTCGGTCTCGCGGTCGGTCAGGCGCGGGCCGTCATCGGCGGGCGCCTGGACGGCCAGGCGGCGGTACTCGCCGAGCACGAGCCCCGCGAGGCCGGGGGTGAACACCGGCTCGCCCTCGGCCGTGCGCCGCACGGCGTCGAGGAACTCCTCCCTGCCCGCCGACTTGACCAGGTAGCCGGAGGCGCCCGCCTTGACGGCCTCCAGCACGTCCTCCTGCTCGCCGCTCGCCGACAGCACCAGGACGCGGGGCGGGTGCTCGGAGGCCGCGAGCCCCCTGGCCACCTCGACCCCGGGCAGGTCGGGAAGCCTCAGGTCGAGGATCACCACGTCGGGCCGTACGGCCGCGGCGACGCGGAGGGCCTGGCGGCCCTCGCCCGTGGTGGCGACCACGTCGTACATCGCCTCGCCGAGGTCGCGGGCGACGGAGTCCCGCCACATCGGGTGGTCGTCCACCACCATCACCCGCAGTGCGCTCACAACGGCAACTGTAGGTCGGTTCCGGCCCCGGCGGGAGCGGGGACGGTCAGCTCAACCTCGGTCCCCTGGCCCGGCACGGAGATGAAGCCGGCGGTGCCGCCGAGGCCGGCGACGCGGCCGCGGATCGACTGCGCGACCCCCAGCCTGCCCTCGGCCTCGGCCTCCGCGAGCCGCCCCGCCGGGATGCCGGGGCCGTCGTCGCGGACGGTCACGGTCACCGAGTCGGCGTCCCCCTCGGCGAACACCCAGGCACGGGTGCCCTCCGCGCAGTGCCGGCGCACGTTGTCGAGTGCGGCGCCCACGGCCGCGGTGACCTCCCGGGCCTGCCGCGCCCGCAGCAGGAGCGGCGTCGCGGGCGTGGAGACGGTCACCGTGGCCGAGCCGTACCTGCGCAGCAGGGCGCCCACGTCGGCGAGCCCCGCGTCCTCGTACCTCGCCCCGACCGGCTCGGCGCGGACCATCTCGCGCAGGGCCGCCTCCTGCTCTCCGGCCAGCCTGCCCAGCTCGGCGGCCTCCCCGCCGATCTCCAGCCCGCGGCGCTGCACCAGGGCCAGCACCTGCAGGACCGAGTCGTGGATGCCCCGGGCGAGCCGCTCGCGCTCGCGGCCGGCCGCCTCCATCTCGGTCGCGCGCTGGAGCCGTTCCTCGGCCTGCTTGGTGAGCCGGGCGACGTGGCCGACCACGGCTCCGGCGAGGACCAGCAGCACGGCCCCGTTGACGGGGACGGAGAGGTCGAACCCGCGCAGGCCGCGCAGCCACAGGTCGCCCACCGACAGCGCGACCGCCGCCACGATCCCCGCGCGGCGCCCGCCGTACACGGCCCAGGCGAGCACCGGGCCGCCGATCCAGGTGGCGGTGACCGGCATGACCCCGGCGGGACCGGCGTCCGGGCCCTGGACGTACGGCGAGGCGAGCAGGCATCCCATGGTGACGAGCAGGTCGATCAGCAGGAGGGTCCTGCCGCGGGCGACCGGGTAGGCGAACGTCGTGGCGGCGGTCCAGAGGGCCATGACCCCGATGACGAGCCATCCGAGGACGGGCCGCTGGTAGCCGCCCGCGCCCGCGAGCAACAGCGCCGCGTACGCGAGCGAGGCGATGCGGTAGACCGCGATAGCGCGCCAAAAAGACCCTTCTATGCCCATAAATCCTCATCGTGGTGGTGGGCGCCTATCCCGGTGAACCAACTGTAGGCATATGAGGAGGCGCCGCAGCCCTGTTCGCCTAGCCTTGGAGGTCTGCGCAGCAGGTCACACGCCCGCGACGCGGCTTGCTTTCTAGGGAGAACCGAGTGTTCTGGGAGAAAAGAGGTCATATCGCGGCTACGCTCGATTCATGGTCAGGCAGCAGACAGCGGTAGTACCGGTAGACCCAGAAAACCCTGGCACCTGCCTATGCGGGCATCCAGCCGACTACGTGATCGAGACGAGCTGGTTCTCCGGAAGGCGTTCCAGGGACCCGGTGTGCGAGCCGCACGTCGACGAGGTGGTCCGGGGCATCGCCAAGAAGAACGCGGCGCGCAACGGCGGCGCATAGCTCCAGATGACTCCGGGGGTGGCGGCCAGTTCACCCCAGGAGGCGCAACAAGGCGGTGGTCGCGACGGCCACCGCCACGACTACCAGGAACGGCGCGCGGAACAGCAGCGCGATCACGGCCGCGCCGAGCCCGGCGGCGCGAGCGTCCAGGGTGATGTGGTGGCCGTCGGTGAACGTCTGGGTGGCGATCAGGGCGCCCAGCAGGCCCACGGGGAGCAGCGCGGCGATCCGGCGCGTGCGGTCGTTCCGCAGGATCCGCTCAGGTACGGACAGCCCGGCGAGCTTGAAGAGGTAGCACCCCACGCTCGCGGCGATCACGGCGTACCAGATCATGGAGTCTCCTCCACAGGGTCGGAGGCGGTCGGGGGTCTCGTCGGCTCGGTGTTCTTCGAAGCATCATCAGAGGGCTCCCGCGAGGGCAGGAGCAACGCCAGGATCCCGACTACCAGTGCCGCCAGCAGCACGGGGACGCCCGCGGGCAGCAGGGGAGCGGCGATCAGGGCCGCCGCCGCGGCGAGCAGGGCCGCGACCCATGGACGGCCGGCACGCATGCGCGGCGCCAGCAGTGCCAGGAAGGCGGCGGGCGCGGCGACGTCCATGCCGAGCACCTCGGGGTCCGGCAGCACCTGGGCGCCGAGCGCGCCGACGAGGTTGCCGAGGCTCCACAGGGTGTAGAGGGCGACGCCGGTCGCCCAGAACCCGAGCCGCCCGGCCCGTTCGGTGTCGCGGCCGACGGCCATCGCGGTGGTCTCGTCGATGACCAGCTGCGCGGCCAGGGCCTTGCGGGCGCCCCTGACGTTCAGCAGCGAGGCGAGGCGCAGGCCGTACAGGGCGTTGCGGCTGCCGAGCAGGACGGCGACGGCGGCGCCGGCCAGCGGGTTGCCGCCGGAGCCGATCACCCCGGCGATGGCGAACTGCGACGCGCCGGTGAACATCAGCAGTGACAGGGCCAGCGTCTGGAGGACCGACAGCCCCGCGGCCGTGCAGATCGCGCCGCAGGACACGGCGTACGCCCCGCTGGTCAGGGCGATGCCGGCGGCGTCGCGGATGACCGAGGCGCGGGTGGCCCGCCACTCAGGGCCGTCCGGTTCTGTCTGGCCGGGGGGTTGGCTGGAAGGCCGCATGGGACGCAGAGCCTTGGGATCAGTGCTTTTCAGCGGAAATGTCCTCACGGGCGGGCCGGACCTGCGGGTGGCCGTGGTGGGTGTTCCAGTCGGAGGCGAGGACGGACATCACGATCGCGTCGTGCCATTCCCCGTCCCAGCGGAGGGCGTCTCGCAGGACGCCCTCCTTGACGAAGCCGACCTTCTCGTACACGTGGTGCGCCCGCGCGTTGAAGGCGAACACCTCCAGGCTGATCCGGTGGAGCCCCACGGTCTCGAACGCGTGGGCCAGCACCAGACGGGTGGCCTCGGTGCCGTATCCCTTGCCGTACACGCGCGGGCCGACCAGGGCGATGCGCAGGTTGCAGGACATGTTGCCGGTGTCGAGCTCGTTGAGCACGATCTCGCCGACGTAGGAGCCGTCGGCCGCGTCGCAGATCGCGAGGTCGAGCCGGTCGTCGTGCTCGGCCCGGGTGGCGTACCAGAGCTTGGTGGCCTGCTCGTTGAACTCCCCGTGCGAGCCGGTGAGCCGCCGGGTCTCGGGGTCGCGCACGAGCTCCCACAGCCCGTCGGCGTGCTCGGGGCCGGCGGGGCGCAGCACGACGCGCTTGCCGGTGAAGGTCGGTTTATCGCTGAACGTCACGGAAGAGTGCGTACCATCCCCGCGTCTGCCTGGGCAAACGGAATATCCGGCGTACGGCGTGGCGGGACCGGGCGGGCCCAGGACGTTTGAGATCCGTGTGCGGGAAAGAAGGGGGTGCGAGGAGCGAAGGAGGCATTTCCATGACCATAGCCGGAAGCATCTTCCTGATCATGCTCGGCGCCATCCTGACGTGGGCCGTCGAGTTCGACCTCGCGGGCGTCGACATCAACGTCGTCGGCGTGATTCTCATGCTCGGTGGCATCGCCGGACTGCTGTTCGGCATCTGGCGGCTGACCAACATGCGACGGACCGCCGTCACCCGCACGACTCCCGTGAGCCCGGTGAGCCCGGTCGACGCCACGCGGACCCAGGTGTACGAGGAGCGGCGTTACGACGACCCGATCGTCTGACCTCCGCCGAGCCCGGTGGGGACGGCTGCCCAGGCGGGCGGCCTGCCCGAGCACCCCGGAAAGTCATGAAAAGTCATGACAGGTTCTGGGGGACGGACAGGCTGGTCAAAGATTCGGGCGGCTCACGTCATGCGAAGACGCGGGCTGGGAATGTAGCCGATCGTCTTCGTCATGCCACCACTTCGCCACCAGCGGTTCTTCGAGGAGGAGGAAAATCATGCCTGGAAAGCAGGAGCTCCCGTCGACCATTGAGCGCTCCCCGAAAAAGGCCCAAGAAACGTGGATAAAAGCGCATGACTCAGCCGTGGAGACGTACGGAGAGGGCGAAAGGGCCCACCGCACCGCGTTCGCCGCGCTGAAGCATTCGTTCGAGAAGGTCGGCGACCACTGGGAGCCGAAGGCCAAGAAGGGCCCGTCCGACGCCCAGGCGGCGCGCAGCACGCCGGCGCGGGGCGAGACCGCCGAGGGCGTCGACGCCAATGCCAGCAAGGAACACCTGTACAAGGTCGCCGCGCGGCTCGGCGTGGAAGGCCGGTCGAAGATGGACAAGGGCGAGCTCGTCGAGGCCATCAAGAAGGCGAACCGCAGGGCCACCGCGAAGGCCAGGTGACCCGTAGCCGATCCGGCCACTCCAGCGGCGTTCCCATCGGCCGGCCCGGCTCAAGCCGGGCCGGCCTTCTCGCGTGCCCGGAGGCGTACGGGCCGCGCGGCAGGAGGGCGTACCGGTGGCGTGTAACTCGTTAGAGCTTTTCCTGTAGGGGTAGCGGGGTGCCATGGCAAAGGAGGACACCATGGCGGATATGACGGGCCGGGCACAGGACGTGCTCGCCGAGGCGAAGAAGACCACGGGCGACCTCGCGGGCAAGGCCGGTGACAAGGCCGGGGACCTGGCTTCCAAAGCCGGTGACAAGGCCGGAGAGCTCGCTTCCAGGGCGGGCGACAAGGCCGGGGACCTGGCCGCCAAGGCCGGTGACAAGGCGGGCGACCTCGCGGCCAAGGCGAGCGGCAAGGCCGGTGACCTGGCCGGGCTGGCCGGCGGCAAGGCGACCGAGCTGGCGGGCAGGGCGGGCGACCTCGCGGACAAGGCCCGCTCCAACATGCCCGACGAGGTGAAGGACGCCGCGGACAAGGTCGTCACCCAGGCGAAGAACCGCCCGTGGGTCACCGCGGCGGTGGCCGCGGGAGTCCTGGTCCTCTGGCGGGTCCTGCGGAGGAAGAAGCAGTCGTGAAGAAGCTCGCCTACAGGTCGGCGGGCGCGCTGTCCGGCATGGCCGGCGGCTTCCTCTCCGGCCTGATCTTCAAGCAGGTCTGGAAGCTGGTGGCCGGCAAGGGCGACGCCCCCGAGGCCACGTCCAGGCAGTACGGCTGGACCGAGGTCCTGATCGCCGCCGCGCTCCAGGGCGCGATCTTCGGCGTCGTGAAGGCCGCCATCGACCGTGCCAGCGCGGAGGGCATCCAGAACGCCACAGGGGAGTGGCCCGGCAAGTGACCCACTCCAGGCCGTGCGTCCGCCAGGAGAGTCCGGGGAAAGCGAGAGGGCGACGGAATCGGTTCCGTCGCCCTCTCGGCGTGTGAGGCGGCCGCCGGCGTGTCAGACGGCCGTCCGTGTGGTGAGGCCTGGCCCGGTCCTCACCGGCCCAGCCCTCAGCGGCGGCCGGCCAGCACGGCGATGGCCGCCGCGGCGGCGCCCCCCACTCCGGCGGCGACCAGGTTGCGGTGCTGCGACAGCCACACCTGGACGCTGCGGTCCTTGGCACGCTCGTCGAAGCTGCCGTGGGCTCCGTAGTCGCGGTGCTCGTCCGCGGGCTCCCACAGGTTGGCCACGCCGGTCGGCTTGTCGTCGGTCTGCTGGGAGTCGACGCCCGTCTTGCCGAGGTAGCGGTCGATCAGCCCGGGGACGAACTTCTCGCCGATGATCGTCGCCGCGGTGCTGCCGCCCACCCAGTACTCCCGGCGGGACGGATGTTCGGCGGCGTACACGATCGCCTGCGCGGCGACCTCGGGCTGGAAGATCGGCGGCACGGGCTGGGGGTGGCGGCGCAGCCGCGAGAGCACCCAGTCGAACTGCGGGGTGTTCACCGCGGGAAGCTGCACCATGGTGATCTTCACGTCGCTGCCCGCGTTGAGCAGCTCCGTGCGGACCGACTCGGTGAAGCCCTTCATGGCGTGCTTCGCGCCGCAGTACGCGGCCTGGAGCGGGATGCCGCGGTAGGCCAGGGCCGAACTGGTCTGCACGATGACACCGCGGTTCCTCGGGCGCATCCGGAGCAGCGCGGCCCGGGTGCCCCAGACGTAGCCGAGGTAGGTGACCCGGGTGGTGCGCTCGTACTCGGCCGGGTCGATCTCGGTGAACGGCGCGAACACCGAGGAGAACGCCACGTTGATCCACACGTCGATGGGGCCGAGCTCCTTCTCGACGCTGTCGGCCGCGGCGTCCACCTGCTCGTGGTCGGCCACGTCCGCGGGGAAGACCTTGGCGGTCCCGCCCTCGCCTCCGACCTCCGTGGCGGCGGTCGCGAGGCCGGTCTCCCCCCGCGCGATGAGGGCGACCTTCGCGCCCTTCTCCCCGAGCATCCGTACCACAGCACGGCCGACGCCACCGCTGGCGCCGGTCACCACTACGACCTTGCCGCTTAACACGTTCTCCCCTTTCAGCAGGTGGACCGCGGACCGCGGCCTCAGCCGGTGGACTGGGACCGTCGCCTCAGCCGGTGGACCGCGGCCCGCCGCCGAGGCGGCGCTGGCGCCCAACGGCCAGGATGACGTCCACGACGGCGAGCACGGCGACCACTCCGAGGACCACGGCAGGCAGGGTGGCCTTCGCGACCAGCGCCAGCACTCCCAGCGCCACCGCGAGGATCAGGACGAACGACCCCAGGCGTATGTGGATGACGTCCCGAGGGGTTCCCGTCACCATGGGCCTACCGGTCGAAGACCGCTGTTCCGGAGTTTCTTCCATCACCGGTCCCCCTTTCCACAGACCATTCCCCGTACCCGACAGATCCGACGTCATGTGCGCTCCGGTTCGTTGTCGGCAGGAGCCGGTCGGTGACGCACGTCGTCTGCCTCCTGCCGGTGGACACCGCTCCCTCCCAGCTACCGTCCAGAAGCCCGTCCAAACCCCTCACCGGCTCAGGGAGCGTCAGGAAACGGGCACGGAGCGCACCTCACGGCCGGCCGCCACGACGTCCTGGACGGTCACCGCCCGGGGATCGGCGCCGCGCGCGAGGGCCCGGTGCCTCGGCCTGCCCGCGGGAGGCCCCCACCGGGCGGGCGAGCCGGGGCCGAAGACGATCACCGACGGGGTGCCGTACGCCGTCGCCAGGTGGGCGACCCCGGTGTCCGCGCTGACCACCAGGGCGGCCCCGGCCACCAGGGCGGCCAGCTCCTTCAGCGACGTACGGCCGGCCAGCACGTCGCGCGGCGCCAGCCCGCCCTGTGCCGCGACGAGCAGGGCCATGGGGCGCTCCCGCCCGCTTCCGGTCACGACCACCCGCAGCCCCTCGGCGACCATGGTCCTCGCCACCTCGGCGAACCGGCCGGGCGGCCAGCGCTTCGCCGCCTGCCCGGCCCCCGGATGGATCACCACGGCTCCGGGCGCCAGGTTGTGGCAGAGCGGGACGGGAAGGGCCAGCTCGCCGGGGTCGACGCGCGAGCCGTACCACTTGACCAGGCGGCACCAGCGCTGCACCTCGTGCTCGTGCTCGTGCCAGCTCGGGCCCCTCAACCGGGGCAGGGCCGGGTTGGCGAACGCCCACATCCGCCTCGGCCGCAGCTCCAGCATCAGGCGATGGCTCCTCGGCCCGCGCCCGTGCATGTTCACGGCCAGATCGGGCCGCCCGCCGTTCCAGGTGAGCTGGTCCAGCCCGGTCGTGGGCAGCAGGGCCTCGACGGCGCCGGTGAGCAGGGCCAGGTCCTTCAGCTCCGGGGGCGCGGCGAGCACGACGTTCAGGCCGCCGCGGCGCAGGGCGCGCAGGGCCGGTACGGCGGTGAGCAGCTCGCCGATGCCGGGCGCGCGCAGCACCAGGGCGACGCTCATGGTCCCGGCCACTCAGGGACGAGGCGGGGGGTCACGACGCCTTCCTTCCGACGGGGATCCGCCCGCGAGCCTCCAGGACCTCCTCGTAGACGGCGCGGGTTTCGGCGGCGATCCGGGGCCAGTCGTAACGCGCCCGGGCCCGCTCGGCGCCCGCGATGCCGTACGCCGCGCGCCGGTCGTGGTCGTCGAGCAGGGTGTTGAGGGCCGTGGCGAGCGATCTCGGGTCACGCGGCGGCACCAGCGTGCCGGTCAGGCCGTCGACGACGGTCTCGCACTGGCCGCCGACCGAGGAGGCGACCACGGGCAGCCCGCAGGCCATGGCCTCCAGCGTGACCATGCCGAACGGCTCGTACCAGGGCACGCAGACGGCCAGGTCGGCGGAGCGCATGAGCGCGGGGACGTTCTCGTGGGAGACCTGGCCGACGAAGCGGACCCGGGCGGCGACCCCCGCCGCTGAGGCGATCCGCCGCAGGCGCGTCACCTCGGGGTCGTGGTCGAGACGGTGGGCGGGCGGCCCACCCGCGACGATCAGCTCGGCTCCGGGGACCAGGCGCATGGCCTCGATGGCGGTGTCGACGCCCTTGCGCGGCACCAGCCGTCCGATGGACAGCACGCGCGGGCCGCGCGGGCGCGGCGCGGCGGGCCCGGACGGGCCGAACTCGGCGCAGTCGACACCGCACGGGACGACCTGCACCGAACGGCGGGGGATGTCCATGCGGACCAGCTCGTCGGCCTCGTCGCCGCACGTGGCGATGATCCGGTCGACCCCTCGGGCGATGACGGTCTCGGCCTTGAGCCGCTCGCGCGGGCTGGAGTCGCCCGTGCCCTGGTGGCGCCGCTTCACCACGCCGAGGGCGTGGAAGGTGTGCACCACGGGGACCCCGGGGTCGCGGGCGGCGGCCAGGGCCGCGAGGCCGCTCATCCAGAAGTGGCTGTGGACGACGTCCGGCGGCTGGAACATCCAGCGCTGCCGCAGCCAGTGCCCGAAGTCGGGGACCCACGGCAGGATCGCGTCCTTGGGGATCCTTCCCGGCGGCCCCGCGGGGACGTGGACCACGGACACGCCTGGGGCGAACGCCACCTCTTCGGCGATCTCCGCGCTGTCCCTGCGGGTGTAGACGGTCACCTCGTGACCCCTGTCGGCCAGGCCGCGGGCGAGGGCCGCCACGTGGACGTTCTGCCCACCGGAGTCCACCCCGCCGGCGATGGCCAGCGGGCTCGCGTGCTCGGACACCATTGCTATCTTCACCGGGTCTCCTCCAGGTTGGCCGATCCCTGCTGAATTCCTGGCTCGGGGGCACGGAGCTCAGGAGGGAGCGCCCGAAATCGGGCACGGATCACGAGCAAGGGCGGATCGCGACACCGTACGGAAGGCGACCGCGGTCGCGAGGTGCACGGGGGGCAGGGTGCACGAGTCGACGTCGGCGAGCTCCACGTACACGAGGGGACGTGCACGAGACCGCCCGGACCTCGTCCGGACGGGCTGGGCGCTCGCGCCTTCAGGCTGGGGGATCGGAGTACCCGCACGCGCTTTCTGCGAGGTCAGAGACCTCGCAGAAAGCGCGTGCGTCCTGCGCACTTCTTGTTAACGGCCTGTTCTATCCTGAGATCGACGCATCAAACCTCCTCGGTTTCGCCGCCGGTACGACGGGCAGGGCGAGACCTGTACTCGATCGGAGGGGGTAGACGATGTCCCACGAGGCTCAGCACGACGTCGCCTCGCATCACGACGCTCCGCACTACGACGCTCCCCACTACGTGGCCGCCCGCGTGCAGCGGGCGCTCGCGGAGGACGAGCGCACCTACGAGCTCGGGATCCGCGTCGACATCCGCGGTGACCAGCTTTTCCTGGGCGGCCAGGTGGAGTCGAGCGAACGCCGGCTCCTCGTGGCCGCCGTGGCCGCTGAGACCGCGCCCGGCCTGAAGGTCCACAACGAGGTCACCGTGGTGGAGGTAAGGGAGCCGGGAGAGGAGGAGACCCTGTGAAGATCAGAGTCGCCGCCGTGGGCGATGTGCACCTGGGTGAGGACCTCCGGGGGAGGTACCGCCGGAGGCTGGACGGCATCGAGGAGCGGGCCGACGTCCTGCTCATCGCGGGCGACCTGACCCGCCACGGCACCCCCGAGGAGGGCAGGGTCGTGGCCGACGAGTTCCGCGACCTGCCGGTTCCCGTGGTCACCGTGCTCGGCAACCACGACTACCAGTCCGACGCCGAGGACGAGATCGTCGCCCTGCTCCGCGACGCCGGCATCCGCGTCCTGCAGGACGACTCCACAGTGATCCAGTGCGGGGACGTGCGTCTCGGCGTAGCCGGCGGAAAGGGCTTCTGCGGCGGGTTCGCGGGTAAGTGCGCGAGCGAGTTCGGCGAGCCGCAGATGAAGGACTTCGTCCGGCACACCAGGGAGATCGCCGAGCTGTGGCACAAGGCGCTCAAGGGCCTGGACACCGACCACAAGGTGGTGCTCAGCCACTACTCCCCGGTCAAGGAGACCCTCGCGGGCGAGCCGCTGGAGATCTATCCCTTCCTCGGCAGCTACCTGCTCGCCGAGGCCGTCGACGCCGAGGGCGCCGACCTTTTCATCCACGGGCACGCGCACGCCGGGGTCGAGAAGGGCGTGACGCCCGGTGGGGTCCGGGTCCGCAACGTGGCGCTGCCCGTGCTCAGCAGGGCGTACGCCGTCTACGGTCTCGGCGGTGAGGACCCCGAGATCTGCTGAGACCGCCTGCCACGTGAGGTCCTGCCTGCCACGTGAGGTCTTCCGCCCCGCCTGGGGTTTCCCAGGGCGGGGCGAAGGCTTTTTCACGGGCCGGCGAACGATCTGAGAGCACGATTTGATCCCTGGGAACGGTCGTTCTCCTGGGAAGGGGCAGCCGGGGGATCGGCTGACCGCTGACTTTCTTTCCGGTGAGCGCCCGGACTTTCCGGTGAGCGCCCGGATCGGCATGTCGGCCGGGCGGAAACCCCGGCCGGGGGATCCACGACATGGGCCGCGGCGGCGGGCCGGATAGGCCGGTCCGCCGCTTCCACGTCCCAACTTCGCCCCTTGTTTTCGGGTGCTGTTATGGATGGAAGATGCTGACGCCACCAGGGCCGACGAGAAGGCCGACGACGATGAGGACGATCCCCCAGAGGAGGTCGCGACGGGCCAGGATGACGTAGATCCCGGCGATGACGAGAACGACGGCGATGAGCCAAAGAAGTGTACCCATGGGCATCCCTCTGCCCTGACAAATGCCTCATTAACGTGTTTGCGAATCAACTCTTGCTATCGCGAGATTAATGTTCAAGTAACAGCCAAGCAGGGGGCTGACCAGCGCAAATGTTCGGGCGCCCCCACGTCGCCCGACGTGTGAGGCGCCCGTCCGACCGTCAGTACACCTAGCCCTCCTGGGCGTGGGCCCGCCTGCGGTGGCGCGAGACGAGCGGCTCCACGAACCACAGCCAGCCGCTCAGCCCCGCCACACCTCCCGCCAGCAGCGCCGCCGGCAGGATGCCGAGGAAGGCCTCCACGACCAGCCCGGTCGAGCAGGTCATGGAGACGGCCAGCGCGATGCCTCCCACGACGCCGAGCCGGTTGGCGCGGTGAAGCATGAGCTCCTTCAAGGAGCTGCGGAAAAGGATGCGGTGCTGCGTCGCCGGGGCGATGAGGCAAATGGAGGCCACGGCGGCGCTCAGCATGGCCGCGTAGAACAGCCACCGTCCGGCCTGGTCGACTTTTCCGAAACCTGTGGAGAAGGGAAGCGTCAGGAGAAAGGCGAACAGGACCTGAACGCCCGTGGCCGCCACCCGTAACCCCTGGAGGAGCTCGCCGAGTTCACGGTCGACCCGTTCTTTGTGGCTCTCGTCGGACTCGGGCCCGGCCATGTCACTCAACGTCATCTGTACTTCCTGATCCTCTCGCGCCTGTGCGCCCTGACCATGCGCCGCACGGTGAAGAGAGCGCCCGCCAGTGCCGCGTAGGCCAGGATCCCGAGGAGCACGGTCAGCCACACGGCTCCGGCCAGGCCCGCCACCACGCTGAGCAGGGTGCAGGCCACCAGTCCCAGCGCGGCGAACGCGAACCACTTGCCGTAGGGGTTGTGCTGGAAGGCCTTCAGCGACGTGCTGAAGGAGATCTCGCTCATGACTCCTCCTTGGACGGCTCCTCCGTCGACTTCATCAGTCGCGCGTACCCGAGTTGTAACCAGTCGGAGACGGCGACGGCGGACATGGTGGCCCCCATGAGGCGGGTGACTCCGGGGGCGAAGACCATGCCGGCGGCGTAGGCCGTGGCGACCCACTGCGCGACGCAGAAGGGACAGGTCACCAGCTCGCCGACGGCATGCTTGACGCCGTGGCCGCGAACCTCTTCCCTCAATTCGGCAGGTCCGCTTACACCGGCGTAGCGTGTGAAGGGTGCCCGGAACGGGCTCGTGACCGGGTCCTTGGTGATCGTCCGGGAGAGTCGGTGTGTGCTCAGCCCCATGAGGAACAGGTCCATCGGGGAGATCCGTCCCGGTGCTCTGGCGCCCGTCAGCTTGCCGAGGGCGAGCAGTCCCGCCACCGCGCCGCCGTAGACGCCGAGAACGCGCAGGTAAGACCCAAGCGGCCGATCGGCTCCGTTCTCGTAGGCCCGTTCCTCCTTACGAAGTGTGTTCGTGAATATGTTGGTCATAGGGCGCCGTCTACCCTTCCATGGCGCGACCATGCGCCGTGTTTGTCCTGCGAACAGGGCGGGTAGGTGCGATCTTCAGCCTGCGCTCGTTGGGGGTGAGCCTTGGGAAGTCACACGCACGAGGTGACCGACGCGATCATCGACACGTTGAAGCGCGCCGGGTCCGTGCTCAAAGCCGAGGGGGTGCGGTTCGCCCTCGCCGGAGGCTGCGCGGCCTACGCCCGAGGAGCGGCCCCTTCGCTGCACGACGTCGACTTCGTGCTGGTGGAGGAGGACGTGCCCCGCACGCTGGAGATGCTCAGGGAGGTCGGCTTCCGCACGGCAAGGCCGCCGGAGGACTGGCTGGTCAAGGCGTTCGACGAGGGCGACAGGCTGGTCGATCTGATCTTCAGGATCGAGGAGCGCCCGGTCACGCCCGAGATGATCGCCAGAGCCACCATGATCAACACGGCGGCCTTGAGCCTGCCGGTGCTGGACGCGACCGATCTGGTCATCTCGTGGATCCTGCCGATGTCGGAGCACAGCTGCGACTACGGGTCGATGCTGCCGCAGGTCCGCGCGCTGAGAGAGCAGGTCGACTGGGACCGGGTCGCCATCGTCGCGTCGGTCTCTCCGTACGCCTCGACGTTCCTGACCCTCCTCGACCGCCTCGGCGTGGCCTGCCCCAAGCCCCCACCCGACGACGCCGACACCCGCTGGCCCTGACCCTGCCCCGAAGGCGCCCGGAGACCCTCGCGCGGACGGTGCTGGAGACCGTCGCGCCGGGTACCTCTCCCGCCCGGCGGTGCTGGAAACTCTCGCCCCGACGGTGCTGGACACGCGGAAGGCCGCGCCTTCGCGGCGCGGCCTCCGTTCGTTCGTTTCCTGGGCGGGTGATGGCCTAGAGGGTGCCCGGCCCGAAGGGGAAGCGGCCGTAGTAGTCGCCCACCTGGTTGCGGTACGCGGGCTCCTTGAACGCGGCCTCGTCGAACTCCGGAGAGTCCTTGATCTCCTGCTTGGTGCGGCTGAGGTAGACCTTCTTCTCCTGCGGGTCGATCTGGGTGACCGTGCTCGCGGGAAGCATGACCTTCTTGCCGAAGATCCAGGGTCCGGTGTCCACGATCAGGTAGCTCTCGCCGACCTCGTACGTCGCCTCGTCCACCGAACCGATCTTGCCGTCCGTCGCCTCGACGTGGTATCCGACCACGTCGAAGTTCTGGTTGGCGCCGGTGACGGTCGGGCTGTAGCTCCAAAGATCCTGCTGCATGTTCGCGTTCTCCCTTCGATTGACTTCGTCGGGACTCTCCGCTCTACCCGCTCACTTCCCGCCAAACATCGTCACGCGGATACGTCCGCCTTGCCCGGCGGTAAGCCCGGCGCTCGACCGGTACGCCGGCACGTGCGATCCTGGAGTTACACGCCTGGTGGAGCCGGGGAAGACACGCCCGGTAGAGGGTGAAGCCGGGCAGATGTCACAGCCACCCCGTTTGTACCGCTAATCTAGACGTGGTCGCGCGCCGCTAGCTCAGTTGGTTAGAGCAGCTGACTCTTAATCAGCGGGTCCGGGGTTCGAGTCCCTGGCGGCGCACCACGGTTCACACCGATGACCTGGGCATCCTCCACGCGATGGGGGGTGCCCGTAGTCATTTCCGGCCCTGCGCGGGTTCTTCGGTCGTTACCGGGTCTCCTGCGCTCCGGTGGGACTGCTCCTGCTTCTCGCTCAGAGGGTGTACACCGGTACCCGCCTTGGAACGCGCCGACGTGCCATCGGCGCCGCCGGTCGCCGCGGCCGAACTCATAGATCCGCTCGCCGGCGGACGATCGCTCGGGAGCACACTGGACCGCTGATCGATAAGGCACAAGGATGAACACCGTGGCTTCAGATCCGCTCCAGGTGCTGTTCCCCCTCGTGGTCCTGCTCGCGGTGGTCCTGTACGGCGTGCTCCTGGCCAGGAACGGCGATCTGGCCGCTGTGGTGGTGTCGGAAGGAGGGGTACTGATCAGGCCGCGGGGCGTGTTCAAAGTCCTGTCGTTCCGCTGGAGCATCCGGATTCCGGTCGACGCCATCGCGGGAGTTCATGTGATGGACGCGGGCGACCTCGATCCGCCCGGCATGCGTTACGGGGCCACGCTCTTTCCTGGCCTGACCGCGGGCACCTTCATCGGACCGCAAGGCACGTCGTACTGGCTGGCCGGCCGCACCAGGCGGTCACTCAGGCTGGAGTTGAGCGACGGGCCGCTGAACCGAATCGTGGTACAGGCCGGCGACGACCCCAACGCCCTCGCGGTACGCATCAGGAACCTGGTTCGGGACCGTTAGACCGCGAGCTCTCGACCGCAGGTCCACCGCGGTGCTCAGCCGGTCGGCCGGCAGGAGACGTTCCCCGGCTGGCTGGGACGGCACGCGGTGATGAGAAACGGCCTTGCTAGGTCCTCCTTGTCCCAAAAGGGCGACGGATCAAAAGCTTTCGATGAGACAGGAGCAGCCGTTGACGTACGTTCGCAGCTCTTCAATGGTCATCGCGATCATCTGCGCCTCCGTCGCGCTGTCGTACGCGCCGGGTTCTCCCGCGGTGGCCGAGTCGGCACCCGCCTCCTCCGCCGGGTCCGCCTCCGCAGCGGCATGGACGCCGCCCCCCGGGTACGACTTTGAGGCCACCTTCGTCGGCGGTGCCACCCCGTGCGAACGGGCGGGACAGGCGGGGGTTGGAGGCGGCAGGTGGAACGCTTATGTGTGCCACGAGACATTGCGCAAGCTCACCGATCTGTTGTTCCTGTACGGAGACCTGTACGTCAGCGGGTGACAGGCCGGCCGGGTACGGGAGATGGCTCCAGAGCTGGATGCGAGGCGGGTCGGCGAGGTTCCGCAGTTAGATGACTACTCTTGGGTACGAACTACAAAGTGCGACGTTGCGCTGATGTGGCGCTGGGGTCGTTGTGGGATCGGAGGTCATGAAACGATCCGCCACTATCCGGCATGGTCTGGCATCAGAATCAGCGGAGTCGGGGACGAAACGGCACGAATTTGCACGTCCAGTCTTGGTACGGGACGCAACGAGTCTGCTGGCCGCTGACTCTTAACCAGCGGGTCCGGGGTTCGAGTCCCTGGCGGCGCGCCAGTGAGAAAGCCCGAGTCAGTGTCACTGACCCGGGCTCTTTTGGTATAGGGCGTGCACGGAGGTCCGCTGCTCTCGGCCCGCACGATCTTCGAGATCCTCCGCGGCGGTAACGACGACACAACGCCCCGAGTCCTGGGTTAAAGGCGGGGGGCAAGGGCCGTGCGGAGACGGACCCAGGCGATCAGAGCCCAGCGATGCCGGTCGGGAAGCAGGATCCGGGTCAGGATGGTCTCTTTGACAGGGCGATGATCGCGGATCCCGGCGTCCCAGGTCCGGACCATGTCGGTGAGGCGCTGCCGGTTGCGCGGGTCGTTGCTGGCCGCGGTGACGAGCGCGGAAACCAGGGGCTGGCGAAGTTCCTCTCGGACGGCGGCGGTGTTCAGCCAAAGTGACAGGGCTTCGTTGAGATCAGGAAAGTCACCGGGACTACTTAGGGCGATGCGCCAAGGCGCGGTGCAGGTCAGGGGGTTGATCCGGGGGGTGGTGTTCAGGACCGACGGGAGGCCGTCCGAGTCACGGGTGAGCACCAGGGAGAGGAAGAGTCTGGTTCCGAAGGTGCTTCGCGCGTTGGTCGTGGCCATGCGGCCGTCGCCGCCCGCGGCGAGGGTCAGGGCCTGGTTCAGGACGGCGCCCCGGTGTTCGGCCGCCAGTGCCTTCGCCCAGGCGAGGAGGTGTGGTCGGAGGCGAGAGTTGCCGTTGGTCACCAGCAGATCGATGGTTTGCAGGATCGCGTGCAGCTCGGTGGCGCCGAAGAGCGGGAGGAGATCGAGCAGGAGGCGTGTCGCGATGTCGAGTCGTCTCACCGCGTCGTTGTAGGACCGGTTGACGGATGTCCTGGCCCAGTGCAGGGCTGTCGTGAATACCGCTCCGGGATCGAGTTCTGCCAGCGACCGGGCGACCTCGAAGACTTCGTCCCGTACCTGTTTGTTGCCGTGGGTCGCCAGATGCTGGAGCCTGGTCAGGGCGATTGGCAGGTAGGTCTCACCGAGAACCTGGCAGACGCGGGCGATCGTGAGCTTCAAGGTCTGTGATGTCTGGCTCTGCGTTGACCATTCGTAGAGCTTCTGGCGCACCCGACCGCCGACGACCGGATGCAGACAGGTCTCGGCTAGCGCGATATACGCGAGGTCAGAGCGGGTTCCCCCTGCCCAGAGATGCGCCATCTGCGTGATCTTCTCGTGCGCGTTGTATCCGGCAGCGAGTTCGGCGAACTTCTCGACGAGCCGGTGACCTAGCGTGGGCTCCAAAGCCAGGACCTTGTCGGTGGGCAGATCGGACAGCCAGGACAGCAGTTCCATCCGGGCCAGCGGATACTCGGTGCAGACGTGCGGCAGGACCGACTCGGCGTAACCGTGACGCCGGAAGACGATCCGCTCGTTGTCTCGCCAGGTGGCTAGCAGTACGCACAGGCCGGTCGTCGGCGTCCAGGCGAGGCCGCCGCCCGGTGGCTTGATCTCCAGGTGCCGGGCCAGCGACAGCGCCGCCGCGTAGACCTGGGTCTCGTCAGCGGGCTCGATCGTCGCCGCGGCGATCATCAGGGTCTGATCCAGCAGCTCGGAATGATCACTGAACCAGGTGCGCAGTTCTTCGGCCCAGCCAAGGTAGGCATGCTCCACGTCGAGCGTGTCACCCCCTTCGCGGGAAATGATCTCGACGAGCTCCGCAAGACGGCTCGCATCGCCGGGGGACGCGCTTTTCAAGAGTTCCAGCCCCCGCTGCCAATGCGGCCAGCCTGACTCTCCGAGGCCTCGCCGGGCGAGATGGCTGAGGTAGACCGCTTCAGCGGGCGGCGCCTCCACTTCGATCGTCGCCTGGAAGCCGGCGAAGCGGCGCTGCTCTGCGGCTGTCCCTATGACGATGGCGAACCCGTCGGACATGCGCACGGCCTCCAGAAAGGACCGCAACCGCCACGGGTCTTCATCGTGCGCCCTTACCAGGTATCCGTACGCCTCGGTCTTGGCCGCCACCTCGCCGACGTCGTCCTCCCCCGCAGAGAAGGACTGGATCCGTATTCCGGGGCGCACGTGTCGCAGCACCGCGATGGCCGTCGTCGTCATGCCGTCGCCCTCCGGCCCGCAGAGTGCGATGACGTTGTCGCGGGCGAGGACGGCGGCGATCCGGTCGTGGTTGAGCGCGGGAACATAGACCGCCACCCGTTCGGCGATCTGCGCCTCAGAGAGGATCATCGAGGGACGGCCCCGGACATTCTTGATCACCTGGACGACGAGATCCCTGCCGACGGTGTTCCCGATGACGTTCTGGGATTCGTCCCCCTCGATCGTCACGTCTTCGATGATCGTCATGACTGCTCCGCGTTGAGGTCGCCGCTCACGAGGTTCCCGAGTACGTTCTGCGATCGCTTCCCGCTGATGGTGATTCCGTTGAGTGAGATAGCTCCAGTTGTCGGCGGCGCGGTCGGAGCAGGCTCCGTGGCCTCCACTGCCGGCAGAGGGTCCAACGTTCCAGAGGGAG